>NZ_JBEOWK010000017.1:0-260532 GCF_040295985.1 Streptosporangium sp. NPDC002524 | reverse complement strand
GGGGGGGGGGGGGGGGGGGGGGGGGGGGGGGGGGGGGGGGGGGGGGGGGGGGGGGCGGGGGGGGGGGGGGGGGGCGGGGGGGGGGGGGGCGGGCGGCCCCCCCCGCCCCGGTTCCGGTGGGTCGCCGGGCGGGGCGTTCTCCGCGGGCCGCGGGTGTTCTCAGCGGGCGCGAGGCGGGCCGGTTCGTTCCGGTGGCCGACGCGGGGCTCGCGGGCCCCGCGCCGGCGGCCGCGGGCCCGCGCCGGTGGTCCGGGAAAGCCGGAGTCCGGGAAGGTCCGGAAGAATCCGGAGAGGTTCAGAGAGGTTCAGAGAGGTTCAGAGAGGTTCAGAAGAGTCCGGAGAGGTTCAGAAGAAGGCCGCGCGCCGGGGAAGGGAGCGGGTGTCGTCCTGCTGCGGCAGCAGCGCGTCGGCGCACTCCGGGCAGGCGAAGAGGGCTGTGCCGTCGGGAAGGCGGCCGATCCTGGTCCGCGGGCGGGGCCACTTCTTGTGGCAGGCCACGCAGGCGTCGCCCTCACGCTGGGTGCGGGTCAGCCCCTCGGGATCGAAGGTCATCGTGACGTGTGCCGTTCTGGGCGGCCCCCAGTTCATGCTAAATACCTCCAGCGTGGTGACCCCTTGTTTTCTCCCGTGGCTCGGCCGCGGGGAGGACGTCGACACGTTTCCTGTGTTGATCGCGCACTTTCTTGTCGGAACCGTTATAACGCGGTCGCGGCCCGTGATCGCTGTGGCGGATGTCAAGCGGGGGTTAAATCACGGCCTACATGCGAACCGCATAACGGCAAAAGGGACACTCGGCATCAAGCCGGGTGCCCCTTTTGGTGCGTTCTAAACGATCAGGCCTCGTTCAGGGCCTTCTCCAGGATCGCGAGCCCCTCCTCCAGGAGGTGGTCGGGGATGACCAGCGGCGGCAGGAAGCGCAGCACGTTGCCGTAGGTGCCCGCGGTCAGCACGACCAGGCCCTCGGCGTGGCACCTCCTGGCGATCTCGCCCGCCGCCGTGGGGTGCGGCTCCTTGGTGCCGGGGACGACCAGCTCGATGGCGATCATGGCGCCCCGGCCGCGCACGTCGCCGATCACCGGGTTCCGCTCCGCCATGGCGCGTAGCCGGGGGAGCATGGTCTCGCCGATCCGGCGGGCCTTCCCGGTCAGGTCGTCGGCCTCGATGCTCTCCAGCACGCCCAGCGCCGCCTCGCAGGCGAGCGGGTTGCCGCCGTAGGTGCCGCCCAGGCCGCCCACGTGGACCTTGTCGAGGATCTCGGCGCGGCCGGTGACGGCGGCCAGCGGCAGGCCGCCCGCGATGCCCTTGGCGGTGACGATGATGTCGGGCACGATGCCCTCGTCCTCGCAGGCGAACAGGTGGCCGGTGCGGGAGAAGCCGGTCTGGACCTCGTCGGCGACGAAGACGATGCCGTTGGCGCGGCAGAACTCCAGGATCCTCGGCATGAAGCCCCTGGCGGGCTCGATGAAGCCGCCCTCGCCCGCGATCGGCTCGATCACCACGGCGGCGACGTTCTCGGCGCCGATCTCCTTGGTGATCTGGTCGATCGCCTGGGCCGCGGCCTCCTCGGCGCAGTTCTCCGGGCCGGTGGGCCAGCGGAACGGGTAGGCCAGCGGCACCCGGTAGACCTCGGGGGCGAACGGGCCGAAGCGGTGCTTGTACGGCATGTTCTTCGCCGTCAGCGTCATCGTCAGCAGGGTCCGGCCGTGGTAGCCGTGCTCGAAGACGACGACCGCCTGGCGGCCGGTGGCGTGGCGGGCGACCTTGACCGCGTTCTCCACGGCCTCGGCGCCGCTGTTGAGCAGGAAGGTGCGCTTCTCGTGGTCGCCGGGGGTGATCTCGTTGAGCCTCTCGGCGACCCGCACGTACGACTCGTACGGCGTGACCATGAAGCAGGTGTGGGTGAAGTCCGCCACCTGCCTGCGCACCCGCTCGACGACGCGCGGAGCGGAGTTCCCGGCGCCGGTCACCGCGATGCCGGACCCGAAGTCGATCAGCGAGTTGCCGTCGGCGTCGACCACGACCCCGCCCCCGGCGTGCGTCACGAAGACGGGCAGCGTGGTGCCGATGCCCGGGGGCACGGCGGCCTGCTTGCGCGCGAGCAGCTCGCGGGACCTGGGGCCGGGGATCTCGGTGACGAGGCGGCGCTCCTGCGGAAGCGAGGGGCCGCCCTCGGTGAGGGTGCTCATGATGTGAAGCTATGTCGCGAATGCCGGTGTGCCGATGATGCACTATGGCAAAATTGCCAGCAGCGGAATAGACATAACGTACAAAAGGGGGTGGTGGTGGCGCCGACGCTGAGCACCGTGGTGCGGCGGCTGCCGCTCGGGCTCGTCGTGCTCGCCGGGCGGGAGGCACTCGACCGGCCGCTGCGCTGGGTCGCGGTCAGCGAGCTGGAGGACCCCACCCCGTTCCTCGAAGGCGGCGAGCTGGTCCTCACCACGGGCATGCGCCTGGACGACGGCAACGCCGGCGCCTACGTCGAGCGCCTGGTCGCCCGGGGGGTCGCCGGGCTCGGGTTCGGCGTCGGGCTCGGGCACGAGACGATCCCCGAGGCGCTGGTCGAGGCCGCCGCGCGGGCCGGGCTGCCGCTGGTCGAGGTGCCGCGCGACACCCCGTTCGTCGCCATCGGCAAGACGGTGAGCGACCTGATCGCCGCCGAGCACTACGACGAGCTCAGCAGGGCCTTCGCCGCCCAGGGCCGCCTCACCCGCGCCGCGCTGCGCCCGGAGGGCCCCCGCGCGGTGATCGACCGCCTCGCCCGCGAGCTGGGCGGCTGGGCGATCCTGCTCGACGAGGCGGGGGCCGTACGGCACCTGGCGGGCGGTGGCGCGGCGGAGGCCGCCGGAGACCTCGGCCCCGAGCTGGAGCGGCTGAGAAGGATCACCAGCCGGGGCGCCCCCGCGAGCGTGGCCCTCTCCTCGCCCGAGGAACACGTGATCGTACGGCCGCTCGGAGCCCGCCGGACCAGGGGATTCCTCGCCGTCGGCATCGGCCGGTCCTTCACCCCGGTCGCGCACACCGTGGTCAACGCCGCCGCGTCGCTGCTCACCCTCGCCGTCGAGCACGGCGGGGAACACCTGGCCGCCGAGCGCAGGGTCCGCTCCGCGGTGCTGCGGCTGCTGCTGGCCGGGCAGGTGGACGCCGGGCGCGAGACGCTGGAGCGGCTGGGGGAGCGGCTCGACGGCGGGCCGCTCGTGGCGGTCGCCTGCGCCGGGGAGCAGGAGGCGCTGCTGGAGGCCGCCGGGAGCGAGTTCGCCGCGGCCGACGGCGACAGGGTCGTCCTGCTGGTCCCGGCCTCGCGGGCCGGTGCCGTGGCCGCGAGGCTCGGCGAGCACGGCCTCGTCGGCGTCGGTGATCCGGTGGGTCTCGGCGACCTGCGCGCGGGGCTCGACCAGGCCGGCCGGGCGCTCGCCGCGGCCGGGCACGGCACCGCGCGGGTGGTGCGCTTCGCCGACCTGGCGGGCCAGGGGCTGCTCTCCCTGCTCGACCCCGGGGTGGCGGAGGCGTTCTCCTCGGCGCTGCTCGCCCCGCTCAGGGAGTACGGCTCGCGCGCGGACCTGCTCGGCTCCCTGCGCGCCTACCTGGACTGCAACGGCCACTGGGACGCGGCGGCGCAGCGGCTCGGGGTGCACCGGCACACCCTGCGCTACCGCATGCGCCGGGTCGCGGAGCTGGTCGGCCGTGATCTCGAGGATCCCGCGGTCCGCGCGGAGCTCTGGGTCGCCCTCGCCGTCGCCGGGTGACCAGGGGCCCGGGGGTCTGGGGGCCCGGGGGTCCGGGGCCCGGTGGTGGCCGCCTCGCGCGGGGAGCGTCGTCAGGGGCGGTGGCGGCCGTCTCGCGTGGAGGGCGTGGTCAGGGTCGGTGGTAGCCGTCTCGCGCGGAGGGCGTCGTCAAGATCGGTGGCGGTCGCCTGGTGCGGAGGGCGTGGTCAGGGTCGGTGGCGGTCGACGACCAGGTAGCGGGAGATGACGGCGTAGGTGACCGTTTCGTAGGTGTTGCTGTCGCGCAGGTGCCCGGCACGTTCCAGGCTGATCGCGCCCTGGGCGGCGGCCCACACGGCGTCGGCGATCTTCCTGGGCTGGGTGGGGACGATGTACCCGGCCGAGATGCAGTCGGCGATCACCCGGTCGATGATGTTCAGCGCCGCGCGGGCGAGGGTCCTGGCCCGCTCGCTGGGCACGAAGCCGGGGATCGCGCGCTCGAACATCAGGGCGTAGTAGCCGGGCTCGTCCAGCGCGGCCTCCCGGTAGACGGGGCCCAGCGCGATGAGGTGTTCCAGCGCGTCCTTGCGCGAGGGGACGGCCTCCAGGCGGCGCCGGAAGCGCTCGAAGCCCTCCAGGTACAGCGCCTCGGCCAGGCCCTCCTTGCTGCCGAACATGGTGTAGATGACGGTCGTCGAGCAGCCCGCCTCGGTCGCGATGCGGCGCATCGACAGGCTCTCCGGCCCGATGGTGACCAGCAGCTGGCTGGCGACGTCGAGCAGCCTGGTGCGGAGCTGGTCCTGGGACGCCCGCTCGCCGACCAGATAGGCACCCTGAAGGCCGCGCGGCGCCGAGGAGGTCATGCGCCCACGCCCTTCCGCTCTCATCGTCCATCCGGTGACTTAGCCACGCCCAGGATCATTCAAACCGGCACCTTATAAGGAATATCCCCGAATACCCCTGTTTCCGTTACAGGGGACGGGCGACGGATTTTATGCGGAACGGCGTGCCGCCCCGGGGCTGTTGTGCGGAGTGGAGTAAGGCCGCCTCCACTCCGGTGACATAGCGTCGAGGCATGGACGTGCGCCCCTTCTGGCTCGCCGGACGCCCCGCCACGGGCGAGGCAGAGCTCACCGTGACCAACCCGCATGACGGCCGCGTCGTCGCTGTCTGCTCCGTGCCGACCGACGAGCAGGTCGAGGAGGCCGTCGCCGCGGCGGCGGCCGTGCGGAAACAGGCGGCCGCGCTCCCGATCCACGTGCGGGCAGAGGCCCTCGCGCACGTCTCGCGCCGCCTGGCCGAGCGCGCCGACGAGATCGCCGCCCTGATCACCGCCGAGAACGGCAAGCCGATCTTCTGGGCCCGCGGCGAGGTCGGCCGCGCGGTCTCCACCTTCAGGTTCGCGGCCGAGGAGACCCGCCGCCTCGGCGGCGAGACCGTGCGCCTGGACACCGAGGCCGCCTCCGCGGGCCGCCTCGCCTACGTCTCACGCGTCCCGTACGGCCCGATCCTGGGCATCAGCCCGTTCAACTTCCCGCTCAACCTGGTGGCGCACAAGGTGGCCCCGGCCATCGCGGCCGGGGCGCCGATCGTCCTCAAGCCCGCCCCGGCGACGCCGGTCTCCTCGCTGGTGCTGGGCGAGATCCTGGCCGAGACCGACCTGCCGGAGGGCATGTTCTCCGTGCTCCCGGTGTCCAACGACCGCGCCGGCGCGCTGGTCGAGGACCCGCGCCTGCCGGTCGTCTCCTTCACGGGCTCGGCGCCCGTGGGGTACGCGATCATCGACCGGGTCCCGCGCAAGCACGTGACCCTGGAACTCGGCGGCAACGCCGCCGCGGTCGTGCTCGCCGACGCCGACCTCGACTGGGCCGCCTCGCGGATCGCGCTGTTCTCCAACTACCAGGCCGGCCAGAGCTGCATCGCCGTCCAGCGGGTGATCGTCGAGGCGTCGGTCCACGACGACTTCGTGGCCCGGCTCGTCCCGGCCGTCGAGGCCCTGGTCACCGGCGACCCCGCCGACGAGAAGACGCAGGTCGGCCCGCTCGTGTCGGCCGAGGCCGCCGAGCGGGTGGAGCGGTGGGTCGGCGAGGCCGTCTCGGCGGGCGCCCGCCTGCTCACCGGCGGCACCCGCGACGGCGCCACCTTCGCGCCGACCGTGCTCGCCGACGCGCCGGCCGACGCCAAGGTCTGCCGCGAGGAGGTCTTCGGCCCGGTGATGGTCGTCCAGAAGGTGTCCGGGGTGGACGAGGCGTTCGCCGCGGTCAACGACTCCAGGTACGGGCTGCAGGCCGGGGTGTTCACCCGCAGCCTCGACAACGCCTTCCGGGCCAACCGGGAGCTGGAGGTCGGCGGTGTGATCATCGGTGACGTGCCGTCGTACCGTGCCGACCAGATGCCCTACGGAGGGGTGAAGGACTCGGGGGTCGGCCGCGAGGGCCTCCGCTCGGCCATCGCCGACTTCACCTACGAGAAGGTCATGGTCCTCACCGGCCTGACCCTCTGATTCGCCTGTGGGAGGGTCATGGTTCTCGTCGGCCTGACCCTCTGATTCGCCTGCGGGAGGGGCATGCTTCTCGTCGGTCTGCCCCCCTGATTCGCCTGCTAGAGGGGCACGGTCCTCATCGGCCCCGCCCCTCTGGACCGGTCGCGTCGCCGCGCCGGGGTCACGACGTGGAGGCCGTGGTGTACAGGGTCTTGGCGGAGGCGCCGAAGTAGGGGCCGTACATGGTGTGGCGGTCGTCGCTGTACTTGAAGCTGCTGACCGAGACGATCGTGCCCCGGCCGGTGGCGGCGTTGAAACCGGTCAGCCACGGGCCCCCGCTGGATCCGGCGGTCATGTCGCAGCGCATGCCCTGGTCGCCGGTCTGCCCGTTCGGGTCCTCGCGCAGCGGGCCCGCGCAGTAGACCAGGTGCTCGCCGTCGTAGGGCGTGTCGGCGGGGAAGCCGAAACCGCTGGCGAGGCGTCCCCGGGGGGCGCCGAAGGCGATGTCCTGGCCGCCGACGGCGTCGCCGAGGTGCCTGCCGCCGCTGGTGTTGACCGCCACCATGCCGATGTCGTGGCTGTCGTCGCCCTCGCGCGACCAGGGGCCCGCGACGAACATGCGGCGCGCGGTGTACTGCCCGTACGGGCGGCGGCCCTGGCTGTAGCCCGGGACGAAGGTCCAGTTGTCGGCCCAGGCGCCGGTGCCGTCCTTGACGCAGTGGCCCGCGGTCACCACCAGGTCCTTGTTGGCGCTCCTGACCGAGCTGGCCGAGCACACGAAGTCGCTGCCCTTGATGGTGAGGAACACCCGCCCCGTGGTGCGCCCCACCGCCCCGCCGGAGGTCCAGCGGGCGCCCGCGGTGCGGGACGCGGCGCCGTGCGGGCTCCGGCGGGGGGCCACCCCCTGCCCGGCGGCGGAGAGCCGCCTGAGCATCCCGGTGACCTTGGCGAGCCGGTCGACGGGGAGCGCCGAGGCCATCCGGCGGGGGGTCCAGTAACCGAGCACGCGCTCCCGCTCCGACGCGGTGGGAGCGGTCGCGTGCTCGACGACGTCCGGCAGGCCGGACGCCGAGCCTGTTCTCTGGAGGAAGGGTGTGACGAGGGTCTTCACGGCCCGTTGCCCGAACGCGGTGGCCGTCTGCCAGGTGGTCGTCGCGCCGGTCGTCGGGGCGCTCAGCAACCCGGCGACGAGCGGGGCGGCCGCAAGCAGGGGGAGGCTTGAGGTCATGAGACCCGAGTTTGCACTACGAGGGGTGTTCTTGTGATTACTTCTGGTGAATATCAGGGGGCGCCGGTGGTCTGGGCGGCCTCGTAGACGGCCCGCGCCTCGGTCCCGAAATAGGGGCCGAACATCCAGCCGGTGGCGAAGGCGTACTTGAAGCTGTTCACCGAGTTCAGGGTGCCCAGGCCGGTGCTCTCGTTGAAGTCGAGGAACCAGGGGCCGCCGCTCGACCCGCCGGTCATGTTGCAGTTCAGCCCGATGTCGCGGGACATCAGGAAGTCGTCGAACGCCCGCCCGGCGCAGTAGACCAGCTTGGAGCCGTCGTACGGGGCGGCGGCCGGGTAGCCGAAGGAGTGCATCTGCCGGCGGCGCGCCTGGTTGAAGGAGACGCCCTGCCCGCCGACCACGTCGGTCAGTGACCTGCCGTTCAGGGGTGCCACCACGGCGGAGGCCACGTCGTAGTTGACGTCCTCGCTGTTGTTCCACTGCGGGGTGGTGTAGAGGGTGGTCGCCACCCAGGTGCCGTACGGCCGGTCGCCGTTCTGGTACCCGGGCACGAAGACCCAGTTGCCGTGGAAGGCGCCGCCCATCCGCACGCAGTGCCCCGCGGTGATCACGGTGCTCTTGTTCTCGCTGGTCACCGCGTTCGCCGAGCACGAGGCGTTGCGGCCCTGGTAGGTGAAGAACACGCGTCCCGCGGTCTTGACGATCGCCCCTCCACGGGTCCACGCCGTGCCGGTGGAGGCGCGGACGGCCGCCGAGCCCTTGGCGGCCGTGACGGTGTCGCCGTCGGGCTCGGTCGCGGGGACGGAGACGGGGTCGGCCGCGGCCTGGGCCGCGATCGCGCCCGCGGTGAGCCGGGCGCCGTCCTTCTCGGGGACGAGGGCGGCGAGCGGCTTGGCCGCCTCCATCTTCGCCTCGGTCCAGTAGCGCTGGACCGTCTGCTGCTCCTTCTTGGTGTCGGCCGCCTCCTTCTCGACCGGCTGGGGGACGGCCCGCGCCGGGGTGACGCCGCTTTCGTTCGCCGCCGTACCTCCGCCCGCCGTGGCGTCCGCCGTGGCGCCTGCCGTGGCACCCGAGGTGGCGTCCGCCGTGGCGCCTGCCGTGGCACCCGAGGTGGCGTCCGCCGTGGCGCCTGCCGTGACGCCCGAGGTCGCGTCCGCCGTGGCGCCGTGCGCGATCGTCGTGGAGAGCAGGGTGCTTCCCGCGATGGCGGTGAGAATAGGGACGAGCCGTGCCTTGCGCCGCATATGTACCTCCCGAGGGCCTGTTGCTGTTTCGGGAAGCTAGCGCGCCGTACGTGCGCATTTCTCAGGCTTTACAACTATTGATATGACGAAATTCGGACTTAAATAACGCCTTTTATCCCGTGTTCCACGCCTAACAGATTTTCGCCGTGATCCGGGCCGATCAAGAGCGGCGCGGCCCGGTACGGCCGATTCGACAGCGGGGGCCGAGCCGGGAGAATGGGGCGGTGCAGCCAGACACCGTTCGTTCCGTCGTCCTGCTCGGCTCGACCGGGTCCGTCGGGACCCAGTCCCTCGACGTCATCGCCCGAAACCCCGGCAGGTTCCGGGTGGCCGCGCTGGCCGCCTACGGCGGCCGGATCGACCTGCTGGCCAGGCAGGCCGCCGAGTTCCGGCCCGAGGTGGTCGCCGTCGCCGACCCCGCCGCCGTGCCGGAGCTGCGCGAGGCCCTGGCCTCGTACGGGGTGGACGCGCGGGTGCTCGCCGGGCCCGAGGGGGTCGCGGAGGCCGCCTCCTGGCCCGCCGACATCGTCCTCAACGGCATCACCGGGGCGCTGGGGCTCACCTCCACGCTGGCCGCGCTGGAGGCGGGCCGGGTGCTCGCGCTCGCCAACAAGGAGTCGCTGATCGTCGGCGGGCCGCTGGTGAAGCGCCTGGCCAAGCCCGGCCAGCTGATCCCGGTCGACTCCGAGCACGCCGCGCTCGCCCAGTGCCTGTGGGCGGCCGGGCCCACCGGCCCCGACGCCTCGGCCGTGCGCCGCCTGGTCGTCACCGCGAGCGGCGGCCCCTTCCGCGGCAGGTCGCGCGCGGACCTCGCGGACGTCACCCCCGAGCAGGCCCTCGCCCACCCCACCTGGTCGATGGGGCCGGTCATCACGGTGAATTCCGCCACACTCGTCAACAAGGGCCTGGAGGTGATCGAGGCCCATCTGCTCTTCGACATCGGCTTCGACCGCATCGAGGTCGTCGTCCACCCGCAGTCGGTCATCCACTCGATGGTCGAGTTCGTCGACGGCTCGACCATCGCCCAGGCGAGCCCGCCGGACATGCGCCTGCCCATCGCGCTCGCCCTCGGCTGGCCCGAGCGGGTCGCCGACGCCTCCCCGGCGGTCGACTGGACCACCGCCCACACCTGGACGTTCGAGCCGCTCGACGACGAGGCGTTCCCGTCCGTCGCGCTGGCCCGGCACGTCGGCGCGGCCGGCGGCACGGCCCCGGCCGTCTACAACGCCGCCAACGAGGTCTGCGTCGAGGCCTTCATGGCCGGGCGTCTCCCGTTCCTTGGCATCGTCGACACGGTGGCCGCGGTGGTCTCCGAGCACGCCGTGACCGAGGCCGGTTCGGTGGCCGAGGTGCTCGACGCCGACGCGTGGGCGCGGATACGGGCACGCGAGCTCACCGGGACTGCCTAGACTGATGAGTGTCGTCGACTCTTCAAGGGCTGAAAATGACTTCTGTTGCTCTCGGAATCCCGTCCGTAAGGACCAGGCCGATCGCCGAGCGACGCATATCCCGTCAGATCATGGTCGGTTCCGTCCCCGTGGGCGGGGACGCGCCGGTCTCCGTCCAGTCGATGACCACCACGGTCACCGCCGACGTCAACGCGACGCTCCAGCAGATCGCCGAGCTGACCGCCTCGGGCTGCCAGATCGTCCGGGTCGCCGTCCCCTCCCAGGACGACGCCGACGCGCTGCCGATCATCGCCAGGAAGTCGCAGATCCCGGTGATCGCCGACATCCACTTCCAGCCGAAGTACGTCTTCGCCGCGATCGAGGCGGGCTGCGCGGCGGTCCGGGTCAATCCCGGCAACATCAAGAAGTTCGACGACAAGGTTGGTGAGATCGCGCGCGCCGCCGGCGAGCGCGGCGTGCCGATCCGGATCGGCGTCAACGCGGGCTCGCTCGACCCCCGCCTGCTCCAGAAGTACGGCAAGGCCACCCCCGAGGCGCTGGTGGAGTCGGCGCTCTGGGAGTGCTCCCTGTTCGAGGAGCACGGCTTCCGCGACATCAAGATCTCCGTCAAGCACAACGACCCGGTCGTGATGGTGCAGGCCTACCGCCTGCTCGCCGCCCGGTGCGACTACCCGCTGCACCTCGGCGTCACCGAGGCGGGCCCGGCCTTCCAGGGCACGATCAAGTCCGCGGTCGCGTTCGGCGCCCTGCTCGCCGAGGGCATCGGCGACACCATCCGCGTGTCGCTGTCCGCCCCTCCGGTCGAGGAGGTCAAGGTCGGCAACCAGATCCTGGAGTCGCTCAACCTGCGCGAGCGCGGCCTGGAGATCGTCTCCTGCCCCTCCTGCGGGCGCGCCCAGGTCGACGTCTACACCCTGGCCGAGCAGGTCCAGGCCGGGCTCGAAGGACTGAAGGTCCCGCTGCGCGTCGCGGTGATGGGGTGCGTCGTCAACGGCCCCGGCGAGGCCCGCGAGGCCGACCTCGGCGTCGCGAGCGGCAACGGCAAGGGCCAGATCTTCGTCAAGGGCGAGGTCATCAAGACCGTCCCCGAGTCGCAGATCGTGGAGACCCTGATCGAGGAGGCCCTGCGCCTCGCCGAGGAGATGGGCGTGGAGGTCGACCTCGACGACGACGCCCCGGGCCCCCAGGTCGTCGTCGGCGGCTGACCCGCCGCGCGGCCGACCCGGCCGCCTCGCCCGCCGCACCGACCCGCCCGCTCCCGGGATCCCGCCGGGGTGCGGGCGGTCCCGCGTGGCGGCCTCTCCGCCGCCGCACGGGATCGCACCGGGGCGGACGGGGTCTCCCATGGTCTCCCCGTGCGGGGAACGGCCGGTCTTCCGCGGTCTCCTCACAGGGGATCGGCCGGTCTTTCCACGGCCTCCTCACACCGGACCCCGATCGAGGTGGGCCGGGCTTTCCGTGACGTTCCCGCGCCGGATCCCCGCCCGACCTCGCGTCATTACACTTAGCAATCATCTGACTACACTTTGCCAGGCATCCGGCTGTGTTCCGGATGATCGCGCCGCCCCCGGGAGACCATCGCCTCTGCCGTACGAGTAGGGGGACCACAGTGAAGAAGAGGGTCGTCGGGATCGCCGCGAGCATCGCGATGCTGGCCGCGGCGGTGGGGGTGCCGCAGGGGGCGGTGGCCCAGGAGAGACAGGGGCTGGTCTGGGGGCCCTGCGAGGGGGCGGCTTCGGTGGCCGGGGCGGTCTCCGCCCCCGCCGGGCGGGTGGACAACCCGATGGAGTGCGCCACCGTGCGGGTGCCACTCGACTACGCCAACCCGCAGCAGACCATCGGCATCGCCCTGAACCGGATCAGGGGGAAGGCCACCCAGGACCGTCTCGGCGCGCTGCTGGTCAACCCCGGTGGCCCCGGGGCGTCGGGCCGCGACCTGGTCAGGGGTGTCGCGGCGGGGCTTCCCGAGGGACTGGCCGACCGGTTCGACGTGATCGGCTTCGACCCGCGCGGGGTGGGGGCGAGCGAGCCCGCGCTGAGGTGCGTCGACCCCAAGAAGTACTACGAGGCGCCCCGCCCCGACCAGGTTCCCTCCACCAGGCGCGACGAGGGCGTGCTGATCGCCCGCGCCCGCAAGTACGCCCAGGCGTGCGGCGAGCGGTGGAGCTGGATGCTGCCGCACATGACGACCGAGAACTCCGCCAGGGACATGGACGTGATCAGGGAGGCGCTCGGCGAGTCGAAGATCAGCTTCCTGGGTTACTCGTACGGGACCTACCTCGGCGCCGTCTACGCGACACTCTTCCCCGACCGGCTCAAGCGGCTCGTCCTGGACAGCGTGGTCGATCCGCGCGGCATCTGGTACCGCTCGAACCTCGACCAGAGCATCGCCTTCCAGGACAGGCACGAGGACTTCCTGAAGTGGATCGCCCGCCACAACCCGGTCTACCGGCTGGGGGCGACCGAGAGGGCGGTCTCCTTCGCGTGGGACGCCATGCGTGACCGGCTGGCCGACCGCCCGGCCGGGGGAGTGGTCGGCCCGAGCGAGCTCGACGACGTCTACACCCTGGGCGGTTACTCCGACGCCGTCTGGCCGCAACTGGCCAAGGCCTTCTCCGCCTACGTCAAGAAGGGGGAGGCGACCCCCCTCGTCAACACCTACCGCAAGCACGCGGTGAACGACGCCAAGGACGAGAACAGCTACGCGGTCTACCTCGCGGTGCAGTGCAGCGACGCCGCCTGGCCGCGCGACTGGACGCGCTGGCGGACCGACATGACCAAGGCGAACGCCAAGGCGCCCTTCCTCGCCTGGCCCAACGCCTGGTACAACGCGCCGTGCGCGTTCTGGCCCCAGCAGGCGGGCACCCCCGTGCAGATCCGTGACAGCGCCAAGCTGCCGCCGGTCCTGCTGATCCAGGGCGAGCGCGACGCCGCCACCCCGTACGCCGGAGCGGTGCGGATGCGCGCCCTGTTCCACCGTTCCCGGCTGCTCGCCGTGCCGGGCGGCAACCACGGGGTCGCGCTCAACGGGAACGCCTGCGTCGACCGGCGCCTCGCCGCCTACCTCAGGGAGGGCACCCTTCCCGGCGCCCGCCAGGCCCCCTCCGGCGCCCCGGACGCCCGGTGCCCGGGAATCCCCGCGCCCGTGCCGGTGATCGCCCCCGCGACCGTCCGTGTGCCCGCCGGGCACACGGCGGGACGAGGTGACCGAAGCAGGTAGATGAGAGGCTCTGTGTTGGTTCCTGCCAAATTCGAGGGGGTCGCGTAGGCTGAGCACGTGATGCTGCGCACAACGGCGTCGCGCGTGCTCGACGACAACGATCGAGACGAGGTCCTGGCGCTCCTCGACACCGACCCCGTCGGCAATGTCTTCGTCGCCTCCAGGGTCCGTTCGGTCGGGCTCAATCCGGCCAGGCTCGGTGGCCAGATGTGGGGGTTCGGGCCGCGCGGCGGCCTGACCTCCATCTGTTACGCCGGGGCGAACCTGGTCCCGGTCAACGCCGGTACGGACGCCGTCTACGCCTTCGCCGACCGCGCGCGCAAGCAGGGCCGCCGCTGTTCCTCGATCGTCGGCCCGGCGGACGCGGTGGAGGTGCTCTGGGAGCGGCTGGAGCCGTACTGGGGGGCCGCCCGCGCGATCCGCTGGGCGCAGCCGGTCATGGTGATCGCCGAGCCGTCGCCCGTCCCCGCCGACCCGCTGGTGCGGCGCGTCCGGCCCGACGAGTTCGACATCCTGCTCCCGGCCTGCGTGGCGATGTTCACCGAGGAGGTGGGCGTCTCCCCGGAGGCCGGGGACGGCGGCGCCCTCTACCGGTCCAGGGTCGCCGAGCTGATCAGGATCGGCAGGTCGTACGCCCGCATCGAGGGCGGCAAGGTCGTCTTCAAGGCCGAGATCGGCGCGGTGACGCCGCACGCCTGCCAGATCCAGGGCGTCTGGGTCCACCCCGACCTGCGCGGCCGCGGCCACGCGGTGTCCGGGATGGCCGCGGTGGTCAAGCACGCGCTCGACTACTTCGCGCCGGTGGTGTCGCTGTACGTCAACGACTACAACGCCCCCGCCAGGGCCGCCTACCGCAGGGCCGGTTTCGTCGAGGTCGGCACGTTCATGTCCGTGCTCTTCTAGAGCGCCTGGTCAGGGGCTGCGGACCAGCCGGGTCACGAGGTGCTCCAGCTCCGTCTCCGGGTCCGCGGTGAGTCCGGCGTGGACCGGGCCGGTCTGCACGATCGTGCTGCGCGGCGCGGTCAGCCAGCGGAAGCGGCTGCCCAGCGGTTCCTTGGTGAGGGGTCCCGACTCGCTGTCGCAGGAGCGCTGGTAGGCGCCGAGCGCGTGCCGTACGCCGTCGAGGTCAACGGCGGTGTCGAGGGCGCGCAGGCGCGCCTCGTCCAGCTCCACCCGGGCGCACAGGTAGCCGCGGGGCTGGCAGTACAGCAGTACGCCGGCGTTGATCAGCTCGCCGCGCTCCACGCGGGGGATGACCCGGATGACCGCGTACTCGTAGACGTCCTTCACCGGTTGTCCTTCCAGAACGCGCCCACCGAGCCGGTCTTCCTCTCCTGGTCCTGACGGGGCTCCTGGCCCGGCTGACCCGGCCGGCCGGACTGGTCCGACCGGCCCGGCGGCAGCCAGGTGCGCGGCCCCTGGGCGCGTGCCAGCAGGTGCTCGACGTACGCCTGCCGCACGGCCTGCGCCCCGTCGAACCCCGGCTCGTCCTCCAGCCACTCGTCGGGGACCTCGTCCACCACCCCGTCGAGCAGGTCCCTGGTGATCAGCTCGCTGAGCTCGGCGTCGGCCTCGGGCATCCGGGTGGCGAAGGGCGCCATCACGTGGTCGCCCGCGTCGAAGTCGCGCAGCGGGTTGGCCGAGGGCCAGTTGTGGTGGAACCAGAGCGCCGCGCCGTGGTCGATCAGCCAGGTGTCGCCGTGCCACAGGAGCAGGTTCGGGTTGCGCCAGCTCCGGTCGACGTTGTGGATGAGCGCGTCGAACCAGAGCAGGCGGGAGGCGAACCCCGGCTCGGGGGGCCAGGCCAGCGGCTCGAAGCCCAGCGCGCCCGGCAGGAAGTCGACCGCCAGGTTGTTGCCCTCGCTGGCCCTGAGCAGGTCCTGGATCTCCTCGTCGGGCTCGCGGGCGCCGAGCTGCGGATCGACGTCGATCACCTTCAGCTCGGGCGTGCGGAAGCCCAGGCGCCGGGCGAGCCCGGCGGACACGATCTCCGCGACCAGCACCCGGCGACCCTGCCCGGCACCGCGGAACTTCACGACGTGGGTGCCGAGGTCGTCCGCCTCCATCACCCCGGGCAGCGAGCCGCCCTCGCGCAGCGGTGTCACGTAACGGGTGGCTTTGATCGCTTCAAGCACCTCGCCAGGCTACCGGGTCGGTTCGCGAGTGCTGTCCGTTTCTCCTTCTCTCCGTACGGGGTCTCTGCGCAGGGTTTCTGTGCGAGGTCTCGGCGCGGGTTCTCCGGGCGGGTTCTCCGGACGGCTCTCTCCGCGGGAGGTCTTTCGCGGAGAGAACGAGGGCGGCGGGCCGGGAGAAAAGGAGGTTGCGTATTGGTGGGATGTGTTGTGGCTTGCCCTGACCTGAGCATCACATGAGTGTCACGGTGAGGAAGACAAGACCTTCATCCCCGTTGACTGTCGGCGATGCTTCTTCTTGAGTGAGAAGGGTGGCGGCGAGGGGAGGCTCGCGTGCCGTATGCGCAGCCGCTCAAAACGGGGGATCCGGCGGCGCTCGGTGAGTACGAGATCATCGGGCGTCTCGGAGAGGGTGGGCAGGGGGTGGTCTACGTCGGGGTGCGCCCCGACACCGGCTCCGAGCCCTACGCGGTCAAGCTTCTGCACGGTTCGGTGGGGGAGGATCCAGAGGTCTTCCTGCGCGAGGTCGAGCTGGCGAAGCAGGTGGCCCGGTTCTGCACGGCCCAGGTGCTCGACGCCGGGCTGGACGGCGACCGCCCCTACATCGTCAGCGAGTACGTCGACGGCCCGTCGCTCCACCGCGAGGTCGCGGTCAGCGGGCCCCGCGAGGGAGGCAGGCTGGAGCGCCTGGCCATCGGGACGGCCACCGCGCTGGCGGCCATCCACCGGGCCGGGATCGTGCACCGCGACTTCAAGCCGCAGAACGTGCTGCTCGGCCCCGACGGGCCGAGGGTCATCGACTTCGGGCTGGCCAGGGCGCTGGACGCCGCGGCCACCCAGAGCGGGCGCGGCGCGGGCACCCCCGCCTACATGGCGCCCGAGCAGGTGGAGGGCGCCGAGATCAACCCGGCGGCCGACGTCTTCGCCTGGGGCGCCACGATGTGCTTCGCCGCGAACGCCCAGGCGCCCTTCGGGCAGGACTCGATCGCGGCCGTCCTGAACCGGATCCTCACCGCGGCCCCGCAACTGGGCCGTCTCGACGGGCTGCTCGGCGCGCTGGTCGTCGACTGCCTGGACAAGAACCCCCGTAACCGTCCCACCAGCAGGGAGCTGCTGCTCGCGCTGCTCGGCGACGACGGGGGGCGGTCGGTGGCCGGGTCCCGGTCCTCGCCGGTGCCGGGGTTCCCGCCCGCGCCCGGCGGGCTCGACGCCTCGGGTCCCTCGGTCTCCTCCGGTTCCTCCGGCTCCTCGGTCTCATCGGGCTTCTCGGGCTTCTCCGTCTCGTCCGGGCTCTCCGTCTCCTCCGGACGGCCAGGGCGGTCCGGTCAGTCCGGTTGGTCCGGCCGGTTCGGTGCCGCGGGTCTTTCCGGCGGGCTCGGCGGGGCCGGTGGATCGGGCGGTGCCGGGTCCGGTGGGTCGGGTGGTGCGTCATCGGCGGGCGGGAGGTCCGGCGGGCGGGCGTTCCGGACTGGGGGCGAGGACTTCGACGAGCCCCGTACCCACCCCGGGCAGGCGGCCACCAGGGCCTCGGTCGCGGTCTCCGGCGCGCTGCTCATCAGCGCCGCCGTGCTGGTGGGGGTCCTGGTCCCGGCGCTGAGCGGCGTCGCGCCCGGAGGCGCGCCCGCCCCGCCGGTCGTCCCCGCGGTGGAGTCCACCTCCCAGGGCGACACCGTGCCGCACGCGGGCAGGACGAGCGCTCCGATCAGGCCGCTCCCGGTCCCGCCGACGGTCCCGGCCAGGCCCCCGCGCGCGGAGGGCGTCAAGTCCTCCCCCCTGCCGCCCCCCGCCGCCACGGTGGTCGTGCCCGCGCTCGTCGGGCTGGATCGTTCCGAGGCGGCGCGCCTGATCAAACAGGCCGGGCTGGTCGCCGGGACCGTCAAGGCGGTCGACTCCGACCGGCCGCTCGGCGAGGTGATCGCGAGCAGCCCGGCGCCGGGGACCGCGCTGCCGAAGAAGGGCAGGGTCGACCTGCAGGTCTCCGGCGGCACCCGGGTGCCCACGCTGGTCGGCCTCGCCAGGAGGGCCGCCCAGGCGGCGCTCGCCCAGGCCGGGCTGGTCGCCGGTGGGGTCGGCACGCGCTGCTCGGACCAGCCGGCCGGGCGGGTGCTCGCCAGCACCCCCGGCGCGGGCAAGCGCGTCTCCCCGGGGAGCGCGGTGGAGCTCGTCGTCTCCAGGAACGGTGTCCCGGTGCCCCCGGTCACCGGCCAGAGCGCGACCGACGCCTCCAACACCCTCGGCGGGGCGGGGTTCGCCGTACGGACGCGGGCACGGCTGGTCACCGGCGAGAGCCAGGACGGGGTGGTGCTGGCGCAGAGCGTGGCGCCCGGCACCTGTGCCAGGTCCGGCGCGACGATCGTGATCACGGTCGGTGTCGGGGGCCAGAGCGGACCCGGGCCGGGACCCGGGCCCGGTCCGGGGGAGAGCACCGAGCCTCCCGATCCCACGGTCCCGCCGGCACCCGTTCCCGGGGAGGCCGCCCCCTCCGGGTGAGGCGCCGTCCGGGGTGGCGGTCCGGGGAGGCCTGGGAGATCCCGGGAGATCCCGGGGGCCTCGGAGGGAGGCTCCGGGAAGGGCGCTTCGGCCCGGGGCGCCTTGGGAGGGCCCTAAGAAGAGGGCTTTCACCCAGGGGCCTCAGGGGGTCCGGGGAAGGACCTCGGGAGGTTCGGGGAAGGTGTTTCAGAGGGTGGCGAGGGCGGTGGCGAGGAGGGTCCGCCTGACCTCCTCCTGGGGGAGGTCGATCGTCTTGACCACCGCGTACTGGAGGGAGCCCAGCATGGCCCAGGCCCAGACCCGGTGGGCGGGGTCGGGGTCGGGCCCGGCCAGGCGGAGATAGATCTCGTCGCGGAAGACGCGGATGGCCTCGCCGGGGGAGCCGGGGGGCGCGTCGTCGGCGCAGTTGATGTCCTCCATGATCAGCCGGATGATCGCCCGGTGCCTCACCGCGAAGGTCACCAGGGCCTCGACGAGAGCGCGGTCGTCGTCGAAGTCGCTCTGGAGCAGGGCCACGATGTCCTCGATGGCGGGTGCGGCCAGCTCCGTGGCGAGGCGGTCCTTGGGGTGGAAGTGGTAGGCGACGGCCGTCTTCGTCAGGCCCACGGCGGAGGCGATGTCGGCCAGCGAGGTCGCCGCGTAGCCGCGCTCGGCGAACAGCAGGCGGGCGGCGTCGAGGATCCGTCCGCGTGTGTCATGCCCGTGCTCGAGTGTGGTCATCGTCTCACTCCCGCGCTGTCTAGAGCTTTTCCTGATTTGTCCCCCTACTCTCTACCGTAGGTTCTGTACGAGCGTACAGTACGCCTTTTCAGAACGTTTGATACTAAAGCGGGGCGGGGTCACCGATGTCTGGTTTGCTGGGGCGGCTGGGAAGCTGGTGCGCGAGGCACGGGAAGGCCGTACTCGCCCTGTGGGTGGTCGCGGCGGCGCTGCTGACGGCGGGATCGGTGTTCTTCCCCGGCCCGGTCAGCAACGATGTCAGCATTCCCGGCACCGACGCCCAGCGGGCCGTCGACCTGATGAAGGACGGTTTCGGTCCCGGGTACGGGGCGGGGAGCTCGGCCCAGATCGTCCTCTACTCGCCGGACGGCCCCCTCATCACCGACGCCAGGAAGCGCGCGGTGGAGCTCGCCGTGGACCGGATCCGCGACGTGCCGCACGTGAAGGAGGTGAAGTCCCCCTACCAGGTCGGCGGTCTCGCGCCCAGCCTGGAGATCGGCATCATCGCGATCAAGCTGGAGGGGAACGACACCGCCAAGATGGCCGAGACCACCAAGCTCCTCTCCGCGGCGGCCGAACCCGCGCGGGCGGCGGGCATCGAGGCGGTCCCCGCTTCCTCGGGCAGCCCGGCGGACAAGGAGATCAAGACCGGGACCAGCGAGATCATCGGCGTGGCCTGCGCGCTGCTGGTGCTGCTGCTCGCGTTCGGCACCCTGGTCGCCGCGATGATCCCGATCTTCGCCGCGTTGATCAGCATCGCGACCGGGCTCGGCGTGGTGAGCCTGCTCGGCCACATCGTGGACGTGCCCAAGCAGGCGTCGATCATGGCGACGATGATCGGCCTCGGTGTCGGCATCGACTACGCGCTCTTCCTGCTCAGCAGGTACCGCAAGCTGCTCGCCGACGGCCTGCCGGTCCACGAGGCGGTCCGCCGGATGGCCGCCGGCTCCGGCGGCGCGGTGGTGTTCGCCGGGGGCACCGTGATCATCGCGCTCAGCGCGCTCATGCTCGCGGGCTTCCCCCTGCTGCAGACGCTCGGCTGGATCACCGGCATCTCGGTCGTCTGCGCGGTGGTCACCTCGGTCACGCTGGTCCCCGCGCTGCTCGGCCTGCTCGGGCACCGGGTCAACGCGCTGCGCCTGCCGTTCATGGGACGCCGGGGCAGCCACGGCTCCTCGGGCTGGGCCTCGCTGGGCATCTGGGTGGCCCGGCGGCCGTGGAGCGTGCTCGCGCTCAGCGTCGCCGTCCTGGCCGCGCTGGCCGCGCCCGCGCTCGCCCTCCAGCTGGGCACGCTCGACAACGGCTACGCCGACCGGGGCACCGACACGCGGCGCTCCTACGAGCTCCTGCAGGCCGGGTTCGGGCCCGGCATGAACGGCCCGCTCGTCGTGGTGGCGGACCTGGACACCAGGGTCGTCGACCGGGAGCCGGCCCCGGCCGTGCTGAACGCCCTGAAGGACCGCGTCGCGGACGTCGAGGGGGTCGTCCACGTCGGCGACCCGGTCCTCAACAGGGGCGGCACGGCGGCGCTGCTGCAGGCGATCCCCGCCTACGCCCCCGGCGACCCCCGGGCGCTCGACGTGGTCAAGGCGGTGCGCGCGCTCGACGTCGAGGGAGCCGAGGTGCACGTGGGCGGGCAGGTCGCCGGCATGGCCGACGCCGGTGACAGGATCGCCGGGCGCACGCCCCTGGTCGTCGGCGTCGTGGTCCTGCTGAGCGCGCTGCTGCTGCTCCTGGCGTTCCGCTCGCCGGTCGTCGCGATCAAGGCCGCGCTGATGAACCTGGTCTCCCTCGGTGCCGCGTTCGGCGCGCTCTCGCTGGTCTTCTCCCTGGGACTGGGCAGCAGCCTGGTCGGCATGGACACGCCGGTCAGCGCGGACGGCTCCTACCTGAGCACGGTGTTCTTCACGGTGCCGATCGACAGTTACATCCCGCTGATGCTGTTCGCGATCCTGTTCGGCCTGTCGATGGACTACGAGGTCTTCCTGCTCACCGCCGTGCGGCAGGCGTACCTGAAGCACGGCGACAACCGCAGGGCGGTGGCCGAGGGGCTGGGGTCGACCGGCAGGGTCATCACCTCCGCCGCCCTGATCATGGTCGCGGTCTTCGTCGCGTTCGTCGCCTACCCCGACCCCATGGTCAAGATCTTCGGTGTCGGCCTGGCGGTGGCCATCGCGGTGGACGCCACGATCATCCGGGGCCTGCTCGTCCCGGCGACCATGGCCCTGCTCGGCAGGGCCAACTGGTGGTGCCCCGCCTGGCTGGACCGCATCCTGCCCGACCTCTCCGTCGAGGGTCACGAGGAGGACGAGGTGACGGAGGGACCGGAGCAGCCGCGACGGGAACTCGTCGGCGCGGGCCGCGGCTGAGGGGAGCGGCCGGTCCGGGGGCGGTCCTGTCCGGCCCCGGTCCCGTCCCGGGCCGGTCCTGTCCGGGGCTCGCCGGTGTCCCAGTCGCTTCCAAGTCCTCCCCAAGTAGTCTCCGCCAGGCTCTCGCCCGGGAAGCGAGTTTGGGGAGAGTACGAAGATGTGGGCAAGAATCAGCGCCGTCGCCGGCCTGGTGCTGGCGAGCACGCTGGCCCTGCCGGGCACCGCGACGGCGAAGCCGAAGGAGGTCGACGTCCCCGTCGGGACGTGGCTGGCGGCCAGGACGCATCCGGCGGTCCAGCTGACCTCGGTGTCCTACACGGCCGACGTGGCCGTGCCGACGCCGGAGGCGAACCTGGAGGCGATCAGGACCCTGACCCAGCAGGGGGTCAATGCCGTGCAGAGCGGCAAGATCTCCTCCGACGAGAACAGCATCTACCGCTGGGTCGTCCAGCAGATGGCCAAGGACCCGGGCCGTTACTTCTCGCCCGGCGGGCGGGAGCGGGTCGTCGAGGCGACGGCGGGCGGGCTGTGCACCGGCTGGTGGGTCACGCCGGACGGCTACATGGTCACCGCGGCGCACTGCGTCGGACAGGAGGAGACCGAGCTGGCGCAGACGTTCGCGGCCCAGGCCCTCACGAAGATCAACGAGAAGGACGCCGCCGACCTGGTCGCCGACCTCGGCGACATCGCCTCCGACGAGGAGATCCTCAGGACCGCGACGAAGATCTTCCAGGTCTGGAACGCGGACAACATCAAGATCCGCAACGTCAAGAGCTCGCTCGCGCTGCTGCAGAGCCTGCCGGGCGGCGGTGTCGACAAGACCACCAAGACGGTGCCGATCGAGCTGGTCGCCAAGGGCACCGTCTACCCGGGCAAGGACGTCGCGATCCTCAAGGCCAACGGGCAGAGCAACCTGCCGACCGTGCCGCTGGGCGAGGACTCCGACGTGCGCGTCGGCGACACCCTCTACATCAGCGGGTTCCCCGGTACGGTGACGCAGACCTCGATCTTCAATCTGGAGTCCAAGCTCGACCCGGCGTTCACCGAGGGTCCCTACAACGCCGCCCGCCAGACGCCCGAGGGGGTGCCGTACATCCAGACCCAGGCGCCCTCCTACCCGGGCAACTCGGGCGGGCCGGTGTTCAGCAAGGACGGCAGGGTCATCGGCATCCTCGTCGGCGGCCTGATCCAGCAGGACGGCGGCTCCACCGAGGGCGAGAGCTTCGTGCTGCCGGTCAGCATCGTCAAGGAGAAACTGAACGAGAAGAACATCAAGCCGGCCGAGTCGTCGACGACGAAGGCCTACAACGAGGCGCTCGACCTGTTCTTCCAGAACAGGTACTCCGACGCGCTGCCCAAGTTCCGCGAGACGCAGGCGCTGCAGCCGAACCACCCGTACGTCGCCAAGTACGTCAGCGACTCCCAGCAGGCCATCACCGCGGGCAAGGACGAGAGCGGCACGCCGATCCTGCCGTGGCTGCTGTGGGGCGGCGGCGGCCTGATCGCCCTGTTCGTGGTCGGCACGATCGCCTCGGTGGTCAGGGGCAGGCGCCGTTCCAGGGGACCGGCCCCGTTCCCGCCCTCTCCGTACGGCGGGCAGCCCGGCTACCCGGCGCAGGTGCACGGCGCCGTCCAGTACGGCCAGCCGCAGTACGGGCAGCAGGGACAGCCGTACGGCGCGCCGCAGCAGTACCAGCAGCGGGCGCCCTACCCGCTTCCGGCCGCGCCCGAGGACACCCGGGCGGTCCGCCCGCACTCGCCCTACGGCCCGCCACAGGGACAGCCGGGCCCGGGTGGTCCCGGAGGCTCCGGGGGTTCCGGTGGTCCCGGGGGTTCCGGAGGCCCCGGGGCCAACACCCGGATCGCGGGTCTGGAGGCGGAGCTGGAACAGCTGCGCCGGACGATGGGACGCCCGCCCGAGCAGCGCTGAGCGCGCCCGTCCCCGGCGGGGCCGGTCCGGCTTTTCTCCAGGAGGCTGAGGCGGCTGGACCAGCCCCGGCCTGCTCTTCCAGCGGAGGCGGCTGGATCAGGCCCGGCCTGTTCCCTGGGGAGGGGGACGGCTGGATCAGTCCGGCCTGTTCCCCGGGCTAGGGAGGCGGCTAGACCAGTGCCTCCGCCCGGCGACGTCCCCGGTAGCCGCTGTGGACCAGGACGTCACCCGGCTCGGCGGGTGACGCGGCGGATCCGGCCGGGAGCGCGGGATCGCCCTGCCCCGTCCGGGCCGTCGTCGAGATCGGGACGGCCGTTCTCGGCTTGGCGAACGGGCGGGCGGACGTGGCGGAACGAGGGGACGCGGCGGAACGAGTCGGCGCGGTGGGACGGGTGGGACGGACAGGACGTGCCGGGGTGGCCGGAAAGGCCGGGACGGTGGTGGTCGCGGAGTCGGCCTGGCGGTGGCGGCGACCGCGCGGCGGGGCGTTCCGCACCCAGGTCGACGACTCCACCACGGCCTGCTCGCGCAGGCGACGCCTGCCCTGGTAGGGGGCGCGGGGACGGTCGTCGCGACGGTCCGGCACGCGGGACTCCTCGACGTGGGCGACGGAGGTAGTGACCGAGGGGAATCCGGTACTTGCGGGAACGAGCTCCTGGGGAGTCATGGACCGCCGGGGCTGAACGGGCACGTCCCCGAGGTCGCGGAAGCCGGAGCCGGGGGTGACGGCGAACATGTTTGTGACCTCGGGGGTGCGGGGGGCGTTTCCGAGGTCGGGGGAGGCAGAGGTGTTTCCGGGGAGACCGGCCGAGGCGGGGACGTACGAGTGGTCGTGGGTGGTGATGTTCCCGGGGCCGTGAGGCAGGGCTGAACCCTCCATGAGACGGGAGACCGGCGTGCTGCCGGGGCCGTGGATCAGGGTGGAGGTCTCCGCGAGGTCGCGGGAGACGGGCGTGTTCCCGAGGGTGTCGGCCGGGGTGGAGGCGTGCGAGAGGTCGCGGATGGGTGGGTTTTCGGGGGCGCTGGCCGGGGCCGGGGAGTACGAGAGAGCGCGGGCGGGGGCGTTCCTGGGCATGCGACGGCGGCCCGGGGCGCGGCGGCGGCCCGGGGTCCTGCGCGACGGGAAAGCGAGAGAGGGGGCCGGGGAGCCCGAGGTGAGTGCGGGGGAGGAGGACAGCGGGGTGCGCCCCGAGGCGAGTGCGGGGGAGGGGGACAGGGGGGTGCGCCCCGAAGTGAGTGCGGGGGAGGGCGAGGGGGTGGTGTGCCCCGAGGCGGGTGCGGGGGAGGGGGACGGGGTGGTGTGTCCCGAGGTGCGGGAGGGGGCCGGAGTGTGTCCCGAGGTGCGGGAGGGAGCCGGGGTGCGGCCCGAGGTGCGGGAGGGAGCCGGGGTGCGGCCCGAGGTGCGGGAGGGAGTCGAGGCGCGGCCCGGGGTGGGGGCGAGGAGCCGTACCTTCGACTGCCTGGCCTTGCCGTGCGCGAGGATCGCGACCGCGGCGAGCAGCACCGGCGCGAGGACGGCGGGGCTGTCGAGGCCCGGGACGGGCGTGGCGAGGTCGCGGACGGTGGCGGTGGGCGTGATGGCGAGCGCGCTGGTGTCGGCGGTGGAGGCCTTGGCGTGCTTACCCGGCTTGTCCGCTCTAGCCTGCTTGTCTGTTTTGTCGGTCTTCACCGGCTTACCCGACGAGCTGCCCGACGAGGTGCGGCCGGTGGAGGCCGACGCCTGGGGCCCGGCGGGCGCGCCCGCGGTCGCCCGGTCGCTCCGCGGGGCGTTCGCGGCGGGGTTCTGCCCGGACGCGGTACCGCTGTCGTTCCCCGAAACGGTCTTGCCGGTTCCGTCGCTGCTCGTCGTTCCGGCGGCGTGCTTGGGAGCGGGTTTGGCCTTGCCGGGACTCGTGGACGTCCGGGTCTCCCGCGCGGGTGCGGGGGAGGGGAGCAGGGCGAACAGGTCGGGTCCGGGGCCGATCACCACCGCGTTGTCCCCGGCCGCGGCGGGCTTGACGACCGTCTGCTTCTCGGTGGCCTCCCGGTCCAGCCGGGCTTTGATCTTCTCCGGGTAGCCGTAGCCGACGACCTTGCCGGTGTCGCGCTCCTTGCGCTTGGCGATCCCGCCGTCGATGTTGCCCTCGATCGTGTGGATCCTGCCCCCCTCGACCCCGGTGACGATCCCGACGTGGTCGATGTGGTCGATCCTGTTCGAGCCGCTCCAGTCGAAGAAGACGACGGCCCCCGGCTTGGGGACGGTGCCCCAGGCGTCCTGCTGCCGGAACCACTGGGCGTGGTGGACGGTGTAGGCGAACTGGCCGACCCACTCCTGGTAGCCGAGCTTCTCCGCCGCCCACGACAGGTACATGTCACACCAGGGGGCGGCGGTGTAGTCGGCGTCGAACTCGACGTTCTTGCCGTACCAGTCACCGAACTTGGTGTAGCCGCCACTCTTCTCGGAGTATCCGAGCTGACTTTCCAGCAGCTCGATGAACTTGTGCATCTCAGGTGTCATTGAGGGTTTCCGAGGACCCCCGGCGGCCGTGCGGGCATGGTCGCTCCGCCTCGCGACCTGGCCACCGGGAGACGGGGTTGAGCGACGGCGCGTTCACGCGAGCCCACCGGGGGTGTGGAGGGACGCGTGCGGCGGCACCACTGGCCAGTTGTCTTCCGTGACGAGGGAGGTTACCCGGCCCCAAGGACAGGTCACGACAGACTAAAGGGCACGCCAAGTCGCTCGATGTCATATTTGCGGACAAAAGCCGAGGTCGGGGAGGTATACGGATGATCTCCGATGGTAAAACGCCCGGGAAAAAGATCTACCGGATCGCCGCGACCGGGGCCGGGAGCGCCGTATCCACGCCGTTCGATCTTGCCGATCGTTCTTTGCGTCGGCGCCCGGTTTCTTTACCTTCTGGCGAAATGGGTAGACATATGGGTATTTATCCCGCTATGCGCGTATGGCTGCCGGGAGATGCTGGTCACACCAGGAAAGGCTCAACAGCAACCAGCGAAGGTTAAAAGGTACGAGCCATGTGTCAGCACCAGCCGCGCTGCCCACTCGCAAGCGCACCCGATCACGAAGCCGCGGCTCTCGTGGCCTTCCACCCCGAGCAGGGGTGGGGCCTGCTCTGCAACGGTGTGGTCGTCTTCGACGACACCGGAGCACTCCTGCCCGACGGCCGCAGCACTCCCGTCCACGGCATGCCTCTGCACCGCGTCTCCCTGGGGCAGGCGGCATGATCCCGCCGCGTGTGCCCGCCGGATCGGGACCGGACACGCCCCGCGGCCGGACGGCCCCGCGGCGGTCGGCCTCCGGTGGCGGACGCGCGTGCGCACCACACCTGATCGAGGTAACCGCCGACCACGTAGGTGAACGCTCATGAACGCTCTTCTCGGAGCGCCGTACGGCCAGGAGACCTCGTGCTCCTTCGCGCCCGAGTCGGCATCCGTGCCCCAGGCACGCCACCTGACCCGCGCCTGCCTGGCGGACTGGGGACTGCACGAGCACAGTACGGTCGCCGAACTGCTCGTCAGCGAGCTGGTCACCAACGCGCTGCGCCACTCGCGCGGAACCATCAGGTTCGCCCTCTCCTTCCAGGACGGCCTGCTGCGCTGCGAGGTCGAGGACGCGGACCCGGACTCCCTCCTGCCCCGCGCGTGCCGGGCACGCGACGACGAGGAGCGCGGACGAGGACTGCACCTGCTGGAGCTCCTGTCCTGCTGCTGGGGCAGTGCCCGTACCACCGACGGCAAGGCCGTCTGGTTCG
Organism: Streptosporangium sp. NPDC002524; assembly: GCF_040295985.1. NCBI lineage: Bacteria > Bacillati > Actinomycetota > Actinomycetes > Streptosporangiales > Streptosporangiaceae > Streptosporangium > Streptosporangium sp. NPDC002524. The sequence continues at coordinate 233,855 of NZ_JBEOWK010000017.1, read as the reverse complement.
AGCTCACCACCGCGAACGCCGCCGAGGCCTGACCGCGAGGCCGATCGACGCGCCGCCTCCGCGACGGGCCGCCCACCGGGCCGGCCGCACCCGCCGAGAGCCGACCGCGCGAGATCGACCGCCCGCTCCGCCCGGAAAGCAGCCCGGAAAGCCGCCCAAAAAAGCCGCACGGAAACCGCTCAGAAAGCCGCACGGAAAACCCGCCCGGGTTCCTCCGAGGGCCGGGCACACAGACCATCTCCGGAGGCCGGAACCGAGTTCCCCGACCCGGTTCCAGCCGGACGCCGGAGCCGACGGGATCATCGCACTCGTCGGCTCCGGCGTCCTCCTCTGTTCGCGGTCTCCCGTACGTCGTCTCCGTCGGTCTCCATCGGGCGTCATGCGTCAGACGTACGGTCTCCGTTCGCGTTCCGGATGCGCTCGCCGGTCCAGACGGCGATCTGGGCCCGCGAGTGGAAGCCGAGCTTGGTCATGATGTGCTCGACGTGGCCTTCGGCGGTGCGCTGGGCGATCGTCAGCGAGGCCGCGATCTCCTTGTTGCTCAGTCCCCGGGCGATGAGCTTGGCGATCTCCGTCTCCCTGCGGGTGAGCGGTGACGGCTCCTCGGCCTCGCCGGAGGACTCGCCGGAGGGCGTCTCCTCTCCGAGGGCGAAGGCGAAGGCCTCGTCGCACCGCAGCTTCGCGCCCTGCCTGACCATGGTGTCGAAGGCCTGCTTTCCGAGAGCCTCGCGCGTGCGCTCCTCGCACTCGTCGTGGTAGCGCATCAGGTGCCCGAAACCGGACAGCGGGGCCCCGATCGCCTGCCAGACCGTCTCCAGCACCCCCAGCAGCCTGGCCGCCCGCTGGTGGTCGCCCTCCGCCGAGGCGATCCAGGCCAACACCTCCAGGTTGACGCCGAGGCCCAGAAGATCGTCGAGTGAGCGGTTGAACCTCAGGCTCTCCCTCTCCAGCTCCGCGGCGCGCGGGGCGTCACCCTGGCACCAGACCCCGACGCCGAGCGCCATCATCGCGTACGCCCGGTGCCAGCCCTCCTCGTGGGCGTCGCACAGCGCGATGCACTCCTCCCCGGCGGCGACGGAACTCGGCCAGTCGCCCCGGAAGGAGTGCGCGAGACAGAGCCGGACGAGCGCCAGCGCCTGGCCCGCCGGGTCGTCGTCGGCGCGGTGGCGCGCCACCGCCTCCTCGTACAGGCCGATCGCGAGGTCGACGTCCCCCCGGAACATGGCGATCATCCCCGAGTAGAGCGCGACGTAGGCGAGGACCGGCTCGTGCCCGGGACGCCCGCCCAGTTCCCTGGCCTCCTCCAGCATCGACGCGGCGGAGACGACGTCGGCCTGGATGACGGCGAGCCAGCTGTCGGACCACAGCGCGCGGCCCCGGATCTCGTCGGAGCCGCCGTCGCAGCGGAGGCTCAGGTCCAGCCAGCGGCGCCCCTCCCTGAGGTAGTGGCTCGTGATCCAGTGGTAGAGCAGGTCGGTGGCCATGCCCAGGGCGGTGGAGGTCTCCCCGGACTCGCCGAAGCAGTACTCCAGCGCGGTGCGCAGGTTGGCGTGGTCGAGCTTCAGCCTGCCCAGCCAGGACACCTGGCGCGGGCCGAACCGTTCCGCGTACGCCTCCGCCGCCAGCCGCCGGTAGTGGTCGCGGTGCAGCCGCTGCAGGGTGCCTTCCTGCCCCGAGGCCACGAGCCTCTCCCTGCCGTACTGCCTGATCGTCTCCAGCAGCCGGTAGCGGGTCGCGGTGGACGCCGCGGGGGGATTCTCCCGGATCAGGATCGACTTGCCCACCAGCCCGATCACCAGGTCGACGACCTCCTCGCGGTCGATCCCGTCCCCCGAGCAGACCGCCTCGGCCGCGTCGAGGTCCAGGCCGTCGGCGAACACCGAGACGCGTGCCCACAGCAGCTTCTCCTTCTCGGTGCACAGGGCGTGGCTCCAGTCGATCAGCGCGCGCAGCGTCTGCTGGCGGGGCAGCGTCGCGGGCGAACCGCCGGTGAGCAGCCGGAACCGGTTGTCCAGCCGGGCCAGCAGCTCCTCGGGGGAGAGGGCGCGCAGCCGCACGACGGCCAGCTCGATCGCGAGCGGGATGCCGTCCAGCCGCCGGCAGATCCGCTCCACCGCGGACCGGTTGGCCTCGGTGAGCGTGAAGTCCGGCAGGACGGCGGTGGCCCGCTCGACGAAGAGGCGTACCGCCTCCGGCTGCGCCGACGGCTCCGCGAACGGCCTGCCGCCGTCGGGGCCGTCGGGGCCGCCGGGGCCCGGCGGCGGTGGCAGCGGCAGGGTGGGCACGACCAGCGTCTGCTCGCCCGAGATGCCCAGCGCCTGCCGGCTGGTGGCGAGGATCCGCAGGGAGGGGGCCGAGCGGACGAGGGTTCCCGCCAGTACGGCGCAGGCCCGCAGGAGGTGCTCGCAGTTGTCGAGGATCAGCAGGGCCCGCTTCTCCCGCAGGTGATCGATGAGCACCTCCACGGGAGGCCGGTGGGAGACGTCCCTGATCTCCAGGGCCTCGTTCACCGATCCGGCGAGCAGCTCCGGGTTCTCCAGCCCGGCGAGCTCGACGAACCACACCCCGTCGGGGAAGGCCCGCTGGACGTCGGCGGCGACGTGCAGGGCCAGCCGGGTCTTGCCGACCCCGCCGGGTCCGGTGAGGGTGACCACGCGCGCTCCGGACAGCAGGCGCTTGACCTCGGCCATCTCGTGCCGACGCCCCACGAAACTGGTCACCTCGGGGGGCAGGTCCGTCGCCTGCCACCGCCTCGGGGTGGCCGACGCCACCTCATCCATCAGCAACCATCAGTATCCATCAGCAACCATCAGCACTCACCGGCATCCATCAGCGCCTCATGCCGGTTTCGTCAGTGGATAGCCGTATGTCCGGATCCAACCGGCACAGTCCACACTATGTGCCGACCGTTTTCCCGTGCGTATCCGTGGCCCGGGGGCGGTGACCTGGGCGGACGCCGGGGGTCGCGGGCCGGTGGCCCGCGGTTCCCCGGGCCGGGGGTCCGGTGGTCGGCGGGCTCGGCCCTGCCTGGTCCGGCTCGGCCCTGTTCTGGGTTGTTCTGACCTGTTCTGCTCTGCTTGGCCTGGTCCGGCTTTGCCAGACTTTGCCCTGCCTTACGGTCCTGGGCTGGTCCGGCCCTGCTCTGCTCGGGCCGGTCGGGGCCTGCCCTGCTTGGCTCAGCCTCGCCCTGCTCGCCCGGGTTCGGCCTGGTCAGCTCGGCCCGGCCGGGGCCGGTCGTTGGTCACTCACGTTGGTGCGGGGCCGATCACTTCACAGGAGGCCGTCCAGGAGGCCGCCCAGGTCGAGGCCCAGCTCGATGTCCAGCAGGGCAGGGTCGTTCCCCGACGGACTCTCCGAGTCCCGGGGTTCCCGTGGACCCGGGTCCGTGCTCGTGTCCGGCCCTGCCTCCGGGGTTGTTTCCTGTCCTGTCTCCGGTCCTGCCTCCGGACCCGGACCTGGATCCGGGTCCGGGTCGGTGCCTGGGGCGGGGGCGCAGATGGGCAGGTCGATCCGGGCCGTCCGGGAGGGCGTGTCGCCCTCGGGCACGGTGGTGATCGTCACCAGCCGGGTGACGTACCCCCCGCAGCGGGGCGGGTCGGCGAAGTCCCCGGTCACCTCCCGCTCGTACTCGGTGTCGCCGGACAGCTCAAGCTCCCGCGTGCCGGTCGCCACCTCGCGCGTGTCCCCGATCCGCTGCGCGAACCCGAGCCGCACGGTCACCGCCGAGGTGTTCGGGGTCCTCACCCGGAAGCCGACCGTGGTGCCGTCGAAGGAGGTGATCGAGACCTCGGGTGGCGCGCACACCTCGCCGCGCACCTTCTCCGTACGGCTGACCGTCCCGCCCGAGGAACGGGGCGAGGTGGAGACCGTGACCCGGCGATAGAGGGTCTGCCCGCAGGCCGGGACGGCGAAGGTGTGCGGGACGGTGTGGGAGTAGGTCCTCAGCCCGCCGAGCACGGAGGTGTACGGGGCCGCCCGGACGAGCCGGTCGCGGTCGGGTCCCTCGGCGAAGGTGATGGTCACCGCGACGTTGCCCTCGGTGGAGGCGCGGAAGCCGACCGTGGTCCCGTGCGCGTCGATCCCCACGACCTTCAGGCCGCTGACCGCGTGCGCGGACCCCGACGCGCCCGTCCCCGTGGGTTCCGGTATCGGCGGCCGGGTGGCCGTACGGGTGGGCGACGGGACCGGCGGACGCGAACCGGTGGGAGAGGGAGGCAGGGGGGACAGGGAGGGGAAGGGCGGTGAGGGGGCCGGCGTCCGGCTGGGGATCGGGGAGGGGGGCGAGGTGACCTGGCCGGGGTTCGTGCCGTTCGAGGGGGACCCGGGCTTCCTGGCGGCGGCGCCCCCCGAGGGGCGGGGCGGCCCGGCGGAGGGCTCGGGAGGCGCGGACACCTGGCTCCGCCGCCGCTGCCCGGGGGTCTCCTCGACCATCGCGGAGCTGGGCGGCGGGGTGAAGATCGTGTCGGCGGAGAGCCGGTCCTGCGGCCGGTTGGCCGCGATCACCCCGGCGGTCATCGCGACGGTGATCACCCCCAGCCCGGCCAGGGTCCTGGGGCCCAGCCGGGGGCGGCGCACCCGGCCCACCCGGCCGAGCATCGTCTGGGCGACCGAGGAGGCGGCCTTCGGCGCGGGCTTGGCCAGCGGGAACGCCAGTGCCAGCAGCGTGGCGAGCTCGGCCAGGTGCCGCCGCCCGCGCTGCTCCCACTCCGGCCCGTACGCCGCCAGCGCCGCCGTCTCCAGCTCCTCCAGGAACGCCCGCGCGCTCCGCGGCCGGTCCGCCGGGTTCTTGGCCATGCCCCGCGTGACCAGGCCGCGTACCGAGCTGGGCACCTCCTCCACCGGGATCGCCTCGTGCCGGTGGCGGTGCATCAGCACGAGGCGGTGGTCGGCCAGGTAGGGCCTGCGCCCGGTGAGGCACTCGAAGAACACGCACGTGGCCGCGTAGACGTCGGTCGCCGCGCTCGCCGGAGCCCCCTCCCACTGCTCGGGGGCCATGTACGCCGGGGTGCCCGCGGTCGTCCCGGTCTCCCCGACGTGGGCGGCGATGCCGAAGTCGGCCAGCTTGCTGCCGCCGTCGGCCTGGATCAGCACGTTCTCCGGCTTGTAGTCGCGGTGCACGACACCGGCGGCGTGCGCGAAGGCCAGGCCGAGCAGCGAGCCCTTGAGCACGGCGAGCGCCGCCTCCGGGCTCGTGCTGCCGTGCTCGGACAGGATCCGCCTGAGCGCGACCCCGTCGACCAGCTCCATCACGATCGCGGCTTCGAGCACGTCCTCGTAGTACTCGTAGAGCTGGACCACGTTCGGGTCCTGCAGCTCCACCATGACGCGCGCCTCCGCGCGGAAGCGCGCCAGGAAGCGGTGATCGTCCCTGAGGGCCGAGTTGAGGTATTTGATGGCCACGTAGGCGCCGGTGGGGGCGTACGTGGCAAGCACCACCCGCCCGCCTCCGCCGACGCCGAGTTCCCGAACCTCGTGGTATCCCGGAACCATCCCGTCCCCTTCCGAGTGCCCTCGACTTGTTCGACGGTCTCACCCATGCGGTTGGTTGTCACGATTGGTCAACTTTTGCGAAGGGTGATGGTGGAGTCATGCTCGGTATCCGATCGCGCCGGGCGTCAGCGGACCTCGACTGACCTCGACGGACCTCGACGGACCTCGCCGGGTCTCGCCGGGTCTCGGCTGACCTCAGCGGATCTCGCCGGACCTTGCTGGACCTCGGGGGGCCGAGGTCAGCCGGTCCGGCCGCTTTAGCGGCTCTGGCCGCTCTGGCCGCTCCGGGGGAGCGACTCGTAGACGGCCTCGGCCAGGCGGTAGGCGCGGAGGTTCCCCGAGGCGGCGCCCGCCATCCTGTTCATCGTGTACGCCAGACCCAGGCCGTGCTCGACGTCGCCGAGGCCCAGCGACCCGCCCATGCCGGTGTGGCCGAACGCGGTCTCCGCGCCCCTCGCCGGGGTGAGGAAGGTCATCGCCGGGCGCATGTAGCCCAGGCCGAAGGAGCTGTCGAGGTACAGCACCCTGTCCGGGCCGCTCACCCTCCTGCGCGTCGCGCCGCGCAGGGTCTCCGGGCGCAGGATCCGCCCGGCCACCAGGTCGCGGTAGAAGCCCGCCAGGCCCCGCGCGGTGGTGACGGCGCCCATCGCGGGCCAGCCCGCGCGCAGCACGACCGGGTGGTTGGCGCCGCCCCGCAGTTTGTGGATCGGCGGGTTGCCCAGCGCCCGGTTCATCAGGCTGTCCTTGTCGAGGGCCGCCCTGGCCATCTCGTAGACCGGGTCTCCCGGCCCCTGTCCCGGCAGCTCGGCCACCGGCGCGGGTTCCGCGAGCGGGCCGGTGGACGGGCCGGTGGACGGGGCGGTGGAAGGTGCGGCGGGGGGCGCGGGGCGGTCCCCGGCGGACAGCCGGGCCGCCCGCGCCGCCACGTCGTCCGGGGCGCCGACCCAGAGCTCCAGGCCGAGGGGGCCGGAGACCTCGGCGGCCACGATCTCGCTCACCGACTTGCCCGACACCCTGCGGATCACCTCGCCGACCAGGAACCCGTACGTCAGCGCGTGGTAGCCGTGCGCGGTGCCCGGCTCCCAGATCGGCTCCTGCCCGGCCAGCCGGTCCGCGATGGCGGCCTGGTCCTCGAACTCCTCGACCGGGACCGGCTCCTCGATCGCGGGCAGCCCCACCTGGTGGGTGAGGAGGTGCTCGACGGTGACGCGCTCCTTGCCGCGCCGCGCGAACTCCGGCCAGACGTCCGCGACCGGGGCGGTGACGTCGAGCAGGCCGCGCTCGGCCAGCAGCTGCGCGGCCGTCGCGGTCACCGCCTTGGTGCACGAGTACGCCAGCACGGGGGTGTCGCGCTCCCAGGCCCGCCCGCTGCGGCGGTCGGCGACCCCGCCCCACAGCTCCACGACCGGCTCGCCGTCCAGGAAGACCGCGAACGACGCGCCCAGCTCCTCGCCGCCGGCGAAGTGCGCGTCGAACACCTCCCGTACCCGCGAGAACCTCGGGTCGCAGTGCCCGTACGTGTCCGCCCGGCCCTTGGTCCCGCCGTCTGCCGCCATCGCCCGTCCTCGTGTCTTAAAGTGAGCACTTGCTTGGTGGCCGAGCCTAACAACCGGAGCCGTCCAGGCCCAGGAGAGCGGGGTCCTCTCCTCGGCGTGCTCGCGGTGCCGGAGGGCGTGGCGACGCGCGGCACGACCTGGGAAACTCTCCTCACGCGCGACGCGGGCGGACCGTTCCCCGTGCGGGGGAGCGCGGCAGAAAAGCCAGGTCCGGCAGTGACTAGAGTAGTTGTACTAACATCTGAAATTACTTCCCCGGGGAGAAGCATGAGCCGTCCGCAGCGGGGGACCCTTCGTGACGTGCGCAAGGGCAACCGGTCCGTGGTCCTGTGGACGCTGTACTTCGCCGGAGAGCTGAGCAGGCACGATCTGGCCCAGCTGACGGGGCTCAGCGCCGCCACGGTCAGCAACGTGATCGGCGACCTCATCACGGACGGCATCGTCGTGGAGACCGGCTCCGTCGACTCCGACGGCGGACGGCCGCGGATCATGCTCAAGGTCGATCCCTCGTACGGATACGTGGTCGGGGTGGGCGTCGGCGAGACGCGCGTCCGGGTGGAGCTGTACGACCTGGCGCTGGAGGAGCGGGCGAGGAAGGAGTTCGCCCTCGACCCCAGCCATCACGAGCCCGCCGTGGTGGCCCGGCACATCCTCGACGGCCTGGAGGCGGTCCTGTCCGACGCCGGGGCCAAGGAGTCCGAGGTGCTCGGCATGGGCCTCGGCGTCCCCGGCGTCGCCGAGCAGGGCTCCGACCTGCTCATCCACGCCCGCGCGTTCGGCTGGGACGGCGTACCCCTGGGCGCGCTCATCCGCGAGGGCACCTCGCTCCCGGTCTTCGCCGACAACGGCGTCAAGACGACGGGCCAGGCCGAGCTCTGGTTCGGCGCGGGCAAGGGCGCCCAGCACCTGGTCATGACCTTCATCGGCACGGGCGCCGGGGCGAGCATCATCAACAGTGGCGTCACCTACCGGGGAACGGCGAGCGGCGCGGGCGAGTGGGGCCACACGAAGATCGTCCTCGACGGGCGCCCCTGCCGCTGCGGCGGCCAGGGCTGCCTGGAGGCCTACATCGGCGCCGAGGCGATCCTGGCCGGCGCGGGGAGGGACCTGGGGGGCGACGACGAGGAGAGCGTCTTCGCCGAACTCCTCGCCGACCCGCTCGCGCGGCCCGCGCTCGACGAGGCCGTCCGCTGCCTGGGGGCCGGGCTGGCCAACCTGATCAACCTCTTCAACCCCGAGCGCGTCATCCTCGGCGGCTGGGCCGGGTCCCTCCTCGGGCGCAGGTTCCTTCCCGAGATCCGCGCCGCCGCCGCCCGGTACGCCCTGCCGCTGCCCTTCTCGCAGGCGTCGATCGAGCTGGGCAGGCTCGGCGCCGAGGCGGTCGCGCTGGGCGCGGCCACCCTGGTCGTCGAGGACTTCCTGCTGCGCAGCCACGCGGTGCGCCCCGCGGGCCGCGTCGCGCCCCCGACCCCGGCACCGGCCGGGCACGCCCCCGCCTGACCCCGCGCCCGGCCGGGATTCCGGCCCGCTCGCCCGGCCTCGGGGCCGGGGCCCCGCGCCCGCCTGACCTCGGGACGAGGTGCCGTGACCGCCTTCACAGGCGTCCCCCGGGACTGTTGACGCCGCCTCTGTCCAGCACTTATTTTGCATTCTGTACTAAGAGTAATAATTGATGTAGGGGATGGCTGTGGGCAGGTTGTACATCGACGGGACATTCCAGGACGCCGCCTCGGGGGGCACCGCCCCCGTGCACGAGAAGGCGACCGGCGCGCGGATCGGCACGTACGCGCTGGGGGGTCCCGCCGACGTCGACCGGGCCGTCGCCGCGGCCCGTGCCGCGCAGCCCGCCTGGGCCGCCCTCTCGGCACCCGAGCGGGCCGGATACCTGCGGGGCATCGCCGAGCACCTCCAGAGCCGCTACGAAGAGCTGGTCGAGCTGAGCGTCCGCGAGACGGGCGGGGTGCGGGCCAAGGCCGAGGACGAGGTGGGCACGAGCATCCGCCAGCTCCTCATCTCCTCCGTCCAGGCGACCGAGAACGCCGGGGACATCCTGCCGCCGTACAAGGCGGGCAAGCTCTCGCTGTCGCGCGCGGTGCCGCTGGGCGTCATCGGCGTCATCACGCCGTGGAACTACCCGATGAACCTCGCCATGCGGATGGTCGCGCCCGGCCTGGCGTTCGGCAACACCATCGTGCTCAAGCCCGCCGAGCTGACCCCGCTGGTCGGCGGCCACGTGCTGGCCGAGGCCGCCGAGGCCGCCGGGCTGCCCGCCGGGGTGTTCAACGTGGTCACCGGGGACGGTCCCGAGGCCGGCTGGGCGCTCGCCGACCACCGGGGGCTGGACCTGCTGGACTTCACCGGCTCCCGCGAGGTCGGCCTCGCCATCGCGGCCTCCGCCGCCACCGACCTGCGCTCGATCCGCCTGGAGCTGGGCGGCGACAACGCCTTCATCGTCCTGGAGGACGCCGACGTCGAGCTGGCCGCCTCCCACGCCATGATCGCCTCGCTGGAGTTCCAGGGGCAGACGTGCATCAGCTCCAGCCGGCACATCGTCGTCCGCGAGGTCGCCGACCGCTACCTGGATGCCGTGACCAGGCGGGTCGAGGCGCTGCGCCTGGGCGACCCGATGTCGCCGGACACCGACCTGGGCCCGCTGATCAGCGAGGGCCAGCGGACCCGGCTGCACGAGCGGATCGTCGCGCCCTCGATCGCGAAGGGCGCCCGGCTGGTCACCGGCGGCACCTACGACGGGCTGTTCTACCGCCCCACCGTGCTGGCCGACGTGACCCCGGACATGCCCGCGTTCACCGAGGAGATCTTCGGGCCGGTCATCCCCGTGACGGTGGTCGACTCCGAGGACGAGGCCGTCGAGCTGGCCAACCGGCACCCGATGATGATGGACTCGGTGTTCACCGCCGACCTGATGCGCGGCATGGACGTGGCCGAGCGGCTGCGGGCGGGCGAGGTCCACGTCAACGACGCGCACGCCCGTCACGGGGCGGAGAACCAGATGCCGGGCTTCACCAGGCGCCAGTGGATCGGGGTCCAGCGCACCCCGCTCACCCTGCCCGAGTGGGCGAGCGACCCGGCCGGCCGCCGATGAGGAGGGCACTGGTCGTCCGCGGCGGCTGGGAGGGGCACGTCCCCGTCGAGGCGACCGAGCTGTTCGTCCCCGAGCTGGCCGCCGCGGGCTTCGAGGTGACCGTCGCCGACGACCTGGAGGTCTACGCCGACGGGCCGCTGCTGGCCGGGACCGACCTGATCGTGCAGTGCTGGACGGGCGGCGTCCTGACGCCTGAGCAGGAGTCGGGGCTGGTGTCCGCGGTCCGCGCGGGCACCGGCTTCGCGGGCTGGCACGGCGGCCTGGTCGCGACCTTCGACGGCAGCCACGACTATCTGCGGATGGTCGGCGGGCTCTTCCTGCACCACCCCGAGGACTTCCTCACCTACGACGTCGTCATCGACCCCGCGCACGCGGACCACCCGATCGTCGCCGGGCTGGACGACTTCACCGTCGAGACCGAGCAGTACTGGATGCTCACCGACGCCCACAACGAGGTCCTCGCCACCACCCGGTTCGTCTCCCCGGAGACCCCGATGCCCGTCGTCTGGACCCGCCGGTGGGGGAGGGGGAAGGTCTTCTTCTCCGCCGTCGGCCACCGGATGGAGGACCTGCGGCACCCCACCGTGTACGAGCTCACCCGGCGGGGCCTGATCTGGGCCGGCCGGTGACCGCCGGTCAGCCGTCGGTGGTGCTGGCGATGTACCCGGGGCTGCCCGCCCGCCTGTTCCCCTCCGAGGTCGGCGACCGCCTCCGCGCGGCGGCCGAGGCCGACCTGGCGGCGCCGCTCACCGATTTCGGGACCGACGAGGCGCGGGCGCGCCTGGAGCGGGCGGAGGTCCTGGTCACCGGCTGGGGCTGCCCGCTCATCGACGAGCCCGTGCTGCGGTGCGCGCCGCGCCTGAGGGCCGTCGTGCACGCGGCGGGGAGCGTCAAGGGCCACGTCGGCCCGGCCGTGTTCGCCCGGGGGATCGCGGTGAGCTCGGCCGCCTCGGCGAACGCCCTGCCGGTCGCCGAGTACACCGTGGCGATGATCCTGCTCACCGGCAAGTCCGTCCTCGCGCTCGCCCGCGAGTACCGGGCCAGGAAGGTGGACCTGCGCCTGTACCAGGGGCGTGACGGCCACCGCGACTACGGCGACTACGGCAACTACGGCAGGACCGTCGGCCTGCTCGGGGCCTCCAGGATCGGCAGGAGGGTCGCGGAGCTGCTCGCCCCCTTCGACCTGGACGTGCTGATCGCCGATCCGTACCTGGACGCCCGGGGCGCGGGGGCGCTCGGTGCCCGCCTGGTCGGGGTCGACGAGCTGTTCGCCGCCTCCGACATCGTCTCCCTGCACGCCCCGGCCACCGACGACACGCGGGGGATGGTCACCGCGGCCCGCCTGGCCGCGATGCGCGACGGCGCGACGCTCATCAACACCGCCAGGGGCTCCCTGGTGGACCAGGGGGCGCTCGTCGCCGAGCTGGCCACCGGCAGGCTGTCGGCGGTGCTCGACGTGACCGAGCCCGAGGTCGTCCCCGCCGACTCGGTGCTGTGGGACCTGCCCAACGTCATCCTCACCCCGCACGTCGCCGGGGCGCTGGGCAACGAGCTGGCCAGGCTGGGGGCGTGCGCGGTGGACGAGGTGCTCCTGGCGCTGGCGGGCCGGCCGCTGCGCCACCCGGTGGACCCGGAACTGCTGGCGATCACCGCGTGACGCCCGGAGGGGACGGCCCTCCGGGGCCGCCCCCCGGCGAAGGCCGCCGTGCCCGGCCGTACGACGCGGCGAACGGCGCCGGACCGCGACGGGGCCACGAGGAACCGCGACGAGCGGCGACCCGCGACGAGCGGCGACGGACCGCGACGGGCCGCGGCGAACGGCAACGGGCGGCGACCCGCGACGAGCGACAACGAGCGACAACGAATGGCCACGAGCGGCGACGGGCCGCGACGGACATCGTCCGGTCTTATGACGCGACGAACACGGATGCTCCCCCGCCCCGGGAAGGAGGAGCATCCGTGTCAGGTGGTGTCCGGGACTCCCGGGTCAGATCCCGTTCCTGCCGATGACCCCGCTGTACCACAGGGCGCTGTCCTTGGGGATGCGCGTCTGGGTGTCGTAGTCGACGTGGACGAGCCCGAACCGCTTGTCGTAGCCGTACGCCCACTCGAAGTTGTCCATCAGCGACCAGGCCAGATAGCCGCGCAGGTCGACTCCCTCCTGGATCGCCTGATGGGCGGCGAGCAGGTGGGTGCGCAGGTATTCGACGCGCTCGGAGTCGGCCACCCTGCCGTCCTCGGCGGAGTCGTGGTAGGCGGCGCCGTTCTCGGTGATCATCAGCGGGGTGGACGGGTAGTCCCGCGCCAGCCGCACGAGGAGCCTGCGCAGGCCGTCCGCCTCGACGGGCCAGCCCATGGCGGTCACCGGCAGGTCGGGTTCGGGGTGCTCGACGCCCTCGGTGCCGGGGAAGCGGTCGGAGGAGGGGGTGCCGACCTTCGCCGCGACGTAGGTCGGCGCGTAGTAGTTGACCCCCAGGAAGTCGATCGGGGCGCCGATGAGCTCCTCGTCGCCGTCGAGGATGTGGCCCAGGCCGGTGAAGCGGGCCGTGTGCTCCAGCATGTCGGCCGGGTAGCGCCCGTACACGATCGGGTCGAGGAAGATCCGGTTGTGCAGGCCGTCGACGAGCCTGGCCGCCGCGACGTCGTGCCGGTCCTGCGGGTCGCGGGGGGAGACCGGGGTGAGGTTGACCGTGACCGAGACCTCCCTGGCGCCCGCCGCACGCAGGGCGCGGGCCGCCAGGCCGTGGCCGAGCAGCAGGTGGTGCGCCGCGAGGAAGGCCGAGTCCGGCTCGGCGCGGCCGGGAGCCTGGTCGACGGTGCCGTACCCGAGGAAGGCCGAGCACCACGGCTCGTTGAGGGTGGTCCAGGTCCTGACCCGGTCCCCGAGCCGGTCGTACACCGCCTCCGCGTACCCGGCGAAGTGGTGGGCGGTGTCCCGCACGGTCCACCCGCCCGCGTCCTCCAGGGTCTGCGGCAGGTCCCAGTGGTACAGCGTGGCCATGGGGTCGATCCCGGCGGCCAGCAGGGTGTCCACCAGCCGGTCGTAGAAGTCGAGGCCGCGGGGGTTCACCGGCCCGGTGCCGTCGGGCTTGATGCGGGGCCAGGAGATGGAGAAGCGGTAGGTGTTGACGCCGAGCTCCCTCATGAGGGCGACGTCCTCGGCGTAGCGGTGGTAGTGGTCGCAGGCGACGTCGCCGCTCTGCCCGAGGTGCACCCGGCCGGGCGTCCTGGAGAAGGTGTCCCAGATGGAGGGGGTACGGCCGTCCTCCGCGGTGGCGCCCTCGATCTGGTAGGCGGCGGTGGCGACCCCCCAGCGGAAAGCGGGCGGGAACAGGGCCAGGCCGGTGCCGGTCCGGTCGTCGGTCTGGGTCATCCCTTGATCGCTCCTTGCGTGGTTACGCGGATGTGTCGCCTGACGGGCAGCGCCGGGACGACGGTCGGTGGCGGGGGCGCCGGGGCGGTCCCCAGCCGGTGCCCTCTGCGCGTCGAGTCACCCTCCCGCGCTTTGTGAGCGCTCACGGGGAGTGGTGACCACTCAACTTCGAGGCTTAATTCATATTGAAATTTAAGAGGCAAAGCTCCGTCTGCGTCAAGGTGGTGTTATCGAGTCGTTTCACAGGTCACGGAGAGCGACGATCCGTGTCGATGAGACGTCCGAACCCCTGGTCGGCATCGTCTACCTGGGGCGGAAACGGGCGCGCGGGTCCGATAGCTTTCCGTGGGTGACTGTCCTTCTGCCCGGTGTGGCGCTCACCGACCACGTGTTCACCGTCCCCCTCGACCACGCCGACCCAGGTGGCGAGACGATCGAGGTCTTCGCCCGCGAGGCGGTGGACCCGGCGCGGCGGGGCGAGGACCTGCCGTGGCTGCTCTTCCTGCAGGGCGGTCCCGGCGGCAAGTCACCGCGCCCGGCCGCCGCCGACGGGTGGCTGGGGCACGCGCTGAAGACCCACCGGGTCCTCCTGCTCGACCAGCGGGGGACCGGCCGCAGCACCCCCATCACCGCGAAGACCGCGCGCGGCACGGACGCCGAGCTCGCCGCCCGCCTCGGGCATTTCAGGGCCGACTCGATCGTGGCCGACGCCGAGCTGATCAGGCGCGAGCTCTGCGGCGACCGGCCGTGGGAGACCCTCGGCCAGAGCTACGGCGGCTTCATCACGCTGACCTACCTCTCCCGGGCCCCCGAGGGCCTGGCGGCCTGCTACGTGACCGGCGGCCTGTCCGGGCTCGAAGCCACCGCCGACGACGTCTACTCCCGCACCTACCCGCGCGTCCGCGACAAGGTGGACCGCTACTTCGCCCGCTACCCGCACGACTCGGGCCGCCTGGACGCGATCGCCGCCCACCTGCGCAGCCACGAGGTCCTCCTCCCCGACGGCGACGTGCTGACCGTACGCCGCCTGCAGACCCTCGGCATGTGCCTGGGCATGAGCGACGGCGCCGAGTACCTGCACTGGGTGCTGGAGGAGGCCTGGACCGGCGACAGGCTCTCCGACCTGTTCCTGTACGAGGTCATGATGGCCACCGGCTTCGTCGGCAACCCGCTCTACGCGGTCCTGCACGAGTCGATCTACGCCCAGGGCGCCGCCACCGGCTGGGCCGCGCACCGGCTGCTGCCCGGGGAGTTCCGCGAGGACGCGGCGACGACGCTGCCCACCGGGGAGATGATCTACCCGTGGATGTTCGACGAGATCGCCGCGCTCCGTCCCTTCAAGGGCGCCGCAGAGATCCTCGCCGAGACCGACGGCTGGCCCGCCCTCTACGATCCCGCCCGGCTCGCCGCCAACCGGGTCCCGGTGGTCGCCGCCGTCTACTACGACGACATGTACGTCGACGAGGGCCTGTCCATGGGCACCGCGCGGGCGGTGGGCAACGTGCGGACCTGGGTGACCAACGAGTGGCAGCACGACGGCGTCCGCGTCTCCGGGGGCGGCGTCCTGGCCCGCCTGATGGACATCGCCAAGGGCGTCCACGGCTCCTGAAAGTCCACGGCTCCCGGACGTGCACGGCTCCGAACGTGCGCGGTACTCAGACGTCCAAGGCTCCCGGACGCCGTAAAGCCTCCCGCTCCGAAAGGCGGGAGGCTCCACGACCTCCGGTCTCAGGCGGGAGCGGCCGTCTCGGTGAGGGGGAGGCGCACCTCGAAGCGGGTGTTCCCTGGCTCCGACTCCACGCGCAGGTCGCCCCCGTGGCGTCCGGCGACGATCCGGAAGGAGATGTCGAGGCCGAGCCCCGTGCCCTCGCCGACCGACTTCGTGGTGAAGAACGGCTCGAAGATCCGCTCGCGCAGGGCCTCGGGGACGCCGGGGCCGGTGTCGCAGATCTCGATCAGCGCGATCGTGTCGTGTTCGAGCCGGGTGCGGACGGTCAGTACGCCGGTGCCGGCCATCGCGTCCAGCGCGTTGTGGATCAGGTTGGTCCACACCTGGTTGAGCTCCCCGGCGTAGGCGGGGATGGGCGGCAGCTCGGGGTCGTAGTCGGTGGCGATGGTGATCCCCGGCGGGATCTTGCCGCGGAACATGGTGAGCGTGCTGTCCAGCAGCTCCCGCACGTCCACCGTCTGGTACGGCGCCCGGTCCATCTGGGAGTACTGCTTGGCGGAGGCGATCAGGGAGGAGATCCGCTCGGTCGCGTCGGTCACCTCGTTCAGCATCTGGGTGATCTCGATGGCCTCCGACAGCCAGTGCATCGCCCCGTCCAGGTAGCGCTCGCCGAGCGCCTCGCGGACCTTGTCCATCTTGGTGACCTTGAACCCGGCCGCCACCAGCGGCGGGGCGATCTCCCAGGCGTCCGCCACCCCCGCCTCCTCCAGGGCGTCGGCCAGCTCGTCCTCGGCGTCGGAGATCTGCAGCGGGGAGCGGGACGGCGCCTCGGCGATGCTGGCGGCGCACGCCTCCTGCAGGTCGATCAGGGCGCGCAGCCGCTCGGGATCGATGCCGTCCTCGGCCAGCGCGGCCAGCCGCCTGCGCGAGGTCTTCGTCTTCTCCCGAAGCTCGTCCACGGCCCGTACGGCCGCCGCGGCCGGGTTGTTGAGCTCGTGGGTGAGCCCGGCGGTGATCGTGCCGAGCGCGGTGAGCCGCTGCCGCCGGTCGACGAGCTCCCGCTGGGCCATCCCGCCGATCCGGGCGCCGTCGAGCAGGTGCACCGCCATCGGGAACCACTCGGCCATGATCATGCCGTACTTCCTGGCCGGGAGCATGAACATGCGCGTCGGCTTGGTGGCGCGCAGCGTGTGGCTGTAGGTGGCCGGGGCGCGGTCGCCCAGGTAGGCCAGGACCGCGCCGCCGTAGGCGCCGGGCTGCGAGGTCGGGGTCATCGTGACCGGCCCGGCGGTGGTCTCGGTGACCATCACCACCTCGCCGTCGACGAGCACGGCGAAGCAGTCGGCCGGGTCACCCTGCTTGACGATCGGCGCGCCCGCGTCGTACTCCTCCTCGTCCCCGTACTTCGCGAGCCAGCGGAGCTTGTCGTCGTCGAGCTTCTCGAAGAGGAACAGCCCGCGGAGCACCTCGATGTCGATCATGTGACCTCCCTCGTGATCGCCGTGCGGGACCTCGTCCGGGGCGGTCACGTCTTCTCCAGATAGCGGTGCACGAGGGCCACGGCCATCGCGCCCTCGCCGACCGCCGATGCGACCCGCTTGATCGAGTCGGCCCGGACGTCGCCCGCGGCGAACACCCCCGGCACGTTCGTCTCCAGGTGGTACGGCTCCCGCCGGAGCGGCCAGTTGCGCGGCCTGTTCTCGTCGGCGGTCAGGTCGGGGCCGGTGAGGACGAAGCCTCTCTCGTCGCGCTCGATGGCCTCGCCGAGCCAGTCGGTGATCGGCTGGGCGCCGATGAAGACGAACAGCCACTCGGCCTCGACCGTGCGCTCGCCCTCGGGGCCCTTCAGCGTGATCCGCTCCATGTGGCCCTCGCCCTCGGCGCCGACCACCTCGGTCTCGGTGTGCACCTCGATGTTCGGGATCCGCGAGATCTGCTCGATCAGGTAGTGCGACATGGTCCGCTCCAGCCCGTCGCTCCTGACGATCAGGTGGACCTTGCTGGCGTACCCCGACAGGTAGACGGCGCTCTGGCCGGCCGAGTTGGCGGCGCCGACGATGTAGACGTCGCGGTTCGCGCACTCGGGCGCCTCGGTCAGGGCCGCGCCGTAGTAGCAGCCGGAGCCGATGAAGTCGTCGAGGCCGGGGGCGTTCAGCCGCCGGTAGGAGACGCCGGTGGCCAGGATGACGGTGTGCGCGGCGATCGTGCCGCCGTCGGCGAAGCCGACCACCCGGGCCCGGCCCTTGACCTCCAGGCTGGTGACCGTGCGGGCGGTGAGCAGCTCGGCGCCGAACTTCGCGGCCTGGCGCCGCGCCCGGTCGGCGAGCTGGGCGCCGGAGACGCCGTCGGGGAAGCCCAGGTAGTTCTCGATCCTGGAGCTCTGGCCCGCCTGCCCGCCCGAGGCGTGCTGCTCGACCATCACGGTGCGCAGCCCCTCGGAGGCGCCGTAGACCGCCGCGCCCAGCCCGCCGGGGCCGCCCCCGATCACGATCAGGTCGTAGAAGTCGGTCGCCGGGGCGGTGGACAGCCCCACGGCCTGGGCGAGTTCGGAGGGGTTCGGCGCGACGAGCTTCGTGCCGTCGCCGGTGACGACCAGCGGCAGCCTGGCCGGGCTGACGGCCGCCTTCTCGCCCGCCGCCTTCTCCTCGGCCGCCGCGAGCAGCTCGGCGCCCTCGGGGGAGTCGGCGAGCATCCAGCGGTAGGGCACCTGGTTGCGCGACAGGAAGTCCCTGACCTCGTACGACGGGGCCGACCAGCGCGCGCCCACCACCCGCAGCTCGTCGGACTCGCGCCGGTCCGTCCGCTGCCAGGCGTCGAGCTGGGCGTCCAGCACCGGGTAGAACTTCTCCTCCGGCGGGTCCCACGGCTTGAGCAGGTAGTGGTCGAGGTCGACCACGTTGATCGCCTGGATCGCGGCCTCGGTGTCGGCGTAGGCGGTCAGCAGCACGCGGCGCGCGTACGGGTACAGGTCCATGGCCTGCTCCAGGAACTCCACGCCGTTCATCTGGGGCATCCGGTAGTCGGCGAGGATCGCCGCCACGTCGTCGCCCCGCAGCCGCAGCTCGCGGACGCTGGCCATGCCGTCGGCCGCTGTGTCGGCCCGGACGACCCGGTAGGAGTGGCCGTAGCGCCGCCGCAGGTCGCGGGCGACGGAACGGGACACGCCGGGATCGTCGTCGACCGTCATGATGACCGGTTTTTCCATGTCCTGCCTTCCCCCGAGATGGAGACATCCGATATGGAGACAATCTCTACGAAGGATGTCACATCACTGTTAAACCAAACATCTGTCAGGCGTGGTCGTGGGGGCCGAGGGTCCCCGGGGACGGGGGAGAACCGTAGGGGCGGTGGCCGGGCGCCCCGGCGGCGCGCAGCAGGGCGGCCGGGCGGTCGCGGTCCGCGAGGAAACGCCTGAGGTCGGGGTCGGTGGCCCAGATCTCGCGCATCGCCTCGTGCCCGACCCGGTCGGCGACGATCTGCAGGGCGATGTCCTGCCTGACGTACTCGACCGCCATCGCGACGACGGCCGGGTCCTCGGTGTAGACACCCCACGCGGTGCCCCCGGCGAAGCCGCCGACCAGGGCCTCCCTGCGGTCGCCCGCGACGACCAGCAGCCGGTGGTCCGGGTTCTCCTTCAGGCCGCCCTGCTCGTCGAGGAAGGGGGGCGGGGAGGGGAAGCGGTGCTCGTACAGGTTGCCGACCTGCTCCCGCGCCGTCCCGAAGTGCATCACCGAGGTCTCGACCCCGCGCTCGACCGCCCGTCTGACCAGCGAGGAGAGCAGTCCCATCTCCTCGGGCCAGATCGACAGGAACAGGTCGCCCCGCGCCCCGGCCACCACGTCCTCGGCGCGGGCGAGCAGCGCCCCGGCGTCCTTGAGGTTGTGGATCAGGTGGGCCTTGGGCGGCGCCACGATCGCGGGCAGCGAGACCTCCAGCGACTCGATCGAGTCGGTGAACTCCCTGCGCATCCGCTCCAGCAGGGATCGCGGCGGCAGCGGCAGGTAGTCGGTGGCGTCGTCGGAGCCGCGCAGCTCGTAGGCCGCCCCCTTGGCCACCAGCTTGCCGAGCGTCTCGTAGACCGTGCTGCGCGGCACGCCTGAACGCTTGGCCACCTCGTAGCCGTTGAGGGGCTGTCCGGCACCGACCAGGGTGACATAAGCCTTGGCCTCGTAGCCCGACATGCCCAAGCGCTGTAATTGCTCCACTACGTCCCGCATCGCAGTTATGGTACGGCGCGAGGTACCCGTTTAGCGCTGTCCTAAAGCACCTGTTTTGTAGGATTTTCGTGACGTGAAGTCGTTCGGGCCCGTGGAACTGGGGGAACGGAACGAGGGAGCGCTCCCTGGGGGAACATTTTACTTTTGTTCTGGGCCGACGGATTCATCGTGCGTGCTCAGACGCCCGGTGACGAGTCCGCGCCGATCCCGGCCAGGTCCGGGCCTCACCCGGACCGGCGGGGGTCTCCGGCCGGGACGCGCCGGGCGGCCGGAGCCCGTCCCGTGCGGACGGCGCGCCCGGTAATTTCGGTCCGGGCCGCCGGGGATCGTCCGGGCCGTCAGGGGCGCCAGGGATCGTCAGGGGCGCCAGGAGTCGTCAGGGCTGTCAGGAGCGTCCGGGCCGTCCCGGCCGCGCTCCCGATCGCCGCTGCGCCGCCGGGCCGCTGCGTCGCTCTCTGAGCCTTGAGCCGGGGGTACGGGGTCGGGCCTGTGCTCGATCGCCGCTAGGTCGCTCTCAGGGCCCTGAGGGCGAACTCCGCGACCGTGTCGGCGTACTCGTGGGTGAGGGGGGCGGTGCGGAGCATCCAGCGGTGGTAGATCGGCCCGTAGAGCAGCTCGACGGCCACGTCCAGGTCCGCGTCCTCGGCCACCTGGCCCGCCCGCTGGGCGCTGCGCAGCCGGTCCCTGGTCGCCTCCAGGTGCGGTCCCATGATCCGCTCGGTGATCTCGGTGTTGATCCCGGGGTCGTTCAGCGCCTCGATGGTCATCGCCCGGCTCATCGTGTCGAGCCTGGGGTCGTTGTACTCGTCGACGATCGCCCGCAGCACGACGCGCAGGTCGGCCCCGAGGTCGCCGGTGTCGGGCAGCGCGAGGTGCCCCTTCTCGTCCCCGGTCACGGCGAGGACGGCGTCGACGAACACGGCGCCCTTGGAAGGCCACCAGCGGTAGATCGTCTGCTTGCCCACCCCCGCGCGGGCGGCGATCGCCTCCACCGTCAGCTTGGCGTATCCGGACTCGACGACCAGGTCGAAGGCGGCGCTCAGGATGGCCTGGCGCGACTGCTCGCTGCGACGGGCCGGGTTCGGTGTCTTCACGTGCCCGAATGTACCACTCGCGAGTCGCAACGTCTCGTCTTGCTCCGCGGAGCGGACGGGCGGGCGCGGAACGCCGAAGGCCGCGGACGCCCCCGGCAGGGCGTTCGCGGCCTTCGAGTCTGTCGGTCCGGATCAGACCTGGTCGGCCTTCTCCAGAGCGGAGCAGCAGGTGTTCACGATGAGGCGGGTGACGAGGTAGGGGTCGACGTTGGCGTTCGGACGCCGGTCCTCGATGTAGCCCTTCTTCTCCACCTCGACCTGCCACGGGATGCGCACCGAGGCGCCGCGGTCGGAGACGCCGTAGCTGAACTCGTTCCAGGGGGCGGTCTCGTGGAGGCCGGTGAGGCGGTCCTCGATCCCGGCGCCGTAGTACTTGACGTGCTCCAGGGCGTTCGCGGCGAGGGCCTCGCAGGCGGTGATGATCGGGTCGTACTTCTCGCGCATCGCCTTGGTGGAGAAGTTGGTGTGCGCGCCCGCGCCGTTCCAGTCGCCCTTCACCGGCTTGGCGTCCAGGGTGGCGCCGACGTTGAAGGACTCCGCGGTGCGGTAGAGCAGCCAGCGGGCGATCCACATGTGGTCGGAGACCTCGACGGGACCGGCCGGGCCGATCTGGAACTCCCACTGACCCGGCATGACCTCGGCGTTGATGCCGGAGATGGCCAGGCCCGCCTCGATGCAGTAGTCGAGGTGCTTCTCGACGATCTCGCGGCCGAAGACCTCGTCGGCGCCGACGCCGCAGTAGTAGCCGCCCTGCGGGGCCGGGAAGCCGCCGATCGGGAAGCCGAGCGGGCGGCCCTCCTTGAAGAAGGTGTACTCCTGCTCGATGCCGAACCACGACTCCTGGGCGGCGTACTTGTCGGCGACCTCGACGAGGGCGGCGCGGGTGTTGCTCTCGTGCGGGGTCATGTCGATGTTGAGCACCTCGCACAGCACCAGCACGTTGCTGCCGCCGCGGATCGGGTCCGGGCAGGTGAACACCGGCTTGAGCACCCGGTCCGAGGAGGAGCCGTCGGCCTGGTTCGTGCTGGACCCGTCGAAGCCCCAGATCGGGAGCTCCGCACCGTCCGCCATCACCTTGGTCTTGGAGCGAAGCTTGGCGGTCGGCTGGGTGCCGTCGATCCAGATGTATTCAGCCTTGAAGGTCATCGGCGGAGTCCTTGAGGATGGAGGGATCTGCTGCCCTCAAAGATTCGCAAGTCGCGATTTCGCAACTGTTGCCCGTGTGTGAACAGGGTGTTACCCAGCCCTATATGAGCAGGCAGTGGCCGTATTGAAATCCGCACACCCCCGTTTCGAGGCTGTGAGCTGCCATTTCGCGGGACGATTGGAACGATTGAGACATCCGTCACACAAGAAGCCGATTATTGCTCTGGGGGCTTTAATCCCATTTGTCCCATGTGGGTTATGGAGTGCCGAAGACGCGGGCCGAGACCGACTCGTGGGCGAGCCTCCGCATGATGTCGAGCACCCTGCCGTGCACGACGGTGCCGAGGACCATGGCCTCGACCGCGGCCTCGCGGGGGCCGTCGAGCGGGATGGTGCCGATCTCGTGCTCGGTCACCAGGCGCAGGGCGGCGTCGGCGTAGGGCCGCAGGGCCTCGCCGCCCGCGGGCAGGCCGAGCCGTCCGAGGGTGAGGACGGCCTGGGCCAGCTCGTCGCGGGCCGGGGCGGCGGGATCCACCCGCCAGCCGAGACCGGCGATCATGGCGTCGGCCTCGGCGCGGGCGCGGGCCCATTCGTCGCCGGACGCGTGCGGCTCGACCGCCGGGGCCATGGCGTACTGCGCGGTGCCGAGCACGTGGTGCAGGTCCAGGCTCTCGTCGTCGACGGCGGCCATCACCTTGCCGATGGCGGCGATGGACAACCGCCCGACCTCCAGCAGCGCCCGGATCAGCCGCAGCCTGCGCAGGTGGTTCTCGCCGTACCGCGCCCTGGTGGCCGAGGTCTGCTCCCCGGGGGGGAGCATGCCCTCGCGCAGGTAGTACTTGATCGTCGGGATGGGCACGCCCGATGCGGCGCTGAGCTCGGATATCCGCATCGTTGGATAGTACAGGTAGCCAATGCGTGGGCCGTCTCAGGCCGTCGCCGGGGGCGGGTCAGACGGCGTTCCGGCGGAGCGAGGGGCGGACGTCGATGACGGTCATCCCGGCGGCGAGGGCGGACGCCACTCCCTCGTCGGTGTCCTCGTAGGCGACGCACGCGTGCGGGGCGACGCCGAGGCGGCGCGCCGCGAGGAGGTAGACGTCGGGGGCCGGCTTGCCGTAGCGGACGTCGTCGCGGGTGACCACGGTGTCGAAGAGGGGGAGCAGGCCGGTGACGCGCAGGGTCTCCTCCACGGCCTGGCGGGCGCCTCCCGAGGCCACGGCCATCGGCACCCGCCCCCGGTTCGCCTCGGCGACCGCGCTCACCGTCTCGTGCGGGGTGATGGTGGGGATCAGCCACTGGTAGGCGTCCAGTGCCGCCGCGCGCACGGCCCGGTAGTCGAGCTCGGCCCCGGTCTCGGTCTCCAGCTCGGCCAGCAGGCGGTCGGCGGACAGGCCGGTGCGTGATTGGTACCAGGCGGGGTCGAGGTCCACCTGCCATCCGGCCAGCGCGGTCCGCCAGGCGCTCTCGTTGGCGGCCGCGGTGTCGACGAGGGTCCCGTCGCAGTCGAAGATCAGGGCGGCGTACGGCGTGGAGGGCTGGAGTCGCTGACGGAGCATGGTGGCCTAACGCGTGAAAGTGGATCTCCCTCCACTTTACCGCGCACGGAAGCGATCGATCGCTCGCCTGGGGGATGGTCGCGTCACCGTGGCCTGGTGAGACCGCGACGGCGTGCGCGCGGGCGCGGGGGCCCGCCGGGGTGGAGGACGTACGAGGGGGCCCGCCGGAGCGGGGGGAGCGGGGGGAGGTCTAGCTGATCTCACCCCAGCCGTCGTGCCTGGCCCTGGCCAGCTCGGCCTCCATCTCCTCCAGCTCCTGCATGAATCCCTGGAACCCCCTCGGGCCCAGGCGGCGCCAGACGAGCAGCTGCAGGGAGCGGGTCTCCTCGTCGAGGGGCGGCTCCTGGCGGAGCGGCGCCAGCAGCTCCTCGGCCTGCCGGTCCGCGGCCTGGAGCTCCTCGACGGTGAAGCGGACGCCGTGCTCGCGCTCCAGCAGCCGGATGTGCGGGTCGTTGCGCAGTCTCTGGTCCCTGGCGCGCCGGGCGCGCCTGGCGGCCAGCTCGTCGTGGACGTGCGCACTGGAAACCTGGTGCGGCGTGTCGGCCGGACGTGGAGTCATCGTGGGGTTCGCCTCCGTCGGGCGGCTCCTTTTCTGGAACCTCTGTTAGGAACGACGCTCGAACGGCGCCGAAGGTTGTCGGAATTTTTCCCCGAAGCCCCGACGCCGTAGGCGTTGTGCCCCCAACTGTGCCCTGGACAGCCTTGACGCGAGCTTGACTTGAGAATAATTTTCACCCAGATGACTCCCGATGAAAGGAATGCTTGTGGCCGCAGGCGCGCTCGGACGCATCCAGACCGAGACGCCCGCGCTGCCCGAGGCCCTGCGCCGGGTGGGGGAGGCGATCCTGGCCGACCCCGCGGAGGCGGCGCGCTCCACGATCATCACGCTGGCCGAGCGAAGCGGCAGCTCGCCCGCCACGGTGACCCGCTTCTGCCGGGTGTTCGGCTTCGCCGGGTACGCCGGGCTGCGGGTCGCGCTGGCCACCGAGAACGGGCGCGCCGCGCAGGCCAACTGGGACGCGGGGGTGGGCCACGAGATCGGTCCCACCGATCCGCTCGACGCGGCGATCGGCGTGATGGCCGCCGCCGACTCCCGGCTCATCCAGGAGACGGCGGCCCAGCTGGACGCGGGCACCGTCGCCAAGGTCGCCGAGGCCGTCGTCGCGGCCCGCCGCGTCCTCATCTTCGGGGTCTCCACCAGCGGGGCGGTGGCCGTGATGATGGGCGGGCGGCTGCGCCGGATCCGGGTCCCCTGCTGGAGCCACGCCGACGCGCACGAGGCGCTCGCCGACGCCGCGCTGCTCGGCGAGGGCGACGTCGCGATCGGCATCTCCCACCAGGGCCGCACCCGCGAGGTGCTGGAGTCCCTCGGCGAGGCCGGGGACCGGGGCGCGCTCACCGTCGCGGTCACCTCCTTCGCCCGCTCCCCGCTGGCCGAGCTGTCCGACCTGGTGCTGACCACCGCGAGCCGCGAGACCACCTTCAGGCTGGGCGGCCTGGCCGCCGTCCACTCCCAGCTCTTCGTCCTCGACACCGTCTACGTCGCGGTCGCGCAGCGCACCTACGAGCAGACCAACGAGGCCTTCGAGCTGACGATCCGGGCTCTGGAGAGCCATCGCGTGGAGAGGAGCTGACCGTGGAGATCGGGGCCTCCGAATACGTCCACGAGGTCAAGGCACTGGTGGACGAGGTGTCCAGGACCCAGAAGGCCGCGGTGGGGGAGGCGGCGGCGCTGATCGTCGCGTCCCTGACCGGCGGCGGCGTGATCCAGGCGTTCGGCTCCGGCCACTCCGAGGCGATCGCGATGGAGATCGCCGGGCGCGCGGGCGGCCTGGTGCCCAGCAACCGCCTCGCCCTGCGCGACGTCGTCCTGTACGGGGACGCCCCGGCGAGCGTCCTTCTCGGGGCGCCCGGCGAGCTGGAGCGCGACCCGTCGATCGCCCGGCGGATCTACGACCTGGCTCCCGTCCGGCCGGGGGACGTGTTCGTGCTGATCTCCAGCTCCGGGGTGAACGGGTCGGTGGTCGAGCTGGCCTCGATCGTCAAGGAGCACGGGCACGACCTGGTCGCCCTGACGTCGGTGCGGCACAGCACCGCGATGACCTCCCGCCACCCCTCGGGCCGCAAGCTGCTCGACCTCGCCGACGTGGTGCTCGACAACCGCGCCCCGTACGGCGACGCGGTCCTCCCGCTCCAGGACGGCGGCACGTTCGGGGCGGTGTCAACGATCACCTCGGCGCTGCTGGCCCAGATGGTCGTGGCCGAGGTGGTGCGCGGCCTGACCGAGGCGGGCCTGACCCCGCCGGTCTACCGCTCCGCCAACGTGACCGGGGGCGACGAGCACAACCGCGCCCTCGAGAACCGCTACGCCGGAAGGATCCGGCGAGGTGCCTGACCACCGCCTTCCGCTCCCCGGCCGTTCATCGTTCCCGGGCCACCCCTCACCCCCGGGCCACAGCCTTCCGTTCCCCGGCCGTTCATCGTTCCCGGGCCACCTCTCACCCCCAGGCCACCGCCTTCCGTTCCCAGGCCACTTCCAGGAGGAAGCATGACCCAGCTATCCAGGCGCGAGCTCCTGCGCAGCGCGGCCCTGGCCGGCCTCACCCTGCCGGTCCTGTCCGCGTGCGCCACCCCGGCGGGCAACGGAGGCGCCGCCTCCTCGGCGCCCGTCGTCGGGGCCACCAGCGCGGCCAACCCGCTCGGCTTCGCCGAGGACCGGCCCCTGGAGGTCTGGATCTTCGACGGCGGTTTCGGCGACGCCTACGCCACGGACGTCCACGAGCCGCTGCTCAAGGGCAGGCACCCCAAGCTGGAGATCAAGCACAACGCCACCAAGGAGGTCGCCAAGACCCTCCAGCCGCGCTTCGCCGGTGGCGACCCGCCGGAGTTCGTCAACAACTCCGGCGCCAACGCGATGGACTTCGGAGCCCTGGTCCAGGACGGCCAGCTCGCCGACCTCACGCCGCTGTACGACGCGCCGAGCTGGGACGACCCCGCCGTCAAGGTGCGCGACACGATCGACCCGAACGCGATCGAGCTGGGCAGCTACGACGGCAAGCCGTACGTCCTCAACTACGCCAACACCGTCTGGGGCATCTGGTACTCGCAGAAGCTCTTCGAGGCCGAGGGCTGGCAGGTCCCCAAGACCTGGGCCGACTTCCTGGCACTGTGCGAGACCATCAAGAAGTCGGGCAAGATGGCGCCCTTCACCTACGCGGGCAAGCACCCGTTCTACATCTACGAGGCCATCCTCACGCTCGCCGCCAAGATCGGCGGCAAGGACGTGCTGAAGGACATCGACAACCTCCAGGACGGCGCCTGGAAGGCCGAGCCGGTGCGGCAGGCCGCGGAGGCCTTCGTCGAGATCGGGTCGAAGTACCTGCTGCAGGGCACCGCGGGGCTCGACCACGTGCAGACCCAGACGGCGCACAACAAGGGCCAGGTCGCGATGCTGCCCTGCGGCTCCTGGCTGGAGAACGAGCAGAAGGACTCCACCCCGGCCGACTTCGGCTACGCGATGTTCGCGCTCCCCGACTTCGGCTCCTCCGACGCCCTGCCGTACGGCACCCTGCACGCCCAGCCGGGGGAGGAGTACGTCGTCCCGGCGAAGTCGGCCAACCCCCGCGCGGGCCTGGAGTACATGCGCGCCATGCTCTCCAAGGAGGGCGCGGGCAAGTTCATGGAGCTGGTCTCCACGCTCACGGTCGTCAAGGGCGCCGACGAGGGCCGTACGCTCAAGCCCGGCCTGAAGAGCGCCTCGGCCGCGCTGGCGGCGGCGGGCGACAACGCCGTCTGGTTCCTGTTCCGCAAGTGGTACGTCGAGCTGCACGACGAGGTGGCCGCCGCGACCGGGCAGCTCATGGCGGGCAAGCTGACCGTCGACCAGTGGGCGGAGCGCGCCCAGGCCAAGGCCGACGCCATCAAGAAGGACTCATCGGTGAAGAAGTTCAGCCGGTGACGACGGCACACGACGGCGCACGACGGCGGGCCGTCGCGCACGAGGCGTGCCGGGACGGCGCCTGCGGGCGCGCCGCCGAGGGAACGGTGAGCCGAGATGAACCACGGCAGGACACGCGACCGAGGGAACGGTAAGCGGCGATGAACCACGGCAGGACACGGTTCGTCACGGGATTCCTCGCGATCCCGGTGGCGCTCTACCTGATCTATGTGATCGCGCCCTACGCGCAGGCCTTCTACATCGCGTTCACCGACTGGCGCGGGGTGAACGCGAGCCCGCGCCTCGTCGGCCTGGAGAACTTCCAGCGGCTGCTGGCCGACAACGTGTTCTGGCAGGCGGTCCGGCACAACCTCGTCCTGCTGATCCTGATGCCGGTCCTCACGCTGGGGATCGCGCTCTTCTTCGCCTTCCTGCTCAACGCGGGCGGGCGGGGCGGCACCGGGGGCATCTGGGGGTCGAAGTTCTACCGCGTGGTGTTCTTCTTCCCCCAGGTGCTGGCCGTCGCCGTGGTCGCCGTGCTGTTCCAGCAGGTCTTCAGGCCCGACCGCAGCGGCATGCTGAACGCGCCGCTCATCGCCCTGGGGTTCGAGCCGGTCGGCTTCCTGTCCAGCACCGACGTCGCGTTCTGGTCGATCCTCGCCGTACTGGTCTGGCAGGCGGTCGGCTTCTACGTCGTGCTCTTCTCCGCGGGCATCGCCTCCATCCCGCGCGACCTGTTCGAGGCGGCGGCGATCGACGGGGCCGGGGGGCCGCAGCTGTTCCTGCGGGTCACGCTGCCGCTGCTGTGGGACACCATCCAGGTCGGCTGGGTCTATCTCGGCATCGCGGCGCTGGACGTCTTCGCCATCGTGTGGGTGATGACGGCCGAGCACGGCGGCCCCGACCACTCCACGACCGTGATGGCGGCGGAGATCTACCGCACCGCCTTCCAGTACTTCAAGTTCGGCTACGCCTCCGCGATGGGCGTGGTGCTTTTCTTCTTCACCATCGGGTTCGCGGCGCTGGCCCTGCGCCTGTCGCGGCGTGAGCGGATCGAGTTCTAGTGGCGGACGTCGTGATTCCCCGGAGCAGGGCCCTCGCCCGCGAGGAGCGCAGGAGGCGCCTGGGCCCCCTGTCGGTCCTGACGCACGTCGCGCTGCTGGTCTGGACGGTCCTGGTCGTCGTGCCGATCGTGTGGACGTTCCTCGCGTCGGTGAAGAGCGAGGACGAGATCTTCGGCGACGCCTGGTCGCTGCCCGCCTCCCTGCGCGTCGACAACTGGGCCCGCGCCTGGGAGCAGGCGCACATCGGCCAGTACATGATCAACAGCGTCGTCGTGGTGGCCTTCGGCACCTTCGGCACGATGCTGTTCGGCTCGATGGCCGCGTACGTGCTGGCCCGCTATCGCTTCCGGGGCAACCGGTCGATCTACCTGCTGTTCGTCTCGGGCCTCGCCTTCCCGGTCTACCTGGCGCTGACCCCGCTGTTCTTCGTCGTGCAGAACATGGGGGCGGTCCCGGTGATCGGCCCGTACATCGGGCTGAACACGCACGGCGGGCTGGTGCTGGTCTACATCGCGTACTCGCTGCCCTTCACCGTCTTCTTCCTCGCGGCCTTCTTCAGGACGCTGCCGGGGGCGGTGGCCGAGGCGGCCTTCGTGGACGGGGCCTCGCACGCCAGGGTGTTCTTCCAGATCATGCTCCCGATGGCGAAGCCGGGCATCGTCAGCGTGACCATCTTCAACGTGCTCGGCCAGTGGAACCAGTACCAGCTGCCGCTGGTGCTGCTCAACTCCGACCGGGACAAGTGGGTGCTCACCCAGGGCATCGCCGACATCTCCACGGCCGCGGGCTACGACGCCGACTGGTCGGCCCTGTTCGCCGCGCTGAGCATGGCCATCCTGCCGATGCTCGTCGTCTACACGCTCTTCCAGAGCCAGATCCAGAAGGGCCTCACCGCGGGCGCGCTCAAGTAGCCCGGACGGGGAGGACGGTGTTCTTCCCGGAGTTCTCCCCGGAGTTCTTCCCGGACCGTGTGAGGGCGTCGAGCAGGCCGGGGAACGCCTCGTCCATCTCGGCGCGGCGGAGGGCGTTCATCCGCGAGGTCCCGACGTAGTACTGCCGGATCAGGCCCGCCTCGCGCAGCACCCTGAAGTGGTGGGTGGCGGTGGACTTGCCGACCGGCATGTCGAAGTCTCCGCACCTGATGTCCTCACCGGCGGCGTCGAGCTGCGCGACGACGCTCCGGCGCACCGGATCGACGAGGGCCTCCAGCACCTGCTGGAGGTCGAACTGCGACACCTGCGGATGTGGCGGCGTACGTCCCATGGGGCCATAGTACGACCACCATCAAAGTTTGACAGCGATCGTACTTCTGCGTGACAGTGGATCTCGTTCACGACGAGCGGAGGACGGTGACATGGCGAGAACCGTGCGGTTCCACGAGATCGGCGGGCCCGAGGTGATGCGGCTGGAGGACCTGGAGACGGGCGAGCCGGGACCGGGCGAGGTACGCGTCCGGGTCGAGGCGATCGGGGTGAACAGGGCGGAGGCGCTGTTCCGCCGCGACGAGTACATCGAGCCGGTGAAGCGGCTCCCGGCCAGGCTCGGCGCCGAGGCGGCCGGGGTGGTCGAGGCGGTCGGCCCGGGGGTGAGCGGGTTCGCGGAGGGGCAGCCGGTCAGCAGCGTTCCGGCGTTCTCGCAGAACGACTACGGCGTCTACGCCGAGCGGGCGATCGTTCCCGCGGCCGCGCTCCTGCACCGGCCCGACGGGGTGGACGCGGTGTCCGGGGCCGCCGTGTGGATGCCCTACCTCACCGCGTACGGCGCGCTGGTGGAGGTGGGCGGGATGGGGGCGGGTGACGTGGTGGCGCTGAACGCCGCCTCCAGCGGCGTCGGCCTGGCCGCGATCCACACGGCGAACCGGGTGGGGGCGACGCCGATCGCCGTCACCCGGACCCGCGCCAAGCGGGAACGGCTGCTGGAGGAGGGCGCGGCCGAAGTGATCGTCTCCGACGAGGAGGACGTACCGGCCAGGTTGCTGGCCCTGACCGGCGGCAGGGGGGCCGAGCACGTCCTCGACGCCGTCGCCGGGCCGGGCGTGACCGACCTGGCGCGGGCGGTGGCCCCGGGCGGCACGCTCCTCCTGTACGGGGCGCTGAGCGGGCGGCCGACGCCGTATCCGGGATTCGACCTGGGCATGCCCGCCCTCAACGTGCGCACCTACACGGTGCTGGAGACCACGAAGGACCCCCGGAGGCTCCGCCGGGCCGAGGCGTTCGTCGTCTCCGGCCTGCGCGCCGGGGTCTTCCGCCCGGTGGTTGACCGCCTGTTCCCGCTGGAGGACGTCGTGGGGGCGCACCGGCACATGGAGTCCGGCGCCCGGTTCGGCAAGATCGTGCTCACCGTGACCCGCTGACACCCGCGCGGGACACCGGTCGCCCTCGTGAGAGTTCTTCGGCACCCGACGCCCGGCACCCGACGCCCGGCGGTGGCCCGCCCGCGTTTCGGCCCATGGCCGCGGGGTGTCGCGCGTGATCGCCGGCCGCTCTCGCTCAGGGGCGCTTGAGCCTCTCCTAAGACTGCCTTCAGGTTCGATCGGCGCGAACGGGTTGACGGACGGGGAGTGGTGGGGGGTAAGTTCGTTAGGAAAGTTTCCTAACGCGGGGGATGGATTCCTCGCGACCGGGACCACTTCCTCCACGCACGCCTCCCGTCCGTTCCCGTCCGTCCCCGGCCTTTCGGCCCCGTCCCCGGAGAGCCCGCGCGAAACCCCCTTCGGAGAGCCTCCGGGTGTTCCTCCGACCCCCTTCCCTGGAGAGACACGTGTCCTTCTCGTCGAATCCCCGCTCCGGCCGTCGTACCCCGCGCCTCCTGCTGGCCTCGGCCGCGGTCGCCGTCCCGGCCCTGATCGCCCCCGCCGGTGCCGGGCACGCCGCCACGCTCTCTCCCGCGACCGTGCCCGCGGTGGCACCCGCCGACCTGTCCGTGTCCTCCGCGGCGGTCGACCTCACCGACCCGCGCAAGAAGGACATCGCCATGCAGCTGGTGTCCAGCGCCGAGAACTCCTCGCTGGACTGGAAGGCGCAGTACAAGTACATCGAGGACATCGACGACGGCCGCGGCTACACCGCCGGGATCATCGGCTTCTGCTCCGGCACCGGGGACATGCTCGACCTCGTCGAGCGCTACACCCAGCTCAAGCCGGGGAACGTGCTGGCGAAGTACCTTCCCGCCCTGCGCAAGGTCGACGGCACCGACTCCCACGCGGGCCTCGACCCGAACTACACCAGGGACTGGGCCACCGCGGCCAAGGACACGGTCTTCCAGCAGGCCCAGAACGAGGAGCGCGACCGGGTCTACTTCAACCCCGCGGTCAGCCAGGCCAAGAAGGACGGCCTGCGCGCCCTCGGGCAGTTCGCCTACTACGACGCCATCGTCATGCACGGCGGGGGCACCGACCCGCAGAGCTTCGGCGCGATCCGCAAGAACGCCCTGAAGAAGGCGAAGCCCCCCGCGCAGGGCGGTGACGAGACGAAGTACCTGCACGCCTTCCTCGACGCGCGCAAGGTCGCGATGAAGGCCGAGGAGGCCCACGAGGACACCAGCCGGGTCGACACCGCCCAGCGGGTCTTCCTCAACAACGGCAACCTCGACCTGAACACCCCGCTGTCCTGGAAGGTCTACGGGGACCCCTTCAAGATCAGCTAACCCTCCCGGGCCCCGGCGGCACCCCACCCCGCCGGGGCCCTCTTCGTGACACTCCCGATCGGCATCGTTGACGTTCTCGAATAACGAGAGTTATCGTCAGCTATATGAGAGCTTTGGCTCCCGAGCTCATGCCCATCTTCCGATCACGACTTCAGGCCCGCCTGCTGGCCCGCCTCTTCCTGGCCGCCGACGAGGAATCCACGATCACCGACCTGGCCGAGGTCCTCGGTTCCCCTCTGCCCACGGTCCAGCGCGAGGTTCATCGCCTCGTACGCGCCGGTCTCCTCCGGGAGCGCAAGATCGGCAGGGCGCGGCTCGTCAGAGCCAACACCGAGACCGCCGCCTCGCGGCCGCTGGCGCAACTGCTGGCCGTCACCTTCGGCCCTCCCGCGATCATCTCGGAGGAGTTCGCGTCGGTGCCCGAGATCGAACGGCTCGTCATCTTCGGCTCCTGGGCCGCCCGCTACCACGGCCGGCCCGGCCCTCAGCCCAACGACGTGGACCTCCTGGTCGTCGGCTCGCCGTCCCGGGGGGACGTCTACGACGCGGCGGAACGAGCCGAGCGTCGTCTGGGCATTTCCGTGAATCCGGTGTTACGGAGCGTATCCGCGTGGGAGTCTGGCGGCGAAGGCCTGCTCCGCGAGATCGCGAACGGGCCGACGGTCGTCGTGGAGGTCGAGAGGGAGCCCGGCAGTGCAGTGGACCATCGGCGAAGCCGCGATCCGCAAGCTTCTTGACAATCGTGAGCTCCAGCGGGTTCCTCTGGCCCATCACATGGCCGAGTCGATGATCGAGTCAGCGCGAAGCCACCTCGAATCGGTGGAGTTGATCCGTGACACCGATCCCGACGGCGCCTACACCCTCTGCTACGACGCCGCGAGGAAGGCCTCCGCCGCGCTCCTGCAGGCCCAGGGGTTGCGCGCCACGTCCGCCGGTGGGCACATCGCCCTCAGGGAGGCCGTCGCCGCCCAGTTCGGACAGACCAGGGAGGGCGCGTCCTTCCGCCGGCTGGACCACATGCGGCGCAGGAGGAACGTCCTCGAATACTCGGGCCAGCCGAGCGAGGCGGTCACCGGCGACGAGCTCGACGAGGCGACCGTGTGGACCGCCGACATCATCGACTTCTGCGAGCGTCTCGTGCCGCGACTCGGCCTCTTCCCGTAGGAGCCGTTTTCCCGTAGGAGCCGTTCCGCGAACGACGCTCACCGGAGTCGTCGTCCGCCGCGAGACCGGCGTGTCCGGGTACGAGTAAGACGGAGCGCGGGCTTCCGGGTCACCGGGTCGGGAGGTTCTTCAGGGCCTCGCGGCGGCTCAGGCCGCTGATGCGGGTGTGGTCGACGTAGCGGACGACCTCGCCGGGGTTCGTCTTGGCGTACTCGCGCAGGGCCCAGCCGATCGCCTTGCGGGCGAAGAAGTCGTTGTCGGACAGGCTCGGCTCGATGCAGGCGTACAGCAGGCCGGTGTCGGTGGCGGACTTGAAGCGGTTCTGGCTGAGGATGGCGGTGCGGCGCTTCCACAGGTCGGTGCCGCGGGCCCAGCGGAGCATGAGGGGGCGCATGGTGTCGGGGAAGGTCGCGAGCAGGCCGCCGACGCGGTGGACGGCGAGCTCGTCGACGTAGTCCCACCAGGCCCCGGTGACGATCATCTCCTCGTACGCCGGGAGGGCGTCGAGCGTCTGGTAGACGCGATAGAAGCGGAAGCCGGTCAGCTCGATCGCCGCGTAGCGCTCCTCGCGATACTCGGCCCCGCGCCACAGGGCCAGCGTCGCCTCCCGCCACGCGGACGCGGTGTCGACGGGATAGTCGGCGAAGACCCGCTTAAGCGCGGCGCGGCGGGGCGCGGCCTGCACGCCGAGGAACGGCATCGACGACTTCATGTAGGCCTGCATGACCGGGGCCTTGGCGGGGTCGGCCACGTCGGTGAGCGCCATTCGCACGGCCTTCTGCAGTATCTCCATGCTCGCCCACCACTTCCCGTTCGCTTCGCGGACGCTTGATTCTCACAGGCCGCGCCGCTCGCCGCGCCGGGTTCGGCGGGCGTCATGCTTTCTGGCTACTCCGCTCGCCGGTCGCCAGGCCGTCGAACAGGACGGTGATGTAGTGCTCGGCGAGGCCGGTGGTGTTGAGACGGCCTCCGGGGCGGAACCAGCGCACCGCCACCCAGATGGTGTCGCGGATCATGCGGTAGGTGAGCTTGGGGTCGACGTCGGCGCGGAACAGGCCGTCGGCCTGGCCGAGCCTGATCTGCTCGACCCACATGCGCTCGACCTCGTCCTCGGCCCTGACCAGGTAGTCGAAGCGGTCGCCGGGCAGTGACCTCAGGTAGTTCCAGTCGTTCTGCATGACGGTGATCGCCGCGCGGTGCGGCTCCAGCGTGCTGAACCCGATGCGCACCATCTCTGAGAGGATCGTGCGGGGGTCGCCGCTCTTGTCCAGGGCGGTGCGGTAGCGGCCGACGAGGTCGTCGAGGAAGGTGGTGAGCACCTCGTCGACGATCGTCTCCTTGGAGTCGAAGTGGTGGTAGAGGCTTCCGGACAGGATGCCCGCCTCCTCCGCGATCTCCCGGACGGTGGTCGCCTGGAAGCCCTTGCGGGCGAAGAGCTCGGCGGCGAGTTTGACGAGATGGTCGCGGCGCTCCGAAGCGGGGCCGGATGTGGCCGCGCGCCTGGTCCCGCCCTGGCGCTTGACCGGGGTCGTGGTCGTGCCGCCGGAGTTCTTTCGCGTGTTCACGCCCCCATTATGAGCCCTTGCGCAATCGCTTGTTCACCGGAACGCGCCAGCTCACTCCCGTTCCCGGCCCTCGCCAAATGCTTGCTACACCTCCCGTGGAAGGGGACGGTCACGCCGCTGGCGTGGTCCGTGCCCGGTGCGGGGACGGCGAGCGACCGCCGGACGGCGCGGGGACGAGCCTCCGCGCCCGGTGCCGCGCGGACGGGCCCGCGGGCGCCCCCTGATCGTGCGGACGCCCCCTGATCGTGCGACGGATCCGCCGCCATCTCCCGACCGCGCGGGCGGATTCACCACCGCCTCCTGTCACGCGGGCTGATTCACCACCGCCTCCCGATCGCGCGGGCGGATCCGCCGATGTCGTCGGCGGATTCGGTTTTCCACGTGGGTGCCGGCGGGTCCCGTCGTACGCGGGCGACTCCCGTTCTCGGCTCCGTATCAGCGGACCTCGGACTCGTCCATCGTTCCGATCCGCAAAATCCTGAGTCAAAGGCCTATGGTCAGCCCACTAGCAATTAGGAAACTTTCCTATTAGATTTGCGCAAAGCCGCTGTGGGAGCGCTTTCCCCAGGGGTCCGGTACAACGTGGTGCCTGCGCGTCTTCGGCAGGAACGCCGACCGGCCGTCAGGCGAGGAGGGGTGAATGAAGCGCGGCCCAGAGCTGCTCCGCCTGGCGGAGACGGTGGTCTTTCCCGGCTTCGAGGGCAAGTCCCCGCCCGACTGGCTCCGACGCCGGCTCGGCGAGGGGCTGGCCGGGGTGGTGCTCTTCTCCAGGAACATCGCCACCCCCTCCCAGGTGGCCGATCTCACGGCCGCGCTCCGGGAGGAGAACCCCCAGGTCCTGGTCGGCATCGACGAGGAGTCGGGCGAGGTCACCCGCCTGGAGGCCGCGGGCGGGAGCACCCGGCCCGGCAACTTCGCCCTCGGCGTGGTCGACGACACCGGCCTCACCGAGGAACTCGCCGCCGACCTCGGCCGCGACCTGGCCAGGGCGGGCGTCAACCTCAACTTCGCCCCCTCGGCCGACGTGAACTCCAACCCCGACAACCCGGTCATCGGCCTGCGCTCCTTCGGCGCGGACCCCGACCTCGTCGCCCGGCACACCGCCGCCTGGATCCGGGGGATGCAGTCCGCGGGGGTGGCCGCCTGCGCCAAGCACTTCCCCGGCCACGGCGACACCTCTGTCGACTCCCACCACGGGGTGCCGCTCGTCGCCGCTCCCGCCGGCGCGCTGCGCGACGTGGCGCTGCGGCCCTTTCGCGCGGCCGTCGAGCAGGGGGTGCGCACGGTGATGACTGGCCACCTGCTCGTCTCCGCCCTGGACCCCGCGATGCCCGCCACCCTCAGCCGCCCGGTCCTGCACGACCTGCTCAGGGTCGAGCTGGGCTTCGAGGGCGTCATCGTCACCGACGGCATCGAGATGGCCGCCGTCTCCGGCCCGTACGGCATCGGCGGGGCCTCGGTCCGCGCCGTCGCCGCGGGGGCCGACGCGATCTGCGTGGGCGGCGAGCACGCGGGGGAGGAGACCGCGATCGGGATCCGCGACGCGATCGTGGACGCCGTGATCGAGGGCAGGCTCTCCGAGGAACGGCTCGCCGACGCCTCCCGCCGCGTCTGCGAGCTCGCCCTCTGGACCACGACCGCCCACCGGGGCGCGCTCTCGGGCTCTGATGCCTCCGGTGCCTCCGGCCGTCCCGGCACCCCGTCGATCGGCCTGGACGCCGCCCGCCGGGCGCTGCGGATCACCCGCCGCTCCGCGGCCGTGGTGTTCCCCCTGCCCGCCCCGCCGCACGTCGTCGAGCTCGCCCCCGAGATGAACCTCGCCATCGAGAAGGACACCCCGTGGGGCGTGGGCGAGCCGCTCGGCAAGCTTCTCCCCGGCACCACGGTCACCCGGCTGGTCGCCTCCACCGCCACCGGAGGCGCCGTCGAGGCCGTGCTCGCCGCGGCGGCCGAGCGTCCCCTGGTCATCGTCGTCCGCGACGCGCACCGCCACCCCTGGCAGGCCGACGCGCTCCGGCACCTGCTGGCCGCCCGCGCCGACGCCGTCGTGGTCGAGATGGGACTGCCCGGCCGCTCCGACCTCGGCGCCGTCCACATCGCCACCCACGGGGCCGCCCGCGTCTGCGGCCAGGCCGCCGCCGAACTCCTCGCCGGGGACACGGGCACCGCCTGACCGATGGCCCTCTCCTCGGGGCCGGCGGTCTCTCGGCGTACGGTGGTCTTCCGGGAGTACGGCGACCGCTTGGCGTGCGGCGGTCTCACGGGAGTACGGTGACCTCTCGGCGTGCGGCGGTCTCCCGGGAGTACGGCGGTCTCTTGGCGTGCGGCGGTCTCCCGGGAGTACGGCGGCCGGGATTCTGTCGGGGCGGGCTGCTTGAATCGCGGGATGGATGCGGCACAGTTGCTGGCGGGCCAGCGAGAGATCCACGGGGTCGATCTGGCGGGGCTCTCGCTCGGAGATCTTCTGACCGGTGACGGGCCCTACGTGTTCCGGGAGTGCGATCTCACCGGCGCCGACCTCACCGGGGCGTCGCTGGTGGAGGCCTCGTTCGAGAAGTGCGTGCTGGAGCGGGCCGACTTCCGCCGTGCGGACCTGGACGGGGCGCGTTTCTCCGGTGGCGGGGGAGCGGGGCTCAGGTTCGCGAACGCCGAGCTCGTCGACGCGACCTTCACCGACGTCGACCTGTCGGGCGCGCGCTTCGAGCTGGCCCTGCTCACCGACGCGACCTTCACCGGCTGCCGCATGATCGGCGCGGTGCTGTCCGCCTGCCGGGGCACCGGCTACCGGTTCGACGGTTCCAACCTCGCCCTGGCCGACCTCACCGGCTGCTCGCTCCGGGGTCTCCACCTGCGGGGCGTCCGCTTCGACGACGCCAACCTGTCGGGCTGCGACTTCACCAAGACCGTGTTCGACGACTGCCGCATGATCGGCGCCCGGATCGTCGAGACGGTCTTCACCAAGGCGGACCTGCGCGGGGCCGACCTCGGAGAGGTCGACGACACCCGGCTCCGCTCGCTGCGCGGAGCGGTCATCAGCCCCACCCAGGCCGCCCTGATCCTCGCGGGCCGCGGCCTCACCGTCACCTGACGCCGCGAAGTCCCGTACGGCTTCGTCGAGCCGGTGAAGGATCGCATCTAGACATGAAAGGTGAACAACCGGGAAACTCTGCCTGATCGCGACGAAAGGGGCCTTGGCATGGGCGGGATCTGTGACGGGCGGGTGGCGATCGTGACCGGCGCCGGGCGCGGCATCGGCAGGGAGCACGCCCTGGAGTTCGCCAGGCAGGGAGCCCGGGTCGTGGTCAACGACCTCGGCACCGGCCGCGAGGGCGACGGGCGCTCCGCGGGCCCCGCCCTGGAGGTGGTCGAGGAGATCCGTGACCTGGGCGGCCGGGCCGTGGCCAGCGGCGACGACGTCACCGAGTGGGGCGGCGCGGCCCGACTGGTCAAGACGGCGCTGAGCGCCTTCGGGCGACTGGACATACTCGTCAACAACGCGGGGTTCGTCCGCGACCGGATGCTCGTCTCGATGACCGAGCAGGAGTGGGACGACGTGATCCGGGTCCAGCTCAAGGGCCACTTCCTGCCGCTGCGGCACGCGGCCGCCCACTGGCGGGAGCGGTCGGAGGCGGGCGACCCGGTGGACGCCCGGGTGATCAACACCTCCTCAGGGGCGGGGCTGTTCGGCGGCGCCGGCCAGGGCAACCACTCCGCGGCCACCGCGGGCGTCGTGGCACTCGGCCAGGTCGCCGCGGCGGAGCTCGGCCACTACGGCGTCACGGTGAACACGATCGTCCCGACCGCCCGCACCCGGATGACCGGGAAGACCCGCGCCGCGACGGCCGGACCGGCGGACGGCTTCGACGCCGGGGCCGGGCAGGGGGGCTTCGACGTCACGCACCCGGCCAACATCGCGCCGCTGGTGGCCTGGCTCGGCTCGGCCGGGTCCCGGCACGTCACCGGCCGGGTCTTCGAGGTCGGGGGCGGGGCGATCTCCCTCGCCGACGGCTGGCGGCACGGCCCCCGCGCCGACCGGGGCGCCCGCTGGGACCCCGCCGACATCGGCGACGCCGTCGCCAAGCTCCTCGTCGACACCCCCGACCCGGAGCCGGTCCGCGAGGCCTGGAGCTCCTGACAGAGCACCGCCTGACGCCTGACCTGGAACGAGGTGGCGCCGGGCGGTGGCATAGGCTTTCAGAGGCCGATGGAGATCGATGGGAGTTTTGTCCGTCCCGTCTCGGTCTCGTTCGTCGTCGCGGTGCCGGTGATCAGGTTGATCAGGTCACGAGGGCGCTGGGGGAGGAGGAGCCGATGTCCGATCCGGTGGCGTGGTCGTGGCCGTTCGGGCTGCCGGTCGTGCAGGCTCCCATGGCCGGTGGGGCGTCCACGCCCCAGCTGGCCGCGGCCGTGTCCGAAGCCGGAGGGCTGGGCTTCCTCGCGGCCGGTTACAAGACGGCCGCGCAGACGCGCCAGGAGATCGACCGGACGCGCGAGCTCACCTCCTGCCCGTTCGGGGTGAACGTGTTCATGCCCACGGCCGACGACGCCGACCAGGCCGAGATCGACGCCTACGCGAAGGTCATCGAGGGGGAGGCGCGGCGGCTGGGCGCCCCCCTGGGAGTCCCGCGCGGGGGCGACGACGACTTCCCGGCCAAGGTCGCGGATCTGCTGGCGGACCCGCCCGCGGTGGTGAGTTTCACGTTCGGCTGTCCGGAGGACGAGCTGATCCAGGCGTTCCGCCACAGGGGGACCACCGTGATGGTCACGGTGACGTCGGAGGCGGAGGCGCGGCTGGCCTCGGCGGCCGACGTGCTGTGCGTCCAGGGGGAGGGGGCGGGCGGCCACCGCGGGTCGTTCACCAACGCGGACGTCGAGGCGATGAGCCTGGAGCGCCTGCTGTCCCGGGTACGAGAGGTGTCGCGGCTCCCCCTGATCGCGGCCGGCGGTATCGCCTCGGCCGCGGACGTCTCCCGGGTCCTGTCCGCGGGAGCGGTCGCGGCGGCGGCGGGCACCGCCTTCCTGCTCTGCCCCGAGAATGGCACCGGCGAGGTCCACCGTGCGGCGCTGACCGATCCCCGCTTCACCCGTACCGACGTCACCAGGGCCTTCACCGGGCGTCCGGCGCGCGGCCTGGTCAACCGGTTCATGACGGAGTACTCAGGCCGGGCACCCGCGGCCTACCCGCAGCTCCACCACCTGACCGCGCCACTGCGCCGCGCCGCGGCGGCCGGCGGGGACGCCGAGACGCTGCACCTGTGGGCCGGAACCTCCTGGAACCGGGCACGGAACACGTCGGCGGCGAACGTCGTCGCGGACCTGTCCGCGATCTGAACACGGTCTCCGAGGTCTCCGGCTCATCCGAAGAGCCGAACCATGGGCCGTGGGCGGCCGTACCGAGCAGGACGTCAACCATGCGCGACATCCCGGTCATAACGCCCATATCACTTGTAGGTAAGGTGCCTTCTGTTGATTTGGTACTGACCTGGGCTGGTGTAGGAGGCTTTCCGTGGGTGTTTCCGTGGCGTACGTGACTTTTGCCGACCCGGAGGGGGGTGACGACGAGAAGGAGGTCGTCGTCGCGGCGTGGGCCGAGGAGGGGATCGCCGGGGAGATCGTGCGGTGGGACGATCCCGAGGTCGACTGGGCCGTGTTCGACGCCGCCGTGGTCCGTACGCCCTGGGACTACGTGGAGCGGCGGGAGGAGTTCCTCGCGTGGGCCCATCGGACGGAGTCGGTCACGCGGGTGCTCAACCCGGCGGCCGTGCTGGAGCGCAACACCGACAAGACCTACCTGCGGGAGCTGGACGTGCCGTCCATCCCGACCTACTGGGTGGGGCCGGGGGAGGCGGTGGACTTTCCCGTCCTGGACGAGTACGTGGTCAAGCCCTCCGTCTCGGCGGGGGCCCGCGACACGATCAGGACCGTGGACCGGAAGGAGGCCGAGGCGCACGCGGCCCGGCTGGCCTCCGGGGGGCGGACCGCGATGATCCAGCCGTACCTGGACATGGTCGAGGCCGAGGGGGAGACCTCGCTGCTGTACTTCGGCGGCCGGTTCAGTCACGCGATCCGGCGCAACGCGATGCTGGTGGAGAGCGCGAGCAGGCCGGGGCAGGGGAACGACCACGGGAAGCTCCGCGTCCCCGGGCCCGACCAGTTCGCCCTGGCGGAGCGGGTGCTCGGTGAGTTTCCCGAGGTGCTCTACGCCCGGGTGGACCTGGTCCGCCTCGCCGACGGGAGTCCGGCTCTCATCGAGGTCGAGCTCACCGAGCCGTACCTGTTCCTGCGGTACGCGCCCGGGGCCGCCGCCAACCTGGCCCGCGCCCTGGCCGAGGCGCTCTGAGCCGCGAAGGCCCTCCCGTGCGGGACGCTCTCCGTACGGAGAGCTGCGTCCCGTGCGAGGAGCGTTCTGTACGGAGGGCGTCCTGTATGAAACGCGTCGTGTGTGAAACGCGACGGCGCGCGTCCCGGGGAAGGGGACGCGCGCCGCGCACTTGCCGGTGAGTGTTACTGCGGCATCACCACCGCGAGCGGGGAGACCCCGGCGGTGCGCAGGGCGCCGGGGAGCTTCCGGGCCCAGGGGTGTTCGTGCAGGTCGAGCTCCTCGGGGTTGGCGACGGTGAACCGGACGGCCCCGCCGGTGGCGGGCTGCTCGGTCCAGGTGGCGCCGAAGCCCTTCAGCGCCGCGACGACCTTGTCGCGGTCGGCCGCGGGGACCGTGACGCGGATCGGCGCTCCGCGGTCCGGGATGGCCGTCGCGGCCCGCGAGGCCTCGGCGGTGGAGGGGGCGGAGGGGAGCGCCCGCGCGCTCGCGGAGGCGGACGGCAGGTCGGCGGTGATGGCGTTAGAGATGATCTTCATCGTGCCGTCGGTGAAGGCGCGGAAGTTCGGCTCGGCGGCGAACAGCACCGCGTGACCGTTGCCCACCGGCTCGTCGACCGCCGCGGCCGTCCCGCCGAGCTCCTCGGCGCCCAGCGCGAAACCGGACTGGTACCAGTCGGACGAGTTCGCGGCCGGGTAGGAGGACACCACGTGCGCGGGGTTGGCCGCGCGCATGACCAGGTCGTACGCGTAGAACTGCATGACGCTCGCCCCGACGCCCTTGCTCAGCGGACCCTGGGCCACGTTCGTCCTGAAGAGCGAGCCGGGGATGTCCGAGGTCGGCTCGGCCAGCGTCACGCCGGAGACACCGGCCAGGACGGCGAGCTGGGTGCCGCCCGCCCAGCCGACGTAGCGTCCGCCGCCGGAGACCCAGTCGCGCAGCGCCGCGCGCCCGGCGTCGCCGAGGGTGGTGTTCGCCGCGTTGGCCGAGCCGTCGGGCACGAGCACCACGTCCAGCCCGGTCAGCTTGCCCGCGGCCACGTCGGCCGGGGTGAGCACGGTGTAGGGCAGCTTCCAGTCGCGGTCGAGGCGGTGCCGGAGCCAGCCGGAGGACTCGGCGGCGTTCTGCGCCGTGCCGCCGGACAGCTGCAGGACCCCGATCTTGCGGGAGGTGGTCACCTTGGTGGACGGGGCGTCCACCGCCTGGACCGGCGTCGCGAGGGGCAGCAGCACCTGGCCGGAGGACCCGCCGGAGACGTTGCCGAGCAGCGGCAGGCTCCACGCGGTCACGTCGTAGAAGTAGGGGAACGGCGTGTAGGTGTCCTCGTTCAGCATGGCCTGGATCCAGTGCTTCTGGCCCTGGGCCATCGGGATCCAGTAGGTGCCCCTGGGCAGGGTGGTCCTCGCCTCGGGCCTGCCGTAGGCCTTGAAGTCCTTGACCGTGAGCGGCAGGGCCAGCTTGAACACCTGGACGTCCATGCGCTGGAGCCGCCGTACGATCAGCTCGGTCTCGGCCTTCTTGGCCGGGTCGTCGGCGCGCAGGAAGTAGTGGCGCACCTTGCGGTCGGGGACCTGGGTGATGACCTCGTTGCCCGGGTTGTAGACCTGGTTCGGCTCCAGCTTGCCGTCGAGGCCCTGCTTGAGCGCGTCGGCGTACATGCGGTGCCAGGTGGTGAGGATCTCGGTCTTCTTGGCCGCCGCGGCCGAGAGCGACACCCACTGGGTGAGCCACTGCTCGAAGGCCCGCGCGGCGATCGGGGAGGAGCTCCCCTTCTCGAACGTCATGCCCGCGGCGTTGAACCCGGTCGTCGGGACCGTGTCGCCGTAGCCCATGTAGAACATGTCGTAGACGTCGCGGTTGAAGAACGGGATCCCGCGCGCGGTGAACTCGTTGATCATCGCGGCGCCGTAGGTGTTGTTGATCCAGTCGATCGTCGGCTCGGCGATGTCGTGGTAGAACGGGTCGGCGTTCGGCGGGAAGAAGTACTCGGTGCCGCCCATCTCGTGGGCGTCGATGAAGAGCTGTGGCGGATACTTGCGCATCAGCTCGATCTTGCCGTCGGTCTCCGGCTGGGTCCGCGCGAACCAGTCGCGGTTCATGTCGAACGAGTAGGCGTTGCGCCGGGTGTCGGCCTCGCGGCCGTCGGGGTTCTGCGTCGGCAGGATCACCACGACGGCGTTGTCCAGGATGCGCTTGGCCGCGCAGTCGTCCCGTCCGGCCAGGTCGTGCAGGGTCCTCAGCGCCGCGTCGGTGCCGCTTTCCTCACCGCCGTGCACGTTTCCGGCGATCCACAGGATCGCGGGCGTGTTCCTGGCGAGGACCTTCGCCGCGGAGGCGGGGGTGAGGGGGTTGCGCAGCAGCTTGATCGAGGTCTCGATCGCGCGCAGGTTCCTGATGTTGTTCGAGGTGCCGACGATCGCGTACTTCAGCGGGCGTCCCTCGGCGGTCGTGGCCAGGGTGCCGGAGACGACCCGGTCGCTGGCCCGGTCGATCGCGGTGAGCAGGGTGTCCGACTCGGCCGAGGTGACCTCCCGCTCACCGAGCTCGAAGCCGAGAACGCTCTTCGGCGTCGGCACCTTGCCGTTGTACGCGGGGGGAGTCCGGGTGGCGTCACAGGTGGTCACGGGGGGTGCGGCCGGGGTGGGGTCCGCCTGGGCGGCTCCGGCGGGAAGGGCGATGGCGACGGCCAGTACGACCGGCGCCATCACCTTGAAACGCTTCAGCATGAGGTAAAGCTGTCATCTGGAAGAAATGACGGCAAGGGGTAAAATTTTACACTTGTGTTACGGATAGTGCTTTTGGGGCTTTTGGGGCCAAAGATGCCTACAGGCAACCCTTGGGGGAAGAGTCCGCTTTTGCCGACGAGTCTCCGGGGCTTCCGGGGCTTCCGGGTCCGCCGGTGACGTCCGCCGGTGACGTCCGTCGGCGACGTGGCCTGCGCGTGACTGTGTGGCCGCGTGGCCGTGTGACCATGTGACTTTGTGACCGCGCGGCCGTGTGACCGTGTGACTGTGTGGCCCGCGTGGCCGCGTGGCCTGTGCGTGGTTTACGCGTGGACGTGTGGCTCGCGCGTGGCCTGTGCGTGGGTCACGTGTGGCCGCGTGGTCTACGCGTGGTCTACGCGTGGTCTACGCGTGGCCGGAGATGCCGCCGTCCACCGGGATCACGGCCCCGGTGAGGTAGGCCCCTGCGCGTGAGGACAGATAGATCGCGGCGCCCGCCATGTCCTCGGGGCTGCCGATCCTGCCCATCGGGACGTGGGAGGCGACC
The DNA here is from genome assembly GCF_040295985.1 of Streptosporangium sp. NPDC002524. Taxonomy (NCBI): domain Bacteria; kingdom Bacillati; phylum Actinomycetota; class Actinomycetes; order Streptosporangiales; family Streptosporangiaceae; genus Streptosporangium; species Streptosporangium sp. NPDC002524. The sequence goes on along the minus strand of NZ_JBEOWK010000017.1, from coordinate 189,687 downwards.
GCCGCGCGCATGTCCGGGTCGTCGAGCGCGAAGGCCATCATCTTCGACTCGAACGGCCCCGGGGCGATCGCGTTGACCGTGATCGACTCCCTGGCGAGCCGCTGGGACAGGTGCCGGGTGAGCATGTGCACGGCCGCCTTGGCCGCCGAGTAGGCGTAGTTCTCCATCGTCGGCACCCGGAGGCCGTCCACCGAGCCGATGTTGATCACTCTGGCCGGGTCCTCGGGGCTCGCGGCGGCGCGCAGCAGCGGCAGGAACCGCTGGGTCAGGTAGAACACGCCCTTGACGTTGATCCCCCAGAGCTTGTCGAAGGCCTGCTCGGGGTACTCCTCCAGCGGCGCGCCCCAGGTGGCCCCGGCGTTGTTCACCAGCACGTCGAGCCGGGACTCCCGTTCCGCGACGGCCTCGAACAGCGCGGACACCCCGTCCTCCGTGGACAGGTCGGCGGGTATCGCGGTGCACCCCAGCTCGGCGGCCGTCTTGCCGACCTCGGCGGCCTTCCGCGAGGAGATGTAAACCGTGGCTCCCGCGTCGACGAACCCGGCCGCGATCATCCGGCCGATTCCCCGGGAACCGCCCGTGACGACGACGGTCTTGCCTTCCACCGAGAACAGAGTCATGTTCTGTAGCATGCCGCACCCCCGACGACCCCGTCCATACCAACCGGTCGGTCCCACGGGGTTGAGTGTCCTGTTTTCGCCTTTGAATACCTTTTGTATCGTTTCGTGCCGTGGGATCTGAAAAATAATGTCGCCAAATAAAACGAGAGTGAAACAATTTTCCACCGCTCGTTGACACGCGCCGTTTATATGGTGTGCCTTCGTTGTCAGGAAGTCACTGATCCGAAGGTGGGGTTACGGCATGCTCAAAACGGGTGCGCGCCTGGCGGTGCTGGGCCTGGGACTGTCGACGGCGCTGTCGGCGACGGCGCTCCCCCTCGCGCACGCGTCACCTCTGGAGCGCCCCGCGCTTCCCGGCGTTGCCATACCGTCCGCACCTTCCGGAGGTGTCTTACCCCCCGCGTCCTCCGGGGGTGTCGCGCTCCCGGCGTCCCCCGTCCGGCACGTCGCCGCCGCTCCCGGCCAACACGTTGCCGCCGCGCGGGCACCCCAGCCGCGGAAGAGGATCGTCCGGCTCGGCGCGACGCAGAGCATGGACTCGATGAACCCGTTCCTGGCCGTCCGGCTGATCTCGACGTCGATCCACCGCTGGATGTACGGCCACCTCACGGTGCCCGACTCCAAGACCCTGAAGCCGAGCCCCGACCTCGCCGAATCGTGGAAGACGTCACCGGACAAGCTGACCTGGACCTTCACGATCCGGTCCGGCGCCACCTGGTCGGACGGCAGGCCGATCACCGCGGGGGACGCCGCGTGGACCTTCAACAAGATCATGACGGACGACGCGGCCAAGACCGCGAACGGCCCCGCCGTCGAGAACTTCGACACCGTGACGGCACCCGACGACCGTACCCTCGTCATCAAGACGAAGAAGCCGCAGGCCTCGATGCTGGAGCTGCCGGTCCCGATCGTGCCCAAGCACGTGTGGGAGGGCGTTCCCGACATCGGCACCTTCGAGAACGAGACGTACCCCGCCGTCGGCAGCGGGCCCTACATCGCCGTCGAGCACAGCAAGAACAACTACGTGAAGCTGCGGGCCAACCCGTCATACTGGCGCGGCGCCCCCGCCATCGACGAGCTGCACGTCGTCTTCTACGAGAATCCCGAGGCGGCAAGCGCCGGGCTGAAGAAGGGCGACGTCGACTGGATCGGGCGGCTGGCACCCCCGCAGTTCGGGACCCTCGCGGGCGACCCGAACCTCGTACGGTGGAACACCCAGGGCCGCCGCGCCAGCTACCTGCAGCTCAACCCGGGCGCCGCGACGGCGGGCGGTGAGCCGATCGGCGACGGGCACCCCGCCCTGAAGGACGTCAGGGTACGCAGGGCGATCCACCACGCGATCGACAAGAAGACCCTCGTCACGCAGGTGCAGAACGGGCTCGCCGTCCCGGCCGACGGCTCGATCATCCCGCCGATGTACCAGGAGTTCTTCTGGAGGGCCGAGGGCGACAAGGCCGTCGCCTTCGACCCGGCCGAGGCCAACCGCGTCCTCGACGAGGCCGGGTACGCCAAGGACGCCGACGGGATCAGGACCATGCCCGGCGGGGGCCGCAAGCTGGAGATGCGCTTCAGCATCCACACCGAGGACCCCGTCGAGGACAAGCTCGCCCAGTTCCTCACCGGCTGGCTCAGGGACATCGGCATCCAGATCACCACCCGCAAGCTCGACTCCAACAAGTTCACCGAGGAGACGGGCGGCACGGCGCTCTACGACATCGCGATCAGCGGCTGGTCGGTCAACCCGGACCCGGAGGAGATCCTCGCCACCCACCTGTGCAGCCGCAGGCCCACCGCGAGCGGCGAGGGCGGCGGCACCGAGTCGTTCTTCTGCGACGACGAGTTCGAGAGGCTCTATCAGGAGCAGCTGGCCGAGCTCGACAGGCCCGCGCGCGTCGAACTGATCAAGCGGATGCAGGAGCGGCTCTACACCGAGGCCCCCGTCATCGCGCTCTACTATCCCAACAACCTGGAGGGCTACCGCAAGGACCGGATCGCCTCCATCACCCCGATCCCGGAGGACAAGGGCATCCTGTACGGCGGGAGCGGCTACTGGCCGGTCTACTCCCTGCGGGCGGTGGAGAGCGCGACCCCGGCCGCCGACGACGACTCCACGGGTGTCGTCTGGATCGTGGTGGCGGTGGCCGTCGTCGTGCTCGCCGGAGGCGGGGTCCTCCTCCTCACCAGGCGGCGCCGCGCCACCGCCGACGACCGCGAGTAGCGGCCGATGAGCACACCGCCGGGCGAGCTGACGAAAGCGTCGGAGCCGACGAAGGCGTCGCCGGAAGACGGTCGGAACGGTGCCCGTCGGAGCGTGGCGCGCTACGCGCTGGTCAAGCTCGGCGGGGCGCTGTTCGGCATCGGGCTGGTGATCGTCGCGACGTTCTTCCTGTTCCGCCTGATCCCCGGCGACCCCACCATCGCCTACACCCGCGACGTGCCGGTCACTCCGGAGCAGCTCGCCCTGCTCAGGCGGCAGATGGGCCTGGACAGGCCGCTGGGCGAGCAGTTCCTGGACTTCGTCCTGCGAACCCTGCGGCTGGACCTCGGCACCTCGTACGAGTACCGCAGGCCGGTCGCCGCGCTCATCGGCGAGCGGGTGGGGCCGACGCTGCTGCTGGTCGGCACCGGGCTCGCCGTCGCGGTCGGCCTGGGCATGTGGCAGGGCACCAGGGCCGCCTGGCGGCACGGCGGCCGGTTCGACCGCTTCTCCACGGGGACCGCGCTGACCCTGTGGTCGGTGCCGACCTTCTGGCTGGGACTGCTGCTGCTCATGGTCCTCGCCGCGGGGATGGGGCCGATCCCCGGCCTGTTCCCCACCCGGGGCATGGAGGACGTCGACGCTCCCGGCGGGCCGCTCTACCTCCTGCACGTCGCCCACCACCTGGTGCTGCCGTGCCTCACCCTGGTCGCCGTCGTCTACGCGCAGTACCTGCTGGTCATGCGCTCCTCGCTGCTCGACGAGATCGGCCAGGACTACGTGACCACCGCCCGCGCCAAGGGCCTGCGCGACGACGACGTCCGGCGGCGCCACGCGGTGCCGAACGCGCTGCTGCCGACGGTGACCCTGGTCTTCATGCAGATCGGCTTCGTGGTCGGCGGCGCGGTCTCGGTGGAGTTCGTCTACTCCTGGCCCGGCCTCGGCCTGCTGTTCGTCGAGGCGATCAGGGGACCCGACTACGCGGTCATGCAGGGGACCTTCATGCTCGTCTGCGTCGCGGTGATCGTCATGAACACGCTGGCCGACGTGGTCTACCACGTCCTGGATCCGAGGGTGAGGTCGGCGTGAGCACGAAGGAGGAGGACGAGGACACGAGGGAGGAAGTCCCCGGGGTCGGCGCTCCGGGGGAGGACGGCTCGCGGGAAAGGGACACGACCGGTGTCGCCACCGGAACCCCCGGTGCGACCGGAGCCGCCGGAACTCCGGGCGCTACGGGCGCCGGGACGTCGCGCGCGATCGCCAGGACGCGCCGCCGTGCCGCGCTCGCACGGTTCCTCCGCGCGTACGGCGGGAACAGGGCCGGGCTGTACGGTGCGGCGATCCTGCTGGTCGCCGTCCTGGCGGCCCTCGTCACGCCGCTGGTCACCGACCCGGCCGGGATGGACGTGACCAGGGCGACGGGCGCCAAGATGGCGCCGCCGGGCGCGGGCTTCCCGCTCGGCACCGACGAGTCGGGCCGCTCGGTCCTGCTCATGCTCCTGTGGGGCGCCCGGGTCTCGCTGCTCATCGGGTTCATGTCGGCGCTGCTCAGCATGGTGATCGGCACGGTCTTCGGCATCGCGGCCGGGCACTTCCGCGGCTGGGCCTCGGCCGTGCTGATGCGCGTCACCGACTGGTTCCTGGTGCTGCCCGCCCTGGTCCTCGCCCTGGTCCTCGCGGCGGTCCTCGGCGGCGGCACGTCCACGATCATCCTGGCGATCGGGGTGACCTCCTGGGCCTCCACGGCGAGGCTGATCCGGGCCCAGACGCTGGCGGTCGAGGCCAGGCCCTACATCGAGAGGTCCAGGGCGCTGGGCGCGGGGCACTGGCACGTCATGACCCGCCACGTGCTGCCGAACGTCGCCCCGCTGGTCCTGGCCAACACCACCCTCACGGTGGCCAGCGCCATCGTCACCGAATCCACCCTCGCCTTCCTGGGCGCCGACTCCGGCCAGGTGTCGTGGGGCGGCATGCTGCGCGCCTCCTACGACTGGGGTGCGGCCACCTCGGGCGCCTGGTGGTACGTGCTGCCGCCCGGCCTGTGCATCATCCTGGTCGTCCTGGCGTTCACCCTCTGCGGACGCGCCCTGGAGACCGTACTCAACCCACGCCTTCGGGGGGCCTCGTGACCGTACTCGACCCGCGGCCTCCGGAAGTCCCGGCCACGCCCGGCCCACGCGTCCGGGGGGTCTCGTGAGCCTGCTCGAACTGCGCGACGTGGCGGTGACCTACCGGGGCGCGGCCGGGGACGTCCCCGCCGTGCGGGGCGTCTCGCTCGCTCTCGCGGAGGGCGAGGCCCTAGGCGTGGCTGGGGAGTCGGGGTCGGGCAAGTCGACGCTGGCGATGTCGCTGCTGCGGCTGCTGCCCAGGGACACGCTGGTGTCCGGGGAGATCCTGCTGGACGGCGAGGACGTGCTCACGATGAGCTGGGGGCGGCTGCGCGCGGTCCGGTGGGCGTCGGCCTCCCTGGTCTTCCAGGGGGCCCAGCACGCCCTGAACCCGGTGCGCAGGATCGGCGACCAGATCGCCGAGCCGCTGCGGGTGCACGGCATGGCGACCGGCGCGGCGGCGCGGCGCAGGACGGCGGAGCTGCTGGAGCAGGTCGGCCTGCCCGCCTGGCGGGCGCGCGGCTACCCGCACGAGCTGTCCGGCGGGCAGCGCCAGCGCGTGATGATCGCCATGGCGCTCGCCTGCTCCCCGCGCCTGATCGTCGCCGACGAGCCGACCACCGCGCTGGACGTGATGATCCAGGCCCAGGTGCTCTCGCTGATCCGCTCGCTCGTCGCCGGGCACGGGATCGGCCTCATCATGATCTCTCACGACCTGTCGGTCCTGGCCTCGACGTGCGACCGGCTCGCGGTCATGTACGCGGGCCGCGTGGTCGAGTCCGGTCCCTCGCACGAGGTCTTCCGGGACGCCAGGCACCCCTACGGCAGGGCGCTGGCCGAGGCCTTCCCCACCGTCGGCGACCCCGCCTCCAGGATGGCGCCCAGGGGCCTGGGCGGCGACCCGCCCGACCCGGCCCACCTGCCCGCGGGGTGCTCCTTCCATCCCCGCTGCCCGGTGTCGCTCGTCTCCTGCGCGTCGGAACCGGTCGAGCTCTGGCCGGTGAACCGTGCCGAGGGCCGTACCCAGGTGGGCCGTACCGAAGCGGGCCGTGCCGAGGTGGGGCGCACCCAGGTGGGCCGTGCCGAGGCGGCGCACACCGCCGCGTGTGTTCACGTCCGCGCCGACCGGGAGGCCCGATGACCCTGCTCGAAGCGCGGGACCTGCGGGTGGAGTTCGCCTCGCGCGGGCGCCGCGCCCGCGCGGTGGACGGGGTGAACCTCGTCGTGGGCCAGGGGGAGATCGTCGCGCTGGTCGGCGAGTCCGGCTGCGGCAAGACGACGCTGGCCCGCACCCTGCTCGGCCTGGAGCGGCCCGCCTCGGGGGCGGTCCTGTACGGCGGGGTCCCGCTGGCCTACTCCTCGCGCGCGCTGCGGGCCCACCGGCGCGAGGTGCAGCTCGTCCTCCAGGACCCCACGGGATCGCTCAACCCCCGGCACACCGTCTACGAGGCGGTGGCCGAGGGGCCGCGCATCCACCGGCTGCCGGCGGAGGGGGAGCGGGTCGCGTCGGCGCTGTCGCGCGCCGGGCTGCGGCCTCCCGAGCGGTTCTTCAACCGCTACCCGCACGAGCTGTCCGGCGGCCAGCGCCAGCGGGTCGTCATCGCCGGAGCCCTCGCGCTCGACCCCAGGGTGCTCGTCGCCGACGAGCCGGTGGCCTCGCTGGACGCGTCGGTGCGCGGCGAGATCCTCGCGCTGCTGCTCCGCCTCCGCGACGAGCTGGGCCTGTCGGCGCTGGTCGTCACCCACGACCTCGGGCTGGCCTGGAACATCGCCGACCGCGTCGCGGTGATGTATCTCGGCAGGATCGTCGAGTCGGGGCCCGTGGAGCGGATCCTCACCGAGCCGTCGCACCCGTACACCCAGGCGCTGCTGTCGGTCCTGCCGGAGTCGCCGTCGCCCGTGGTGCTGGGCGGCGAGCCACCGGACCCGACCCGGATCCCGCCGGGCTGCCGCTTCCACCCGCGCTGCCAGATCCTGGCGTCGGGCGCGGCGGCCGAGACGGGGGTCGAGGGGCTGTGCGCGTCACGGGCGCTGCCCGTCCTGCCGTCCTCGGCCGCCGCCCAGGTCGCCTGCCACCACGCCGAGGCCCGCGAGGTCAGAGGCCGGGGAGGCGGCCGTTCCTGAACAGGTCGACGAAGAGCCCGTGGTCGGCCCTGGCCCGCGCCCCGTAGGCGTGGGCGAAGCCGACGAGGTTACGGGTGAAGCCGTCGGTGTCGCCGCCGATCACGGCCACGATCGCGTCCTCGGTGGAGAAGTCGACCAGGTCGTGGCTGGACTCGTCGTCGGCCACCGAGTGCATCCTGGCCACGGCCCGGCCCAGGTCGCGGATGACCGAGGCCAGCTCGTCCGGCTCGTTGACGTCGCCCCAGTTCAGGTCGGCGGAGTAGGGGGAGACCTCCGCGACCAGCTGGCCGACGCCGTTCAGCGTGGTGTAGCCGAGCCACGGGTCGGCGTACGCCTGCAGGGCCCGCTGCGACTCGGCGGTGCGGTGACCCTGGTGCTTGAAGTAGCCGTGCACCTTCTCGTCGGTGATGTGCCGCGCCACGGCCGGAACCTGGGCCTGCTTCATGTAGAGGATGACGTCGTTCTCCAGGGCCTGGGTGTGGCCCTCGAGGAGCATGTTGTACGAGGGCAGCCCGGCCGAGCCGATCCCGATGCCGGTGCGCAGCGCGAAGTCCTTGATCTTGTGCTCGACCTCGGAGACCGTGGGAAGGGTCGTCAGATAGTCGAGGAAGGCCACCTCCACCGCCTCGCGGGTCTCCTGGTCCACCGGATAGCGGCCGTCCATGACGGCGAACCTGCGGTCGAAGTTCTCGACGGTGGTCTCCAGGTCCAGCAGCGCCACCCGGGTGTTCAGCCGGGCGAGCTGCAGCACCCGGTGGAGCACGCCGCTCGTGGTGTCCAGGGTGAGCGAGCCGATCGCGTCGTCCCCGCCGTCCGAGATGCCGTGCAGCTCGGAGAGGTACGAGTGGGCGAACTCGGTCACCAGGCCGCTGATGACGTCGTCCGACAGCGCCTTGGCGTACCCGATGAGCGCGACGCTGGCCGCGAACCGCCGCAGGTCCCAGATGTACGGGCCGACGTAGGCCTCGTCGAAGTCGTTGACGTTGAACACCAGGACGCCCGAGGCGTTCATGTAGGTGCCGAAGTTCTCGGCGTGCAGGTCACCGTGGATCCAGACGCGCCGCGTCTGCCCGTCCAGGAAGGCGTCGTCGGCGAACGCGCCGGTCATGTCCGCGTAGAACAGGCAGGCACTGCCCCGGTAGAAGGCGAAGGGCGAGGCGGCCATCTTCCGGAACTTGCGCCGGAAGGCGGCGGGGTCGCGCTTCATGGAATCACCGAACTCGGTGATCAGGACGTCGAGAATGTGCGCCGAGCGCCCATCGGTGGTCATGGTGGGCAGATTAGGTCGTGGGACCGAAACTCCGCCACACCTGGAGCATCACGGATCTGGAACGCGCCAATTCCCCGTTTCCCCCGGTCCCCGTTCCCGCGGGGCTCGCGGGGACCGGTACCGGCCCCCAGGCGGGGCGGGGAAAGGCGTCGACAACCGCGCCGGTCGATCATAGGTTCGACGGTGAGGCCCGAAGTCGTGGGGGACCGAGGGCGTTTCATATGGGGCGGCGTAAAAGGGGGCTCCTCAAAAAGGGACGTCTCACAGGGGAGGCCTTAAAAGGGGATCAAGGGGCTTGAAAAGGGACGCGGGAGCGAGGGCTCGCGACGGCCCGAAGGACGGTCGAGGACATCACGGGAGAGGCGTGGAGGTCGGCATGACGGTACTGGAGGGCAAGACGGCGGTGGTCACCGGGGGGTCGCGGGGCATCGGCCGGGCGATCGTGGAGCGTCTCGCCCGCGACGGGGCGGACGTCCTCTTCACCTACGCGAAGGCCGCCACGTCAGCGGGCGAGGTGGAGCGGCTGGTCAAGGAGGCGGGCGGGAGCGCCCGCGCCGTCCAGGTCAACCTCGGCAAGCGCGGCGCCGCGCAGTGGCTGATGGAGACCGCCGACGAGCTTCTCGGCGGCCTCGACATCCTGGTCAACAACGCCGCGCTGAGCTTCACCCCGATCTCCATCGCGGAGACCACCGAGGAGCTGTACGACCGCGCCATGGCGGTCAACGCCAAGGCCGCCTTCCTGACCATCCGGTACGCCGCCAAGCACATGCGCGACGGCGGCCGGATCGTCAACATCTCCACCCTCAACACCGTCCGCCCCGCGGCGGGCATCGCCCCCTACGCGGCGAGCAAGGGCGCCCTCGAACAGCTGACCGCCGTCGCGGCCCGTGAGCTGGGTGAGCGGGGCATCACCGTCAACACGGTCTCCCCGGGCGCCACGGACACCGACCTGCTGCGCGGCACCAACCCGGAGGAGCTCCTGACCCAGATCGCCGCCCTCACCCCGCTTTCCCGACTCGGCGACCCCTCGGACATCGCGGACGTCGTGGGCTTCCTGGTGGGCCCCGACGGCCGCTGGCTCACCGGCCAGAACCTCCAGGCCAACGGGGGTCTCAGCTGAGCCACCCACCCGGCGGTCATGGTCGACGGCCAACGGTCGGCGGTCCTCGCCGGTCACGGCACGCGGGCGACTTCGGAGCGGTCCGGTCATGGGCCGTGAGTCATGAGCTGTGAGTCACGGACCGTAAGCCACGAGCCACACGTCACGCGCCGTGCGCCATAAACCGTGCGCCATAAACCGTGCGCCATAAACCGTGCGCCATAAACCGTGCGCCGTAAGCCGTAGGCCAGGAGCCGCGACCGGTGCCAGGTCGGCCGCCGTGTGGAGGGCGAACGCGCAACGTCAGGTCAGCCGCCGCGTGTGGGTGAACACGCCGCTGTAGGCGTTCAGCGCGGGCTGGCCGCCCAGGTGCGCGTACAGGACGGTGGCGTCGCGGGGGATCTCCCCGCCGGTGACGAGGTCGATCAGGCCGGCCATCGACTTGCCCTCGTAGACCGGGTCGATGATCACGCCTTCGAGCTCGCCGGTGAGCCGGATCGCGTCCAGGGTCGACCGCACCGGGATCCCGTACAGGTCCCCGGCCCACCCGTCCAGGATCGTGATCTCGTCGTCCCGCAGGGGGCGGCCGACGCCGATGAGCTCGGCCGTGGCCCGCGCTATCCGGGCGACCTGTTCGCGGGTCTCGCCGAGCTTCGCGCTCGCGTCGATCCCGATCACCCGGCGCGGACGCCCTCCGGCCTCCTCGAGTGCGGCGAATCCGGCGATCATGCCGGCCTGGGTCGAGCCGGTGACCGCGCAGACCACGACGGTGTCGAAGAAGACGCCCAGCTCACGCTCCTGCTCCGCCACCTCGTACGCCCAGTTCGCGAACCCGAGCCCGCCGAGCCGGTGGTCGGAGGCGCCCGCCGGGATCGGGTACGGCGTGCCGCCGCGCGCCTTCACGTCCTCGATGGCCCGGTTCCACGAGTCCTTGAAGCCGATGCCGAAACCGGCCGGGTCGAGCCGGACCTCGGCGCCCATGATCCGGCTCAGCATGATGTTGCCGACCCGGTCGTTGACGGGGTCGGGCCAGTCGACCCAGTTCTCCTGCACCAGCACCGCCTGCAGCCCCAGCGACGCGGCGACGGCGGCGACCTGGCGGGTGTGGTTGGACTGGTGTCCGCCGATCGACACCAGCGTGTCCGCGCCCTGCGCGAGCGCGTCCGGGACGATGTACTCGAGCTTGCGGGTCTTGTTGCCGCCGTACGCGAGCCCCGAGTTGCAGTCCTCGCGCTTCGCCCAGACCGACGCCCCGCCGAGGTGCCGGGTGAGGCGCGGCAGCGGGTGGACGGGACTCGGCCCGAAGGTCAGCCGGTGGCGGGGGAAATCGGACAGAGCCATGCTCACTCCACGGTGGCCGGGAAAACGGACAGGGGCCTGCTCACTCCTCGACGGCCGGGAGCGTGCGCCAGGTGTCGAAGGCGACCGCCGCCGCCTGCTCCGCGTCCCCGGCGGCGCAGAGCCGGATCAGGTTGTCGTGCCGGGCGAGGGACGCGCGTCCGCCCAGCGACGAGAAGCGCAGCCGCTCGGCGCGGCGCAGCACCGGCGTGAACTGGTCGAGGACCGAGGCCAGGGCACGGTTCGAGGCCACCCTCACGGGGATGCCGTGCAGCTCGTCGTCGGCGCGCAGGGCCGCCTCGACGTCGCCCGTCTCGATCGCCGCGCGGAACCGGTCGTTGGCCTCGCGCATCGCGTCGAGGTCGGCCTCGGTGAGACCGCCCACCGCCTCACGGACGGCGAGCTCGTGCATCGCCGCCACCACGTCGCGGGCCTCACGGATGTCGCGCAGGTTCAGCGAGCTCACCGTCGTGGAGCGTCCCGGCTGGGCCACGACCAGTCCGGCCTCCGCGAGCCGCAACAGCGCCTCGCGGACCGGGGTGCGGCTCACCCCGAGCCAGGTCGCCAGCTCGACGTCGCGTAGCTGCTCGCCGGGCGCGAGGCTGCCGTCGACGATGGCGTCGCGCAGGCGCTGGTAGACGTTGTCACGCAGGAGATGCCGGTCGATGGCGGGCGTGTGGTGCGGGATGGGCATGCAATATATTGCACACATCGGACGGGAAACTTCAACCGGAGCCCGGCGTTGACAGTGTTAGCAATATATTGCATATTCCATATCGGAACGGCAGCCGCCGCTCTCCGTACCGCCACCGAGAGGAAGTCCCCATGAGCACCACGTCCCGCGAGTCCACCGCGACGGGAACTCCCACCGTCGTCCTGGTCCACGGCGCCTTCGCCGAGTCCGCGAGCTGGAACGGCGTGGTGGCCGATCTCAAACGTCGCGGCTACCCGGTCGTCGCCGTCGCCAACCCGCTGCGCGGACTGCGGGAGGACGCCGTCTACCTGCGCAGCGTGCTCGACAGCCTGACCGGCCCGATCGTGATCGCCGGCCACTCGTACGGCGGATCGGTGATGAGCGAGGCCGCCGACGGTGCCGAAGGCGTCGTCGCCCTCGTCTACGTCGCCAGCTTCAACCTGGAGGTCGGGGAGAGCACCGGCGAGCTGGCGGCCAAATTCCCCGGCGCCGAGCTCGGCTCCGCCCTCTACCCGGTGCCGTACCCGGCGGCCGGTGGGGGCACCGGGACCGATCTGTACATCCGGCAGGACGGGTTCCGCGCGGTGTTCGCCGCCGACGTCGACCCGGAGACGGCCGGGCTGATGGCGGCCACGCAGCGGCCCATCGAGGCGACCGCGCTGGCGGACAAGGCGACCAGGGCGGCCTGGAAGACCATCCCGTCCTGGACCATGGTCACCACCCGGGACCTGGCCATCCCGGCGGAGTCGATGCGCTTCATGGCGAAGAGGGCGGGGTCGACGACCGTCGAGATCGACGCCTCCCACGCCGTCACCGTCTCCCGGCCCGCCGCCGTCGCCGACCTCATCGACGCCGCCGCCCGCGCCACCACTTCCTGACGCGGCCACCCGGCCGCCGCACGGCTCCTCGCGGAGCGGTTCGCCGCGAACGAGGGCGTTCGCCGGTGGTGCGAGGCCCGGCCGGGTCAGCGTCCGTAGTCCTTCAGGGCGATGGCGTTCGCCGTCTGCCGGATGCCCTTGGCGATCAGGCCCTTCCACGGTACGTAGGGCAGGAGCCTGTAGTTCTGGTTGATGAACCAGGCCATGAACCGGCTCTCGGGAACCATCCACTTGCCCACCCCGTCGCCCGACTTCTGGCACCCCGCCGCGTACTCGCGCATGGCCTCCTCGTAGGAGGCGAAGCCCGCGCGGTGGTCGCCCCCGGCGGCGGCCAGCTCCCCGGCGAGGACATAGGCGCCGATCATGGACAGGCCGGTGCCCATGCCCGACAGCGGCGAGGCGCAGTAGGCCGCGTCCCCGAGCAGCGTGACCCGGCCGGCCGACCAGCTGTCCATGTGCACCTGGCTGATCGAGTCGAAGTAGAAGTCCTGGGCCTCCCACATCGCGTCCAGCAGCCGGGGGGTCTCCCAGCCGACACCGGCGAACGCCTCGGCGAGGATCTTCTTCTGCCGCTCGGTATCGCGGCGGTCGTAGCTCAGCGGCGGGGAGCCGAAGTAGAACGTCGCCTTCGCCTCGGTGTTCCCCCGGGCGCTGTACATGCCGACGAGCTTGCCGGGGGTGTTGTAGATCTGCCCGGTGTGGTCGAGTCCCAGGTGGTTGGCGGTGGTGAAGATCGCGCAGTACAGGCCCATCTCCCTCACGAACCGCGACTCCGGGCCGAACGCGAGCGCCCGGACGTTGGAGTGCAGCCCGTCGGCCCCCACGACCAGGTCGAACCGGCGCGGCTCACCGCGCTCGAAGCTGACCCGGACACCCTCGGCGTCCTCGGCGAGCGCGGTGATGGAGTCGTCGAAGAGATACTCCACGTGGTCCCGGGTGTGCTCGTACAGGATGCGCCCCAGGTCGCCGCGCAGGATCTCCAGGTCGCCGCTGAAGACGTCGGCGGGCATGCTGGAGAGCTTCCTGCCCGCTTCGTTGACGTACGCCATCGCGCCCATGTTCGTCCGCTCGCGCCGGATGTCGTCCAGGATCCCCATCCGGTCGAGCATGGTGAGGTGTGCCTCGCCGCGGAAGTCGACCGCGTAGCCGCCGTCGCGGACGCCCGGCGCCCGTTCCACGATCGTGGGGGTGAAACCGTGGCGGTGCAGCCAGTAGGCCAGCGCCGGACCGGCGACGCCGGCCCCCGAGATCAGGATGTTCTTGTTCTTGAGCCGCGGTGTGGTGTTCATGAGACGAGCCTGTCCGAGGGCGCTCACCGCCCGCTCACCGCGACCTCACCGCCCTCACCGGGGCTCACCACTTCCACCGCGAGCTCGCCGCCTCCCACCGCGACCTCTTCACTCCCACCGGGGCTCACCGCTCCTACCGCGAGCTCACCGCCCTCACCGGGGCTCCCTACTCCTACCGCGAGCTCGCCACTCCCACCACGAGCTCACCGGGGTCATCGGGGTCACCGCGAGCGGAGGTCGCTGATCGGTGAGGTGCGGATGAAGGTCTCGGAGACACCGGCCAGGCGCAGCGCGTCCGGCCCGGACAGCCGCGCGCCCTCGCGGTGGGCGGCCTCGTACGGCGTCTCGCCCAGCGCGGCCCGTGCGGCGGCGGCCGTACGGGAGGCGTCGGGGTCGTCCTCGTCGGCGACTCCCCGCAGGGCGACGGCGGCGCCGAGCAGCAGGGCGGCCCCGGGGGCGTCCCCTTCGAGCAGGGCGATCCCCGCGAGGGCCTCGACCGGGCGGGCGCTCTCGGTGATCGCCCCCGTTTCCACCGCCACCTCGGCGGCCCGCCGGTGCAGGGCACGGGCCCCGGCGAGATCGCCGGAGAGCTCGGCGATCCTGCCGAGCCCGAGGAGCGCGCTCGTCCGGTTTCCCGCGCTCCGCACCCAGTGCGTCTCGAACCGGTCGAGCGCCTGCTCGTACAGCACGCGTGCCCCGGCCAGGTCGCCCTCCAGCCGCGCGATGTCGCCGAGGCCGCGCAGCGCCGCGGCGAGGTAGGTGGGGCTGCCCGCGTGGCGGGCGATCTCGGCGGCCCGCTCGTAGTCGGCGCGCGCCCGCCGGAGACCGGTGCCCGCGGGGTCCTTCCCGGTCCGGGAGGCCTGGACGCGGTAGTCGCCCCGGTTGCACAGCAGGTCGGGGATGTCCTCCAGGGCGCCGAGCCGCTCGGTGAGGTCGAGGGCCTCGTCGGTCAGGGTGATCGCCTTCCCGGGGTCGCCGCGCAGGGCCGCGAGACCGGCCAGCGCGTCCAGGGCGAGCGACGTCCCCCACCGGTCGCCCTGCGAGCGGAAGGCGTCGACGGCCGAGGTGAACTCGTCCTCGGCCCGCGCCAGGTCCCCGGCCGCGAGGTGCGGGTACCCCCACAGCAGGTGGACGACGGCCCTCTCCCAAGGGTCGGTCCCGGCCCGCCCGCGTTCGATCACCGCGAGGGCGACGCTCGAATCCTCCGCGCCGGAGTTGATCATCGGCCAGAGGAAGGTGACGACCGGGTGGCGGTGCGGACGGCCGGGGTCGACGACGACCGCCTCGGCCGTCGCCCGGTGGCGTTCCCACGCCTCCCGTCCGCTGCCACCGGCCGCCGCGACGAGGGCACAGAGCACGTACCCGTCGCCGAGTCCCGGTGGCGGGCTGTCGCCGATCACGTCCAGGAGCGCGACCGCCGGTGCCGTCGCCAGGGTCCGCATGCCGCGCATCCAGAAATACGGTGACAGGCAGGCGAACAGCCCGAGGGCGAGCTCGACCTCCCCCGCCTCGACGGTCCAGCGCAGCGCGGCCTGGAGGTTGGCGTGCTCCGCGCCGAGGACCTCCAGCCACCGGAGCTGCTCGGCCCGCCGAAGGTGGGGGTCCGCCTCCCGCGCCAGCTCCAGGAAGTGGTCCGCGTGCGCGCGCCGCAGGGCCTCGGCCTCCCTGGCCACCTCCAGCTGCTCGGCGCAGTAGGCGTGGATCGTGTCGAGCATCCGGTAGCGCCCGCCGCCCACCTCCACGAGGGACTTGTCGGCGAGGGAGTCCAGCACGTCCTCGGCGTCGGGCACCCCGCAGACCAGCGCCGCGGCCTCGGCGGTCGCGCCGCCGGAGAAGACCGTCAGGCGCCTCGCCATCACCTGCTCGGCCCCGGACAGCAGGTCCCAGCTCCACGCCACGACCGCGCGCAGCGTCCGGTGCCTGGCGTCGGCCGTACGGCTGCCGCGCGACAGCAGGCGGAAGCGGTCGTCCAGGCGGGCGGCGAGCTCCGGGAGCTCGTACGTGCGGGCCCTGGCCGCCGCGAGCTCGATGGCGAGCGGCAGGCCGTCGAGCTCGGCGCAGATCCGCCGTACGATCTCCGCCCCGGCCTCGTCCGGCGCGAAACCGGGGCGCACGGCCGAGGCCCGGTCGGCGAAGAGCCGCGCGGCGGGGGACGGGCCGAGCGGCCGGACCGGCCACAGGTTCTCGCCGGTGATGCCGAGCGGCTCCCGGCTCGTCGCCAGGACGCGCAGCTCCGGACATCCGGCGAGCAGCCGCGCGGCCAGGTCCGAGGCCGCCTCGACGACGTGCTCGCAGTTGTCGAGCACGAGCAGCAGCGGCCGGTCGGCCAGCGCCGCGAGCAGCCGGGAGACGGGCTCCGTCTCCTCGGGGCCGGTGAGCAGCCCGCTCTCGCGGAGACCGAGCGCGCCGAGCAGGGTCTGCGGCAGCTGCCGCCCGTCGCGCAGCGCCGCGAGCTCGACGAAGCAGACGTCCGGCAGCCTGCCCGCGACCTCGATCGAGAGCCTGGTCTTGCCCGCCCCGCCGGGGCCGAGCAGGGTGACCAGGCGGGCCGTCCCGAGCAGCCGGGTGACCTCGGCGAGGTCCTCGGCGCGGCCCACGAAGCTGGTCAGCTGCGCCGGTGGCGCGGGCGGCTCGTACGGCCGCTCACCCCTGAGCAGCTCCTGGTGGACGGCCGCGAGCTCGGCCGAGGGGTCCGCGCCGAGCTCGTCGGCGAGCAGCCGCCGCGTCTCCTCGAACACGAGCAGCGCCTCCGCCTGCCTGCCGCCCGCCCGCAGGGCGCGCATGAGGAGGCTCCTGAGCCTTTCCCGCAGCGGGTGCCGCGCGGTCAGCTCCTGCAGCTCGGGCACCGCGGCCCGGTGCTCGCCCCGCCGGAGGTCGGCCTCGATCCGGTCCTCCAGCGCGCCGAGCCTGCGCTCCTCCAGCCGCAGCACCAGGGCCTGTACGGAGGCGGCGTCCGCGGCGTCGGCGAGCGCGGGCCCCCGCCACAGGTCCAGGGCCCGCCGCAGCAGTACGGCCGCCTGCACCGGGTCGCCGCCGAGCAGGGCCCGGCGTCCCTCGTCGGAGAGCCGTTCGAAGCGGTGGGCGTCGAGGTCGGCGGGATCGATCGCGAGCCGGTACCCCGAGGGGACGGCCTCGATCTCGGCCTCGCGTCCCAGGACCTGGCGGAGCCGGGACACCTGCGACTGCAGGGCGTGCGCCGCCCCTCCCGGCGGCCGCGAGCCGTAGAGGTCGTCGATCAGGAGGTCGGCCGTCACCACCTCGCCGGCGCGGGCGAGCAGCAGGCCCAGCAGCGCCCGCCGGGCCGGGCCGCCGATGCGGACCTCGTCCCCGATGCCGGTGTCCTCGGTGTCCCCGATGTCCCCGGGGTCGGGGGCTTCGGTGACGTGGGAGGTGGCGCCGGGGGAGCCCCCGGAGGGGTTCTCGGCGCCGTCGTGCCATGCCCCTGTGTCGCCGTCGTGCCGTGCCCGTGTGGCGCCGTCGTGCCATGTCTTTGTGGCGCCGTCGTGCCATGCCCGTGTGGTGCCCAGGATCCCGAACCGCATGAGGGCAATTGTCTTCCCTCGCGCGGTCTCACGTCTTCACGTCCCACGCCCTCCCGGCGGGCCGCTCGCCGCCGGAGGCGGGGGGTGGGGAGGCGAGCGGTCACGCCTTGGCGGGTCCCGTCCCGTGGACGGCGTTCCCGCGATGGGAAACGCGCCCTGGCGGGCGTGGGGGACCCGCCAGGACGCGTTCCGCCCCGAGCGCTGCGGCGGAGGACCCCGGCGAGGGATGGGGTCCTCGGCCTGCTAGTCGCGCTCGGAGTCTGTGGCGGCGAGGGCGCGGACCGGGTGGTCCGTGTCCTCCTCCGAGAGGTCGTCGTCGGGGGCGGGCCGCCGGTAGTGCCGCGAGATGAGGCGGGCCGCTCCCACCGGGTCGTCGGCCGGGTGGGACGACTCGACGCCGTCCTCGTTCCAGACGAACAACCCGTTCTTGCACCAGACAGTCAGATCGGTCAGCACGGAGAGCACGGACATGCCGTTCCCGTTGCTCTGGTAGGTGTGCGTGAATCCCTGGCGGTGCAACGCGTAACGCAGTAAACGTGTTGCCTCGCGGGGATCGCGCCAGGGCAGGTACGGCGTATCCGTGCGGACCGACAGCACCGGCCTCCACCCCCTCGCTGACCTTTCGATGGATTTGTACCAACGATTGGATGATGCGGGTCTTGGGAGGTTGGGTCAAGGGGCTGTTCCCCGCTAGAACCAGATCGTCTAGTTTTGTTGGCACAAAGGGGACTTAATGGCACGGTCAACGCTGTATCAACAGGTGGCCTCCGACCTACGGAGGACCATCTACTCCGGTGCGCTCGGCCCGGGGGATCAGCTGCCGACCGAGGCGGAACTCATGCTCGTCCACCAGGTCAGCCGCAACACCGTACGGCTGGCCCTCGGCGAGCTCGTGAACGAGGGCCTGGTCACCCGCACCCCCCGCCGGGGCACCGTCGTCAGGGAACGCCGCCCGCTGCTCATGCACCCCCAGCGCGAGCTGCAGCCTCGGCGCGAGGAGACCCTGGAGGCCTTCGCCTGGGCCGTCTCCCGCGAGGGACGCGCGCCGAGCCAGGAGATCGAGGTCTCGATCGTGCAACCGGCCGAGGAGATCGCCAGCAGGCTGGAGCTCTCCGACGAGGAGCTCGCCGTGGTCCGCCGGAGGCTGCGCTTCGTGGACGGCCAGCCGTACAACACCAACGACTCCTACTTCCCCCTGGCCCTGGTCGCCGACTCCGAGATCACCCGCCCCGGCGACATCGTGCGCGGGGCCAACAAGGTCCTGGAGGAACTCGGCCACCGGCAGGTGCGGGTGGTCGACGACATCTGGGCGCGGATGCCCAACAGCGCCGAGACCGAGCGCCTCCAGCTCCAGCTCGGCACGCCTGTCGTCGTCTACATCCGGGTCGGTTACGACGAGGACGACACTCCCGTACGCGTGGCGGTGTCCGTCCTGCCCGCCGACAAGCACCTGATCCGGTACGAGCTGGAAAGCCGTTGACGTCTCCGTGACCGCCCTGACGGGCCGGCCCTCGTTCCGCCCGCGCCGCGGGCGAGCACCGGGCCGCGCCCGCCAGGCGGCTAGACGCCGCTCTCCCCGCTCTCCCTGCGCCTCCTGCTCCCTCTGCGGCTCCCGCTCTCCCTGCGGCTCCCGCTCTCCCTGCTCTCGCCGCTCCTCCCGCTTTCCCGCGCCTTTCGCCCCGGCGGGTCTCTCCCCGCCGTCCTCGGCGGCGTCCCTCGCCTCGATGGGGCTCTTCTCGCCGCCCCCGACGGCGCCTCCCGTTCCGGCGGGTCTTCTCCCGCCGCCTTCGGGGGCTTCTCCGCCTTCGAGGGCTCCTCTCGCTTCGGCGGGGTCTCTCCCGCCGTCCCCGGCCGCGCCTTTCGTCTCGGCGGGTCTCCTCCCGCCCTCCCCGCCGATCGCGGTCTTCCCGCTCGCCTCAGGCCCCTAGGCGATCCGCCTAGCCCGGCATGGACGCCGTGCGCCATCACATGGACACGTTCCGTGTCATCTCACGCACCGAACGCAACGAAGGGATGAACCATGCACTCGAACACCGCCAGTCCCACCGCCACGCGCCCGTTCACGCTGCGCAGGGCCACGGACGGTGACCTCGACGGGGTGCTCGCGCTCCTCGCCGAGGCCGCCGGGTGGCTGAACCGCCAGGGCGTACGGCAGTGGCCCGCCGACGGGTTCCCCGCCGGGCGCATCACCCCGCTGATCGGCGAGGGCGTCCTGTACCTGCTGGACAGGGAGGACGAGCCGGGCGGCCGTGAAGGGGAGGGCGGGCCCGTCGCCACCCTCGCCCTGGACGGCCACGCCGACCCCGAGTTCTGGACCCGGGGGGACGACCCCGGCTCGGCGCTCTACGTCCACAAGCTGGCCGTGGCGCGCGACCACGCGGGCATGGGGCTGGGGGAGGCGCTCCTCGACTGGGCGGGCCTGCGGGCCCTGGCCCTGGGAAAAAGATGGCTCAGGCTTGACTGCTCCAAGGACAACCCGAGGTTGCAGGGCTACTATCGGGGACAGCGTTTCGCGCATCTCCGTACGGTCGACCTGCCGCATCGCGCCTCCGGCGCCCTGTTCCAGCGGCCGGGGGGCCTGCGCGCCCGCCCGTCCGGCCTCGCGTTGCCCTTCTCGGACCGGCGCGGGTCGTCCGTCCCCGAGCATGTCTGAACCACGGCGATCCCAGGACAAAGCCATCCGATAGCCTCCATTCATGACCGGATCCTTGCTTGAGGTGATCACGCTCGACGTGCGCGACGCCGTCGCCGCGGAAGCGGGCGGCGCCGATCGCCTGGAGGTCGTCGCCGACATGGCCTCCGACGGGCTCACCCCGGCGGCGGAGACGGTCGCTGCGATCTCCAAGGAATGCGCGCTGCCGCAGATGGTGATGTTGCGCGGCGAGGCCTCGTTCCTGGCCACGCCCGAGTCGCTGAAGGCCCTGAGCCGCGACGCCAGGGCCCTCGCCGACGCGGGCGCGGCCGGGTTCGTGTTCGGTTTCCTCGACGAGGCGGGAGCGGTCGACCTGGCCGCCACCGAGGCGCTCATCCACGCGGTCGCGCCGCTGCCCTGGACCTTCCACCGGGCGGTGGACCACGCGGCCGACACCCAGGCGAGCTGGCGTGCCGTCCGGCTCCTGCCCAACCTCGCCACCGTGCTCACCTCGGGTGCGCCCGGTGGCGTGGCGGACGGGCTGCCGCTGCTCAAGACCCGGTGCGAGGCCGGCGACGGCCCGCTGATCATGGCGGGCGGCGGGCTGCGGCCCGGCCACGTCAGGGTGCTGATGGAGTACGGCGTGCGGGCCTTCCACGTCGGCAGCGCCGTAAGGGCGTCCTGGTCGGACCCGGTCGACGCCCGCCGGGTCCGCGAGTGGCGCGCCCTGATCGACTGAGGCCCCGGGGTCAGGCCGCCGGCTCCCCGGGGCCGGTGCCCAGCGCCAGGTCGGCGCGGCGGAGGGCGGTTGCCATGGTCTTGACCGTGGCGGGCTCGTCCATCACGCCCTCACCGGCGTCGCGGCGCTCCTCCCAGGCGCGCACCCGGTGGGCGTACTCCCCGTACCGGGACAGGTGGAAGGCGTAGACCGCCGCGTACCGGCTGACCAGGTGGGAGGGGTGCATGTCCCAGCCCTGGTAGAAGCCGTGGTTCAGGGAGCGCCCGACCAGCTCCGCGTGGCGCCGCCACAGGTCCCGCACGTCACGCCCGTCGTCCGAGGCGGGGGAGGCGGCCAGCGAGCCGTCCGACAGCTCCACCCCGGTCCCGGCGAAGACCGTCTGCATGACGTGCCTGGCGTGGTCGCAGGCGGGGTGGTCCAGCCGCTGCTCGTGCGGGGGGAGGCCGCAGCTCGCCGTGTAGTCGAAGACACCGAAGTGCGCCGCAGCCAGCCTCCCCCACAGGGAGGTCGTCAGGTCCGCGTGGAGGAACAGCACCGTCTGCGGCGCCTCCACCTGGATCTCGAACCGCAGCGTGTTCGGGCCGAGGCCCAGCCCGTCCTCCAGCGCGTCGAGGCAGTCGACGAACTGGTGCAGATACTCCCTCATAAGGACCTTGGGAAAGGTGACGACGAACCCTTCGGGCAGGCCCCCGGCTCGCTCGGCCACGCCGGTGAGGAAACCGTCCAGGGTCCTGACGGCGCGGACCGGGTCCCCGTCGGCGAACGACTTCACCCGCAGCCCCCAGCGCCGGGGAAGTGTCCCGGCCGCGTGCATGGCCGCGACCGCCTCGGCGGCGGCGGAGGCGTGGCCGTCCTCCTCCTCGGGACGCGTCCCGTAGCCGTCCTCGAAGTCGATCCGGAGGTCCTCGACGGGCTCCCGGGCGAGCTTGGCGGCCACCCTCCCGTGCACGGCCCCGGCGAGGTCCTCGCCCGCGCCGGAGGACACACCGGGAGTCGTGCCGAGGATCGCGGCCAGGTCGCCTTCGGACAGGTGCCGCCGGAACAGCTCCAGCGCGGCGTCACCCCACTCCCGCGTCGTCCCGGCGCCGAACCGGTCGGCCGGGACGTAGACCGTGTGCACGGGCTGCCACTCGACCGGCCGGTACGGGTACAGCGCGGACTGCTCGCGGTGGGTCTCCTCGAACCCCGGGATCAGGACGGACGGGTCGGCGAGCGTGACGCGCATGCTGGTTGCTCCTCCTGGACGTGCTGGGCGTGCTGGACGTGCTGGGCTTACGGGGGCCGGGCTGGGCGTGCTGGGGCCGGGCCTGGCTTACGGGGGTCGGGCCGGGCGCGCGGGTCCGGGTGGGCGCGGCTGTACGAGTCGGACGCGCTGGTCCGACCGGTCCTACCGGTCTTACCGGTTCGACCGGTCCGACTGGTCCGGCCGGTCCGACTGGTCCGGCCGGTCCGACTGGTCCGGCCGGACCCCAGGAGGTTTCCCGGCACTGGTCCCCGTGCGGCGGGTTCAGCCGGTCCCCGGGCCGCCTCCCGGGCGTGGTTCCCGATCGCAGGCGGTGAGCATCGCGGCGAGGCCGAGGAGCTTCACCCGTTCGCCCCGGTCGAGGGATCTGGCCAGGGCCGCCTCGGCCGCCTCGATGGCGAGCCAGTGCTCGTAGGTGATCGGCGACACCCCCCGGGCCGCGAGAAGGCCGTCGAGGTCCGCGCGGCGTACCGGATCGCGACCGGCCACGTCGGCGAGGAGGGTGCGGACCGTCTCGGCGGCGTCGGACTTGTTGGTGCCGATCACCCCGGTGGGGCCCCGCTTGAGCCAGCCCGCGACGTACTCGCGGTCGCGGACCCGGCCGGCCTCGTTCGGCACGGTCATGGTGGTCTCCGAGAAGGGGACGCCGGGCAGCGGCACGCTCTGGTAGCCGACCGAGCGCAGCACCATGCCGACGGGGAGGGTCTCGAACTCGCCGGTGCCGACGACCCGGCCGTCCACCAGCCGGGTGCGCTCCAGCTTGAGCGCCTCCACCCGCTCCTCGCCGATGATCTCCACCGGGCGCATCCAGAAACGCACGTCCAGCCGCCGGGGACGGCCCATGACGGCGCGGGTGGCCCAGCTCCGCAGGACCTCGACGTTCCCCCGGACCTGCCGGGACGCCGTCGTGACGTCCGCCACGCACTCCTCCGGCCGTACGCGCACGTCCGCGTTGGCCAGCTCGCCCAGCTCCCTGAGCTCCTTCAGGGTGAACTTGGCGTGCTCGGGCCCCCGGCGACCGATCATGTGGACGGTCTTCACCTCGCTGGCGGCCAGCCGGGTCAGCACCTCCTCGGGCACGTCCGTGGCACGCAGCTCCTCGGCCGTCTTGGCCAGGACGCGCACCACGTCGACCGCCACGTTGCCCACGCCGATCACCGCCACCTCGGGACTGTCGAGGACGAAGCGGTCGGCGGGCATGTCGGGGTGGCCGCAGTACCAGTTGACGAAGTCGGTGGCGGCCACGCTGCCCGGCAGGTCCTCGCCGGGGATGCCCATCCGCCGGTCCACCATCGCGCCGGTGCAGTAGACCACGGCGTCGTAGCAGTCGAGCAGGTCCTTGACGTCGACGTCCTTGCCCAGCTCGACACCGCCGAGGAACCGCACCTCGGGAAGCTCCAGCACGCCGCGCAGGTAGCCCGCTATCGACTTGATCGAGGTGTGGTCGGGGGCCACCCCGTAGCGCACCAGCCCGTACGGCGTCGGCAGGCGCTCCAGGACGTCCACCCTGAGAGGCACGGTGGCCTGTTTCGTCAGGGCCTCGGCGGTGTAGATCCCGGCGGGTCCTGACCCCACGATCGCGACTCGCAGTGACATGTCGCCTCCTCGGCGTTGGATGTCATGAACGCGATGCCCTGCTCGATTCTGTATCACCCAGGGGCAACCTGCCAGACTCACGCGCCGACATGATCGATTCGTCCGCCCAGGGGACGGCGGGCGCATCGATCAAGACGTCATCTGGTACCGACTGGGATATCACGTTTGTCGCCTTATTCGCTCGTCGAACAGGAGCGGGATCGCTGCGGCGCTCCGGCCTGTGATCACTCCTGCGTACGGGGCGCGGTCAGGTTCCGTGACCGAGAGGCCGGTGCCGACGGCGGTGAGGGCGAGAAACCGGGGTTTCGGTGCCGTCGGGCGAGGTGGTTCCCGGGTTCAGGTCGAGGCCCGGAGCGACTCTGATGCTCCGGCCGGTTCGGCTCGTCCCGTGGCGACCGAATCAGCACTTGCGGGGGCAAGCCCGGCGGATCACAGTTGGTTCTCGTGAGTTCAGGAGCGGAGAAGCGTCGCAAAGCGGGTGCCCGGCGTCCGAAGGACAGTCCGCTTCAGGACATGAGAGGACCACACCGAACAGGACGCATTCCCGGCTCTCCTGACACTCCCGATATATCCGACACCTCCGGTGAGGGCCGGTCATCGTGCGGGCTCCGGTACGAGGCGTTCGGCCGGGTGATGGCCGCGCTCGCGGGAGAGACGGAGCTCATGGAGTCCTGCCGCGACCTGACCTGGTGGCGCGGGGCCGACCACGGCTGGCACATCGAGTGGCGCGACGGCCCCGGCGCGGCCGACATCGCCGCCGTCCTGGCCAGGCACGTCCGCGATCCGGGCGGCCCCGGCACCCTGGTCACCCGCTCCGGTCCCGCCACGGCGGGGGACGCCACCCTGGACGTCATGGGCGTCCCGTTCGTCCTGCGCGCCGTCGATCCCGTGCACCGCGAGCGCTTCCGGGGCAGGGCCGGTCTGCGCCGCCTCGGCGAGGCGCTCGACACCACCCGCAGGACCACTTCCCGCCACCCCTGGGAGATCCTTCTCGGCGGCTGACACCCCGGGACGGCCGAGCCGCTGGCGCCGCGTCGCGGTATCGCGCGGGCCGCGCGGGCCACCGCCCCGGCGACGGAGAAGACCCACCCACCCGGGCGACTCCCATCCGGACGGCCCCACCCGAACGGACCGGCCACGGCGTACGGATACCCGGGTCCGAGCGGACCGGCCACGAACGTACGAACACCCGAGTCCGAACGGACCGGCCACGGGCGTACGGACACCCGGGAACGCTCGGCGGGAAAGGGGCGGACGGCGTCGCTGAGATCCGGCCGCCCCCCGGATGAAACACGGAAAAGGCTCGCCGCGACAGCTCGGCCGAACCCCCGTCCACTTCGTTGTTATCAAGCGCTCGCTTGCTTTGTAAACTTGACACGTTCGAGATGTTTCCGCAGGTCAGATACACTGCTGATAGCCACTAGCAAATGTGATCGGGGGATCAGTGGCTTTGGCAGAACGTAATTACACGCTTGACTTCGTCGCCGGAGACCGCCGGGATCGCGCCATTCTCCGGCACATCGTCCTCTCTCTTTTCGTGGGGATGCTCCTCGGGGGCGTCGGAGCGCTGCTGGCCTACGGACCCGAGCTGCTGTACGCGCTTTACAATCCGTACGCCTACCTCCTTTTCGTCGTCATCATGGGACGGACGGCGGCCGGCATCGGCTGGGCCGTCCTGTCCAGCGTGCTGGCCGCGTTCGGCCCGATCCTCTCGCTGCTGGTCGCCACGATCTTCGAGAAGAACGCCTGGCTCGTGAGCCTCGGCGACGACGGCGCCTCGATGAACCTCATGATCGCGAACCTCGTCGCCATCGGCGTCCTCTCCTACCTCGCCAAGCGCTACGACCGCTGGGGAGACATCGCGGCCGGCGGCGCGGCGGGGCTGGCCCTGTTCGACGGGATCGACAAGGTGATGCCCGGCGGGCCCGAGCACGTCTCCGGTTTCTGGCCGTGGGGCGTCGTGGTGGTGGTCGCGATCGCGCTGGGGATGCTGGTCTCGCTGGGACGCGGCTGCGACCGGGCCTGCTCCGCGCTGATCGCGCTCGTCCTCGGCGCCTCGTACTTCGTTTTCCTCACCGGTCTCTGAGGCCCCACCACCGGCGGCGGAAGCGGCCGACCGCAGACAATCGGCTTGCGAGACTCGATAGCCTGTAGGACACCGAACCTCGCTAGCTAGGAGTAGCCGTGCTGCTGCGCATGTCGTCGCTGTTTCTTCGAACGCTGAGGGACGACCCGGCAGATGCGGAAGTCCCGAGCCACAAGCTGCTCGTCCGCGCCGGCTACGTCCGCCGCGTCGCCCCCGGCGTCTACTCCTGGCTGCCGCTCGGCAAGACGGTCCTGGAGAACGTCACGCGCGTCGTGCGCGAGGAGATGAACCGGATGGGCGGCCAGGAGGTGCTCTTCCCCGCCCTGCTGCCCCGCGAATACTACGAGGCGACCGGCCGCTGGACCGAGTACGGCGACACGCTCTTCCGCCTCAAGGACCGCAAGGGGGCCGACTATCTCCTCGGTCCCACCCACGAGGAGATGTTCACCGACATGGTCAAGGGGGAGTACGCCTCCTACAAGGACTATCCGGTGACCCTCTACCAGATCCAGACCAAGTACCGCGACGAGGCCCGCCCCCGGGCCGGCATCCTGCGCGGGCGCGAGTTCATCATGAAGGACTCCTACTCCTTCGACCTCGACGACGACGGCCTCAAGCGCTCCTACGAGCGCCACCGCGAGACCTACGTCAAGACCTTCGACCGGCTCGGCATCTCGTACAAGATCTGCTTCGCCACGTCGGGGGCGATGGGCGGCTCGGCCTCCGAGGAGTTCCTCGCCCCCGCGGAGACCGGCGAGGACACCTTCGTGGCCTGCCACAACTGCGGCTACGCGGCCAACGCGGAGGCCGTCGTCACCACCGCGCCGCCCGCGATCACCGACGAGCGGCCCGCCGCGCGGGTCCTCGACACCCCCGACACCCCGACCATCGAGTCCCTGGTCGATCACGTCAACGAGCACCACGGCCTCGGCATCACCGCCGCCCAGACGCTCAAGAACATCGTGATCAAGGTGACCGTCCCCGGCTCGGGCAAGACCGAGACCCTGATCGTCGGCCTCCCCGGAGACCGCGAGGTCGACTTCAAGCGGCTGGAGGCCTCCCTCGCCCCCGGCGAGCCCGCCATCTTCGAGGCCGAGGACTTCGCGAAGCACCCCGGCCTGGTCCGCGGCTACATCGGTCCCCAGGTCCTCAAGGACCTCGGCATCCGCTACCTCGTCGACCCCCGCGTGGTCGACGGCAGCGCCTGGGTGACCGGCGCCAACGAGCCCGGCAAGCACGCCGCGGACGTCGTCGCCGGCCGTGACTTCGCCGCCGACGGCACCATCGAGGCCGCCGAGGTCCGCGCGGGCGACGCCTGCCCGGTCTGCGGCTCCGGCCTGTCCATCGACCGCGGCATCGAGATCGGCCACATCTTCCAGCTCGGCCGCAAGTACGCCGACGCCGCGAAGCTCGACGCCCTCGGCCCCGACGGCAAGCCGGTCCGCGTCACCATGGGCTCGTACGGCATCGGTGTCTCCCGGGCCGTGGCGGTGCTGGCCGAGCAGCGGCACGACGAGCTCGGCCTGGTCTGGCCCCGCGAGATCGCCCCCGCCGACGTCCACATCGTGGGCACCGGCAAGGACGGCCAGGTCGAGGCCGCCACCCGGATCGCCGAGGAGCTGGAGGGCCGCGGGCTGCGCGTCCTGGTCGACGACCGTCCCGGCGTCTCGCCCGGGGTGAAGTTCAAGGACGCGGAGCTGCTCGGCATGCCGACGATCCTGATCGTCGGCCGGGGGCTCACCCAGGGCGTCGCGGAGCTGCGCGACCGCGCCACCGGCGTCAAGGAGGAGATCCCGCTCGCCGAGGCCGTGGAGCGCGTCGTGGCGGCCTGCCAGGGATAGTCCCGGCCTCTCCAAAGGCGCGGGCGGCCAGGGATGGTCCCGGCCCGTCCAAAGGCGCGGCGGCCCCAAGGGCGGATCCGGGCCCGTCCAAAGGCGTGGCGGCCTGCCAGGGGTGATCCCGGCCCGTCCAAAGGCGGGGCGTCCGGAACACAACGAGAGCGGCCCACCCCCTCCAGGGGGTGGGCCGCTCTCTCACGTATATGGCCGTCAGTACGTCAGTGCGTCAGTAGTGGTAGTGCTGGTGGCGCCGGGAGCTCCGGCCGATCGCCTTGCCCACGTGGAACCCGCCCGGCAGGTTGACGGTCACGTATTTGCGACCGTCGGGGGTCCTGCTGACGTGGAATCGGCGATTGCCGAAACTGTGGCCCACCCCTCGCGGGGACAGGTCGATCCTGAAAGGACCGACTTTGATCGACTTTCTGTATCCCCAGCCCATTGCCTTCTCCCCGGACTCCCCGAAACCTCGCGTCGTGTCATGAGAACGAGCGGCGTTCGCGAACGGTTCCCGGGTGATGCCCATCAGCGACGGCTGCTGTTGCTGCTGAGCGTCTTGCGCCAGTGGAAGCCGCCGGGAAGGTTGACGCTCAGAGTGCGGCGCCCATCGGCCGTCTTGGTAACCCTGAATGCGCGGTTTCCCCAGCTGTGCCCCACTCCACCCCGCGAAAGGTTAAGACGGAACGGACCGAACTTCATGGATTTCCGGTATCCCCAGCCCATTACTTCCTCCTTAGGCGTATTTCGCGAGATCCAGCTACCCGGCAGACGTGGTGCAAACATGTTTGAAAGCGGGTTCGAATCACGGCTCGCGAATCCGGGCCCCTCGGGAAAGATCGTTTTCCGCATTGACCAGCCCGGTTCCGGCCCTTCCGCCGGAAGACGGTCGCCCGGGAAAAACGTCGGGAGACGTCACTGCGACGGGCTCACCGCGGGGGTGGCGGCGGGTGTGGGCGCGGGCGCGGTCCGGGGCGGCATGCCGGGGAAGGCCTCGATCTCGGGGCGCAGGCCGTAGGAGCGGACGGCGCACTCCTGCACGGCCAGGGCGGCCATCTCGCGCAGGCCCGGGTCCGCGGACGCCGCGAGCTCCAGATAGGCGCCGGTCACCCCCCGCTCGACCAGCACGGCCAGCTCCACCGCCTGCGCCGCGCCCGACGGCGTGACCGGGAGCTCGTAGGCCGCCTTCGGCTCGGCGGGCGTGCCGCCCGCCTCGATGATCATGGTGCGGAGCCGGTCGCGGCGGGCGCGGTGGGCGTTGTAGGCCGTCGTCATCGCCGCGCGCAGCCTGCCCGTGGCCCTGGCCGCGATGACCCCGTACGCGTACACGGCGGCGTGCTCGGCCGCCAGCGCCGTGCCGAGCCCCTGGTCGGCCCCGGCCCCGCTGCCCCCGGCCCTCGAAGCGCCTCTCACAGCGGCCTCGACAGGGCCAGGGCGTGCGCGGCCTCGCAGGCGCCGATGGAGGCGAGCAGCTGGGCGAGCGGGGGAGAGACCCCCTCGATCTGGCGGACGCGCAGCGCCGCGGCCCTGTGCTCCATGTTCCGCAGGGTCCGCACCGACGGGACAACCGGGGCCGCGCTCCCGGAGGGCGACGGGACGGGTGACGAGCTGGGCGAGGGAGCGGGGGCCGAAGCGGACGGCGCGGGCGGGAGGCGGCGGCGCAGCTCGGCGAGGTGGGCCTCGTGCCGCTGCCTGAAGGGCTCCAGACGGGCCGAGGCCGCGGAGGCGTACAGGGCGACGGTCCGCTCCTTGCCCGCGATCAGCTCACGCAGGAGCACGGTCTCGGGGTCGGGCGGCGCGGCGGCGGGAGGAACCCGCTCCTCGGCGGCGCATCCCGTGACCGTCACGGCCGCGACCCCGAGAGCGCCGCCCCTCAGCAGGGCGCGCCGGGAGACGGAACGCACGACGACCTCCGGTTCTGTGTCGGCAGCTGACGCACTTAGCATCGTACGGGCTTGGAATAATGGCACTCACCTCGCTTCTCGGGCGGCTCCGCCACACCGAGTGGCGCTGTTTCCACGCCCTGGTGTGGATAGGCTGGTTAATCGCATGGGCGAGGTCCGCCCGGCTGAGATCGTGACAATGGGAGGTCGGCATGGGCAGCGCCACATCCCGCGACCGCCTGATAGAGCTTCTGGAACCTGTCGTCGGAGCCGAAGGGCTCGACTTGGAGGACGTCACGGTCACCCCCGCGGGCAAGCGGCGGCTGCTGCGTGTCGTGGTCGACCGTGACGGGGGCGTGAGCCTCGACGACGTCGCCGAGGTCAGCCACGCCGTCTCCGCGACGCTGGACGCCGACGAGGCGATGGGGGCCACCCCGTACGTGCTGGAGGTCTCCTCCCCGGGGGTCGACCGCCCCCTCACCGAGCCGCGCCACTGGCGCCGCGCGGTGAAGAGGCTGGTCAAGGCCGACCTGAGGGACGGCAGCGCCGTGGAGGGCCGGATCGTCGCCACCGACGAGACCGGCGTGGAGCTGGACGTCGACGGCGCGCCGCGCCGCATCGACTATGAGGACCTGACCCGAGGACGGGTGCAGGTGGAATTCCGCCGGCTCGACGACGCCGAAGACGACGGCGAAGACGGCGACGAGGGCTAAGGGGGAAGCCTCGTGGACATCGACATGAGCGTCCTGCGCAGCCTGGAGCGGGAGAAGGACATCTCCTTCGACCTGGTCGTCAAGGCGATCGAGGACGCGCTGCTGATCGCATATTTCCGGAGCGAGGGCGCGGCGGCCAAGGCGCGCGCCGAGCTCGACCGCAAGTCCGGGCACGTGACCATCTTCGCCGCCGAGCTCGACGACGAGAGCGGGGAGGTGCTCAGGGAGTTCGACGACACCCCGGGCAACTTCAGCCGCATCGCCGCGACCACCGCCAAGCAGGTCATCCTGCAGCAGCTGCGCGACGCCGAGGACGAGATCAACTTCGGCGAGTTCGCCAGCCGCGAGGGTGAGCTGGTGGCGGGAGTCATCCAGCAGGGCAAGGACCCGCGGGTGGTCCTGGTCGACCTGGGCAAGATCGAGGCGGTGCTGCCGCACAGCGAGCAGGTCCCGGGCGAGGAGTACGTCCACGGCGACCGCATCCGCTGCTACGTCGTGCAGGTCAAGAAGGGCCACAAGGGCCCCTCGGTGACCCTGTCGCGCACCCACCCCGGCCTGGTGAAGAAGCTCTTCGCGCTGGAGGTGCCCGAGATCGCCGACGGCACGGTCGAGATCGCCGCCGTCGCCCGCGAGGCCGGTCATCGCACCAAGCTCGCGGTCAGGTCGCGCCGCCCGGGAGTGAACGCCAAGGGCGCCTGCATCGGCCCGATGGGCTCGCGGGTACGCAACGTGATGACGGAGCTGCACGGCGAGAAGATCGACATCATCGACTGGTCGGAGGATCCCGCGGACTTCGTGGGGAATGCCCTGTCTCCGGCCCGTGTTTCCCACGTAGAGGTGATCGACTTCGACGGCCGCGCCGCGCGCGTGACCGTGCCGGACTACCAGCTCTCCCTCGCCATCGGCAAGGAGGGGCAGAACGCCCGGCTGGCCGCCCGCCTCACCGGCTGGCGGATCGACATCCGTCCCGACACCCAGCCGGGGGACGCGGCCGGTCCCGCAGATGCGCCCACACGGTAAGCTGGAATATGGTGGCCAGGCTGCCCCACTGAGAACATGTGTGGGGTGCCGGGTTCGCACGGTTTCCTCCGAGCTGCTCCGCCTGGTGGTGGTCGAGGGCGTTATCGTCCCTGACCTGCGAAGACGGCTCCAAGGTCGTGGTGCTTCACTGCATCCCACCTTGAGCTGTCTCGAACTCGCAGAGCGTCGCCGAGCGTTTCCGCGTGCTTTTCGCGTCGCGGATCCGCTCGACCTGTCGCGGCTGCGTGGCCACCTGGAAGAGCGACACGCTGAAAGGATCGGGTGAAATGGTTACCGACTGTCATGTAGGACGCCGATTTGATGGGCTGGTCAGATAGCTATGAGCGCCTGATGAGCATGCGGCGATGAGTACGTCAACGTAACGACGGTCCGGCGGCACCGCCTCCCGGGCCGAGACAAGGGAGTGCAGTGGCGAAGGTCCGGGTATACGAGCTCGCCAAGGAGTTCGGTGTGGAGAGCAAGGTCGTCATGGCCAAGCTCCAGGAGATGGGCGAGTTCGTGCGTTCGGCGTCCTCGACTATCGAAGCACCGGTAGTCCGCAGGCTCACGGAAGCTTTGGGCGGCCCCAGTAAGGGCTCGTCCGACAGGGGCAGAGGCCCCAGGCCGCCTCAGGCGGCACCTCGGCCGGGAGACGGCCAGCCAAACGGCGCCCCCGCGGCGTCGACATCCATCCCCAAGCCGGGACCGGCCCCCAGGCCGGGTCCTCGTCCGGGGCCCGCACCGGCTCGTCCCGCGGCCCCCGCGCCGCAGGCGGCCCCGCCGGTCGTCCCCCCGGCTCCGCCGGTCCAGCCCCCGCAGCCGCCGCGTCAGCAGCCGCCGCAGGTGCAGGCCCCGCGGTTCGAGGCACCCCGCACCGACAGCGGCCGCCCGGCGGCCTCCGGCCCCGGCCCCAAGCCGGGTCCCAGGCCCGCTCCGCGTCCGGGTCCCGCCCAGCGCCCCGAGGCGCGTCCCGAGGGCGGTCGTCCCGCGGGCGGTCCGGGCGGAGCGCCTTCGGGCCCCAGGCCCGGTGCCGGTGCCCCCGGTGCCGGTGCGCCCAAGCCCGGCCCGCGTCCGGGCCCGCGTGGCCCGCGCCCCGGCAACAACCCGTTCTCGTCGAACGCCAGCGGCATGGGCCAGGCCCGTCCGCCGCGCGCCGGCGGCCCCGGTGGTCCCGGTGGCCCCGGCCGTGACGGCGGTCCCGGCGACAGGGGCCCGCGTCCCGGTCCCCGCGAGGACCGCGGTCCTCGCCAGGACCGCGACAACGCCGGTCCCCGTCCGCCCGGCGCCCGTTCCGGCCCGCCCGGATCGGGTGGCCCGCGTCCGGGTCCCGGTGCCGGTGGCCCGCGTCCCGGCGGCGGTGCGGGTGGCCCCGGCGGCCCGCGTCCCGGTGGTCCGCGTCCCAGCCCGATGATGATGCCCCAGGGCCGGCCCGCCGGTCCCGGTGGCGGCGGTGGCGGTGCGGGCCGTCCCGGTGGCGGTGCGGGCGCCGGTCGTCCCGGTGGCGGCGCCGGCCGTCCCGGCGGTGGCGGCGGTCGTCCCGGTGGCGGCGGCGGTTTCGCCGGTCGCCCGGGTGGCGGTGGCGGCGCTGGCCGTCCCGGCACCGGAACCGGTGGTCCCGGTGGCGGTGGCGGCGGTTTCGCCGGTCGTCCCGGCGGCGGTGGCCGTGGTCGCGGTGGAGGCACCGCGGGCGCGTTCGGCCGTCCCGGAGGACGCCCGACCCGCGGTCGCAAGTCCAAGCGCCAGCGGCGTCAAGAGTTCGACAACATGCAGGCCCCGGCGATCGGCGGCGTGCAGGCCCCCCGCGGCAACGGGCAGACGATCCGCCTGTCGCGCGGCGCCTCCCTGTCGGACTTCGCCGACAAGATCGGCGCGATCCCGGCGTCCCTGGTGCAGATCATGCTGCACCTCGGCGAGATGGTGACCGCCACGCAGTCGGTCAACGAGGAGACGCTCCAGCTCCTGGCCGCCGAGCTCGACTACAACCTGCTTGTGGTCAGCCCGGAGGAGGAGGACCGCGAGCTCCTGGAGACCTTCGACATCGAGTTCGGCGAGGACGAGGGCGACGAGTCCGACCTGGTCGCGCGCCCGCCGGTGGTGACCGTCATGGGTCACGTCGACCACGGTAAGACCAAGCTGCTCGACGCCATCCGCAACACCAACGAGGTGGCGCGGGAGGCCGGCGGCATCACCCAGCACATCGGCGCCTACCAGATCGCCACCGTGCACGAGGGTGAGGACCGCAAGATCACCTTCATCGACACCCCGGGTCACGAGGCGTTCACCGCCATGCGTGCCCGCGGTGCCAAGGTGACCGACATCGCCGTCCTGGTCGTCGCGGCCGACGACGGCGTGAAGCCGCAGACCGTCGAGGCGCTCAACCACGCCCAGGCGGCCGACGTGCCGATCGTCGTCGCGGTCAACAAGGTCGACAAGGAGGGCGCCGACCCGGGCAAGGTCCGGGCCCAGCTCACCGAGTACGGCCTCGTCGCCGAGGAGTACGGCGGCACCACGATGTTCGTCGACATCTCCGCCAAGAACGGGATCGGCATCGAGCAGCTGCTCGAGGCCATCCTGCTCACCGCGGACGCCGAGCTCGACCTTCGGGCGAACGCCACGATGGACGCCCAGGGCGTCGCCATCGAGGCGCACCTCGACAAGGGCCGCGGCCCGGTCGCGACCGTGCTGGTCCAGCGCGGCACGCTCCGCGTCGGCGACTCGATCGTCTGTGGCGAGGCCTTCGGCCGCGTCCGGGCGATGCTCGACGACAACGGCGACTCGATCCCCGAGGCCGACCCGTCCCGTCCGGTGCAGGTCCTGGGTCTGACCGCGACGCCGGGGGCCGGTGACAACTTCATCGTCGTCACCGACGACCGGATGGCGCGCCAGATCGCCCAGCAGCGCGCCGCGCGCAAGCGCATCGCGGACATGGCCAAGTCCGGCCGCCGCCGCACCCTCGAAGAGCTCTTCAGCGAGATGGAGAAGGGCCAGGTCGACGAGCTCAAGCTCATCATCAAGGGTGACGTCTCCGGTTCCGTCGAGGCCCTGGAGGACGCGCTGCTCAAGATCGACGTCGGCGACGAGGTGCGCCTGCGGGTGCTCCACCGCGCCGTCGGTGCGATCACCGAGTACGACGTCAACCTGGCGGTCGCCGACGACAACGCCGTCATCATCGGCTTCAACGTGCGTCCCGAGGTCAGGGCGCGCGATCTGGCCGAGCGCGAGGGCGTCGACATCCGCTACTACTCGGTCATCTACCAGGCGATCGAGGAGATCGAGGCGGCCCTCAAGGGCATGCTCAAGCCGGAGTTCGAAGAGGTCCAGATGGGCACCGCCGAAGTCCGCGAGGTCTTCAAGGTGCCGAAGATCGGCAACATCGCCGGTGCTCTGGTCCGCTCGGGCACGATCGTCCGCAACAGCAAGGCCCGGATCATCCGCGGCGGGGTCGTCATCTCCGACAACCTCACCGTCTCCTCGCTGCGCCGGTTCAAGGACGACGCGACCGAGGTCCGTGAAGGGTTCGAGTGCGGTATCGGTGTCGGCTACAGCGACATCAAGATCGATGACGTCATCGAGACCTTCGAGATGCGGGAGAAGCCGCGAGCCTGATGCCTCGACAGGCAAAGGAACCGTTCCATCGGCCGTGCCCCTCGGGGCGCGGCCGGTGGGCGGGGCCCGCGCCCCGTGGCATGGGTGACAACCGTGGCGAGTGACCCACTATGTATGTAGGTGCCCTGACATTGGACATCCTGCTCGGCGACGTCCACTCGCTGAAGCAGAAGCGCTCGGTGGTGCGTCCCATCGTCGCCGAGGTGCAGCGACGGTTCCCGGGTGTGGCCGTCGCGGAGACCGGCCATCTTGACCTGCACCGCCGTACCGAGATCGGGATCGCGGTCGTCTCCTCCACCGCCGCCAACTGCGGCGCGGTGCTGGACGACTGCGAGCGACTGATCGCCTTCCACCCGGAGATCGAGCTGCTGTCCGCCAGGCACCGGCTCTACAACGAGGACGAGGACTAGATACGGAGACGGCCGGTCGCGGACCCCTACCGCACCGGCCTTCCCCGTGAGAAGGGGGGAGCTATGGACGCCGCACGCGCACGCAAGATCGCCGATCGGATCCAGCAGATCGTGGCGGAGATGCTGGAGCGCCGCATCAAGGACCCCAGGCTGGGGTTCGTGACCGTGACGGACACGCGCATCACCAACGACCTGGGCGAGGCCACGGTGTTCTACACCGTGTTCGGCTCCGAGGCCGAGCGGGCCGACTCCGCCGTGGCCCTGGAGAGCGCCAAGGGGCTCATCCGCTCGGAGGTGGGCCGCCAGACGGGCCTGCGCCACACGCCGACGCTGACGTTCACCCACGACCCGCTTCCCGACAACGCCCGTCACCTGGAGGACCTGCTCGCCGAGGCGAAGGCCAGGGACGTGGAGATCGCCAAGCGGGCCGAGGGCGCTGCGCACGCCGGGGACGCCGATCCCTACCGCAAGCCCGAGGACCGGGAAGACGGCGACGACTCCGGGGACGAAGAAGACGAATCCTCGGAACGCGCGGGACGCTCCGCGACGTGACGCCCGACCTGCGTGACGACGACTCGGCGGGCCCGGTGTCCGGTCAGGACTGGGCACGGGCCGTCGAGCTCATCTCCGCCGCGGACGAGATCGCGCTGGCCTGCCACGTCTCGCCCGACGGCGACGCGCTCGGCTCCATGCTGGGCGTCGGGATCGCGCTGCGCGCGGCGGGCAAGCGGGTCACCGCCTCCTTCGGCGACCGGCGCTTCACGGTGCCCAGGCTGCTGCGCTTCCTGCCGGGGCAGGACCTGCTCGCCGATCCCGCGCACTACCCGGACGCGCCCGAGGTGATGGTCACCTTCGACGTTCCCACCGTCGGGCGTCTCGGCGTGCTGACCGGCAACACGGTCAAGGCGCACGAGCTGGTCGTGCTCGACCACCACCCGTCCAACACCGGGTTCGGCACCCTCAACCTGGTCGACCCCGGCGCCGCGGCCACCGCCGTGCTCGCCGAGGAGCTGCTCCACCGGCTCGGCCTGCCGGTCGACAAGGACATCGCGACCTGCCTGTACGTCGGGCTCGTCACCGACACCGGCTCCTTCAGGCACTCCTCCACCACCCCCGGCGCGCACGCCATGGCCGCCCGGCTGCTGGCCACCGGGCTCGATCCCGAGAGGATCGCCCGCGAGCTGTGGGACCGTTCCCCGTTCGGCTACCTGAAGGTGCTCGGCGTCGTGCTCGACAGGGTGCGCCTGGAGCCCGAGGTGGGCGGCGGCCTGGTCTGGACGTTCGTCACCCACGCCGACCGTGCCGCGTACGGGCTGCCGTACGACGAGGTCGAGGGGATGATCGACGTGATCCGGCGCACCGACCAGGCGGATGTCGCCACCATCCTCAAGGAGGACGACGACGGCGCCTGGCAGGTCTCCATGCGCTCCAAGGGCGGGGTGGACGTCTCGCGCGTCAGCGCCGCGCTGGGGGGCGGCGGGCACGCCAAGGCGGCGGGTTTCACCTCCCACCGGCCCGTCGAGGAGACGATCGAGAGTCTCCGGGCCCTGCTGTAGAACCTTTCCCGGCACGCCTGTAAGGACCAACATGAGTACGGCTCGCGCCAAGCGCACCCCGCCGCCGAGCGGGCTGATCATCGTCGACAAGCCCGCCGAGTGGACCTCGCACGACGTCGTGGCCAAGCTCCGGGGCATCGCGGGCACCCGCAAGGTCGGCCACGCGGGCACCCTCGACCCGATGGCCACCGGGGTGCTGGTGGTCGGCGTCGAGAAGGCCACCCGCCTGCTCGGCCACCTCGCGCTCACCGAGAAGGGCTACGACGCCACGATCCGCCTCGGCCAGTCCACCAACACCGACGACGCCGAGGGCGAGGTCATCGCCACGGCGTCGGCGGCGGAGGTCGCCGAGGAGGACGTCAGGAAGGGGGTCGCCGCGCTGACCGGCCCGATCATGCAGATCCCGCCGCAGGTCAGCGCCATCAAGGTGAACGGCGAACGGGCCTACAAGCGGGCCAGGGCGGGCGAGGAGGTCGAGCTCAAGGCCCGGCCGGTGACCGTGTCGGCCTTCGAGATCACCGCCGTACGCCGGCACGGCGACCTCGTCGACGTCGACGCCTCGGTGTCCTGCTCCAGCGGCACCTACATCCGCGCGCTCGCCCGCGACCTGGGCGCCGACCTGGGGGTCGGCGGCCACCTGACCGCCCTGCGGCGCACCCGGGTGGGCCCCTACGACCTGTCGGCGGCCCACACCCTGGAGCGGCTCGCCGCGGAGTGCGTGATCCTGCCGATGGCCGACGCGGTCGCGGCGGCCTTCCCCCGCAGGGACGTGACCGCCGAGGAGGCGTCCTCCGTCGCGCACGGCGGGCGGCTGCCCGCGCTGGGCCTGGGGAGCGGGCCGATCGGGGTGTTCGGTCCCGACGGCACCCTGGTGGCGCTGGTGGAGGAGCACGGCCAGATCGCGAAGTCCCTCGCGGTCTTCGTCCCCTGAGTTCCCTGAATCCCCTGAGTCCTCTGAGTCCTCTGAGTCCCCTGACGGGACCGCCCGCCCTCGTGCGCCCGGCCCGCCCGTACCCGCGCCCGGCTCCCTCCGCCGGGGCGGCCGAGGCCCCGGCGAGGTCGTCCGGAGGTCCCGTGAGGGCCTTCGGGGCTCCTCCGGTGTCCTGACGGGACCCTTTCGAGGTCGGGGGCCCGTCGAAGTCAAGGGGCTCCCCGATTGGGGAGAAGGGCCGGGAGCATGGCAGGCTTTAGGGGTTCATCCGCTACGAGGGAAGAGGCTGCGGTGCGAGGCTGGCACGGATTGGACGACGTGCCCGAAGACTGGGGCAGGTCCGTCGTCACGATCGGCGTCTTCGACGGCGTTCACCGCGGGCACCGGCAGATGGTGGCCCGTGCCGTCGCGATGGCCGCGCGTCTCGGGGTTTCCTCGGTGGTGGTGACCTTCGACCCGCATCCGGAGGAGGTCGTGCGGCCCGGCACGCACCCGCCGAGGCTCACGACGGCCAGGCACCGCACCGAGCTCCTCGCGGGGCTGGGCGTCGACGCGGTGTGCGTTTTGCCGTTCACGCTGGAGTTCTCCCGGATGAGCCCGGATGAGTTCGTGCAGACCGTGCTCGTCGACCGGCTGCACGCCGCCGGGGTCGTGGTGGGGGAGAACTTCCGCTTCGGGCACAAGGCCTCCGGCGACGTGGAGACGCTGCGCACCCTCGGGGAGAAGTACGACTTCGTGGCCGAGGCCGTCCCGCTGGTCAGCGACGGGGAGACGATCTCCTCCACCCTGATCCGCGAGCAGATCGCCGCCGGGGACATGGAGGCGGTCACCCAGACGCTCGGCCGCCCGCACCGGGTCGAGGGCGTGGTCGTCCGCGGCTACCAGCGCGGCCGGCAGCTCGGTTTCCCGACGGCGAACCTGGAGTCGCCGGAGTTCACCGCCATCCCCGCCGACGGCGTCTACGCCGGCTGGCTGCAGGGGGTCCCGACCGGCAACCTGCCCGCCGTCTACGGCGGCGAGCGCTGGCCCGCGGCGATCTCGGTGGGCACCAACCCGACCTTCGAGGACGTGCCCCGCACGGTCGAGGCGTACGCGCTCGACCGCGACGACCTCGACCTCTACGGCGCGCACGTGGCCGTGGACTTCGGGCCGAGGCTGCGCGGCAACACCAGGTTCGACTCGATCGAGGCGCTCGTCGCGCAGATCCACGCCGACGTGGACGAGGTGCGCCGCCTGACCGGCTGACCTTCCCCGCCCGATCCCGCGCAATCCCGCCCGATCCCGCCCGGCCCTCGTGTCACACGGGTCTCGCGCACCGCGGCCCTTCCGGCCCTGTTTTCCCGCTCTCGTAGGGGTTTCCGGACGGGGGCGCGCCGGGCTCTCGTAGGATGTGCGGGGGCGTTGGAGCCGGTGGTAACCTGGCATGTCAGCTCTGTAACCGGTGTCCAATGGTGCCGGTGCTGATCTCGCCACGGCGACTGTAGGCACGCACGGTCGTTCGGGGAGCCGGAATTGCGCGTGCCCGCAGAGGTTCAAGGAGAAAAGTGTCGCTCGACACCGCAGCAAAGAAGCAGATCATCGGTGACTACGCCAAGGGTGAGACCGACACCGGTTCCCCCGAGGTGCAGATCGCGCTCCTCAGCAAGCGCATCAGCGAGCTCACCGAGCACCTGAAGGTGCACAAGCACGACCACCACAGCCGCCGTGGCCTGCTGCTGCTCGTCGGCCGCCGCCGCCGGCTGCTGAAGTACCTGCAGAGCAAGGACATCGCGCGCTACCGCTCGCTCATCGAGCGCCTCGGCCTGCGCCGCTAGTGTCATGAGGGAGTGGCGTTCGCGCCGCTCCCTCATCTCTCATACGGGGTGGTGTCGGCGCGTCGCGCCACGAAGACGCCGCTCCGGTGAGCAAACTGAATAGCCGAGACAGTGCCCCGCGTCCGCAAGCAAGCGCGCCCCACGGCGTCGGAGGGCCGGTCCTCGGTAGTGGCCCCCGGTCATCTTGGCACAAGCCATACGGAACCGGGCGCTTCGATCGAAGACCGGCGCTGCACCTACGGGGAGCCGGCAACACGACGAACCAGGCGCGACACGTGCGTCTGGCCGGACGCGGGCGACCGACCCACAAGGAGGTCCCCCGTGGAGGGTGTCCACAGCAGCGAAGCCGTTATCGACAACGGCTCATTCGGCACGCGTACCATCCGGTTCGAGACCGGCCGGCTCGCGCGTCAGGCGGCGGGTTCCGCCGTCGTCTATCTCGACGACGACACGATGGTCCTCTCCGCGACCACCGCGTCCAAGAATCCCAAGGAGAACCTCGACTTCTTCCCCCTCACGGTGGACGTCGAGGAGCGGATGTACGCCGCGGGCCGCATCCCCGGCTCGTTCTTCCGGCGTGAGGGCCGTCCCTCCGAGGACGCCATCCTCACCTGCCGCCTGATCGACCGGCCGCTGCGCCCCTCGTTCGTCAAGGGCCTGCGCAACGAGATCCAGGTCGTCGCCACCGTCATGGCGCTCCACCCCGAGCACCTGTACGACGTCGTGGCGATCAACGCCGCGTCCCTCTCCACCCAGCTCGCCGGGCTGCCGTTCTCCGGCCCGATCGGCGGCGTCCGCGTCGCGCTGATCGAGGGCCAGTGGATCGCCTTCCCGACCAACACCGAGCTGGCCAGCGCCACCTTCGACATGGTGGTCGCGGGCCGCGTCCTGG
Source organism: Streptosporangium sp. NPDC002524 (assembly GCF_040295985.1). Taxonomy (NCBI): domain Bacteria; kingdom Bacillati; phylum Actinomycetota; class Actinomycetes; order Streptosporangiales; family Streptosporangiaceae; genus Streptosporangium; species Streptosporangium sp. NPDC002524. The sequence continues at coordinate 149,575 of NZ_JBEOWK010000017.1, read as the reverse complement.
CCGACGGCGACGTCGCGATCATGATGGTCGAGGCCGAGTCCACCCGCGACACGCTCAAGCTGGTCGCCGAGGGTGCCGTGGCGCCGACCGAGGAGACCGTGGCTCAGGGCCTCGAGGCCGCCAAGCCGTTCATCAAGGTGCTGTGCGAGGCGCAGTCCAAGGTCGCGAAGGTCGCCGCCAAGGAGACCGCCGAGTACCCCCTGTTCCTCGACTACCAGGACGACGTCCTGGAGGCCGTGACCGGCTCGGTGCGGAGCGAGCTCGCCGCCGCGCTGACCATCGCCGGCAAGCAGGAGCGCGAGACCGAGCTCGACCGGGTCAAGGCCCTGGTGCTGGAGAAGGTCGGCCCCGACTTCGAGGGCCGCGAGAAGGAGATCGGCGCCGCGTTCAGGTCGCTGACCAAGAAGCTCATGCGCGAGCGTGTCATCGCCGAGGGCGTCCGCATCGACGGCCGCGGCGTCAAGGACATCCGGCAGCTCAGCGCCGAGGTCCACATCGTGCCCCGCGTGCACGGCTCGGCCCTGTTCGAGCGCGGCGAGACCCAGATCCTGGGCATCACCACGCTCAACATGCTCCGCATGGAGCAGATGATCGACACGCTCAACCCCGAGCGCACCAAGCGCTACATGCACAACTACAACTTCCCTCCTTACTCCACCGGTGAGACCGGCCGGGTGGGCTCGCCCAAGCGGCGCGAGATCGGTCACGGCGCGCTCGCCGAGCGGGCGCTCCTGCCGGTGCTGCCGCTGCGCGAGGAGTTCCCGTACGCGATCCGCCAGGTCTCCGAGGCGCTGAGCTCCAACGGCTCGACCTCGATGGGCTCGGTCTGCGCCTCGACGATGGCGCTGCTCGACGCGGGCGTCCCGCTGAAGGGCATCGTCGCGGGCATCGCGATGGGCCTCATCAACGAGGGCGACCAGTACGTCACGCTGACCGACATCCTCGGTGCCGAGGACGCCATGGGCGACATGGACTTCAAGGTCGCCGGCACCAAGGACGTCATCACCGCCCTCCAGCTCGACACCAAGCTGGACGGCATCCCGGCCTCCGTGCTGGCCGCCGCGCTGAAGCAGGCGAAGGGCGCCCGTCTCGCGATCATCGACGTGATGCAGGAGGCGATCGACTCCCCGGCGGAGATGAACGCGACGGCCCCGCGCATCATCACGATCAAGATCCCGGTGGACAAGATCGGAGAGGTCATCGGCCCGAAGGGCAAGATGATCAACCAGATCCAGGACGACACCGGCGCCGAGATCACCCTGGAAGACGACGGAACCATCTACATCGGCGCCACCGACGGCCCGTCCGCCGAGGCGGCCCGGTCGGCGATCAACGCCATCGCGAACCCGCACATGCCGGAGGTCGGCGAGCGCTACCTGGGCACGGTCGTCAAGATCGCGGCCTTCGGCGCCTTCATCTCCCTCATGCCGGGCAAGGACGGCCTCCTGCACGTCTCCCAGATCCGCAAGCTGCACGGCGGCAAGCGCATCGAGAACGTCGAGGACGTCATGAACGTCGGCGAGAAGGTCCAGGTGGAGATCGCCGAGATCGACTCGCGCGGCAAGCTCTCCCTGGTGCCCGTCGAGGTCATCGAGAAGGAGGCCGCGGCCAAGGCCGAGTCCGGCGACACCGAGGCGCCGGCCGCCCCGGCCGCCGAGGTGTCCGCCGCCGACGACAGGCCCCGCGAGGAGCGGCCCCGCCGCACCCGCACCCGCAGCAGCAACGGCGGTGGCGGCAACCGCGGTGGCGGCGGAGGGGAAGACCGCAACTCGTGATCACCACCACTCTGCACCCCGGCAAGGACGGCGCCGGGGTCGTGAAGCGCACCGTCCTTCCCGGTGGGCTCCGGGTGGTGACCGAGTCCATGCCGACCGTGCGTTCCGTCGCGGTCGGCATGTGGGTCGGCATCGGATCGCGAGACGAGTCCCCCCAGCACATGGGCTCCTCCCACTTCCTCGAGCACCTGCTGTTCAAGGGCACGCCCACGCGGGACGCCCTGGAGATCTCCGCGGCCATCGAGGGCATCGGCGGCGAGATCAACGCGTTCACCGCCAAGGAGTACACCTGCTACTACGCGCGGGTCCTCGACGAGGACCTGCGGGTGGCGATCGACGTGCTCGCCGACGTGGTGACCTCCTCGATCATCAGCGAGGAGGACGTCGAGGCCGAGCGTGGCGTGATCCTGGAGGAGATCGCCATGCACGACGACGATCCCTCGGACGTGGTGCACGAGCAGTTCTCCGCCGAGCTGTACGGTGACACGCCGGTCGGCAGGCCGATCCTCGGCACGGTCGACTCGATCACCGCGGTCAGCCGCGACCGGATCGCCGAGTACTACCGGCGTTACTACCTGCCCACCCACACCGTGGTGTCGGTGGCGGGCAACGTCGACCACGAGCGGGTGGTGGCCCTGGTCGCCGCGGCCTACGAGCGGGCCGGGGCCCTGGGCGGCGACGCCTCGCCGGTGCCCCCGCGCGTGTCGGGGCCCGGCGTCGAGCTCCGCTCCGGCACGCGGGTGGTGCACCGGCCGACCGAGCAGGCCAACCTGGTCCTCGGCACGACCGCGCTCACCCGCACCGACGAGCGCCGCTTCGCGCTCGGCGTGCTCAACGCGGCGCTGGGCGGCGGCATGTCCTCACGGCTCTTCCAGGAGATCAGGGAGAAGAGGGGTCTCGCCTACTCCGCCTACTCCTACACCTCCGCCCTCGCCGACACCGGCCAGTTCGGCATCTACGTCGGCTGCCTGCCGTCGAAGATCGACGACGTGCTGAAGATCTGCCGCGAGGAGGTGCTCCGCGTGGTCGCCGAAGGCATCACCGAGGAGGAGATCGTCCGCGGCAAGGGCCAGATGCGCGGCGGCCTCGTGCTCGGCCTGGAGGACACCGGTTCCCGGATGTCCAGGATCGGCAAGGGCGACCTCGTCTTCGACGAGCTGCTCTCGGTCGACGACCTGCTCGCCAGGATCGACGCGGTGACCCCGGAGCAGATCGCCGAGGTGGCCCAGGACGTCCTCACCCGCCCGATGTCCCTCGCGGTCATCGGCCCCTACAAGGAGGACCGGGACTTCAGCGCGGTCGTCACCGGCTGACGGTCCTTCCCCGTTCCACGCATGGACGGCCCCGGCGTTTCCGCGCCGGGGCCGTCCGTCGTTTCGTCACCGTCCTTCCCCGTTCCGCGTACGAGCGGCCCCGGCGTCTCGTCACCGTCCTTCCAGGCTCCACGTACGAGCGGCCCCAGCGTTCCCGCGCGGGGCCGTCCGCTGCACCGGGGCCCTTCGGTATAGCCTTGGGCCCGTGATCAGGGTTGGAGTTCTCGGCGCCCGAGGGCGCGTCGGTGTCGAAGTGTGCAAGGCCGTCGAGGCGGCGGACGATCTGGAGCTGGTCGCGGCCGTCGACCAGGGCGACCCGATCGAGGGGCTGGAAGGCGCCGAGGTGGTGGTCGACTTCACCCACCCCGACGTCGTCATGGACAATCTCGAATGGTGCGTCTCCCACGGCATCCACCCGGTGGTCGGCACCACCGGCTTCGACGCCGCCCGGCTGGCGACCGTGCGGGGCTGGCTGGACGCCAACCCCGGCGTCAACGCGCTGATCGCCCCCAACTTCGGCATCGCGGCCGTGCTCATGATGCACTTCGCCCAGCAGGCGGCCCGCTACTTCGAGTCCGCCGAGATCGTCGAGCTGCACCACCCCAACAAGGCCGACGCGCCCTCGGGCACCGCCCGCCGTACGGCCGAGCTGGTCGCCGAGGCGCGGCGCAAGGCGGGGTCGGCGCCGATGCCCGACGCCACCAGCACGGAGCTCGACGGGGCGCGCGGCGCCGACGTCGACGGGGTCCGCGTGCACGCGGTACGGCTGGCCGGGCTCATCGCCCACCAGGAGGTCATCCTGGGCGGCGACGGCGAGATCCTCACCATCCGCCACGACACCATGAACCGCTCGTCGTTCACCCCGGGCGTGCTCCTGGGCGTGCGCCGGGTCCGCGAGCTCCCCGGCCTCACCGTCGGCCTGGAGCACCTTCTCGACCTCTAGGCGTGGGAGGGCTGGACGCCGGTGGCACCTCGGTGAAGCCGCGAGGTCGGTGGTAGTCGTTCCGTACCGCACTCAGCGGGGCGTTGGCATGGGTCGGGTGTCCACCTCGTGGGATCGGTCGATCAGGTCCGTCATCGCCCGCTGAAAGTCGCGGCGCCGCTGCTCGCTCCAGCCTTCTGTCAGCCGGTCGAAGACCTGCTCCTGCCAGTTGTGAGCCTGTTCCAGCAGGGTGTGGCCGGACGGGGTGACCGTCGCCGCGCGCCGGCGACCGTCTGTTTCCGATGCCCGCATGGCCAGGTAACCGGCCTCGGCCGCGCTTTTGACCAGTCGCGACGCTCCGCTCTGATCGATGCCGATCTCGTGGGCGACGGCATTGACCGTTGCGGTGATCCCCCGCTGGGTCAGGGAGTGGACGGCCTCGGCGACGAGCACGAGCCGGCCCTGCTCGGCAACCTCGTGATCGCCGTCCGAGGACCTGCGCGACCAGTGCCGGACGAACGCGAACAGGACCTGTCCCGGCCCTGAGCCGCTCATTCGGTGGCCGCCATCTCGCGGCAGATGTAGGCCAGCTCCAGCGCCGACTTCACATCGGGCAGCCGGAGAGCGGCGGTGACCTTCTCTCCGGTTACCCGGAACACCGTCGCAACCCGGGTCGGGGTCTGGTTCTCGGGCCAGGTGGCGTCCTCCTCCACGACCATGAGGCGCTCACCGACCGGATGCCACGACCGCGGGATCAGCGTGATCCCCGAGCGTTCCACCCACTGCGCGAACTGCTCCGGGGTGATCGGACCGGCGCCCTTCGGCCCCAGGACGACGACCGGATCACCGACCGCCCTCGCCGACCGCTCCAGGTCGCCGGCGTTCACGCTCGCGTGCCACTCGTTGACGGCTGCTTCCAGTGCTGACTCCATGTCAGAAGTCTATGCGAAATGCATGCATATCTGGGAGTCGAGGCTGTCGGCAACCTCCTGCTCCGCGACAGCCGGCGCGTGATCCCACCGGTCCCGCTGGTCCTGTCGGTTCCAACCCGGTCCCGCCGGTCCTGCCGGGCTCCGGAACCCCGGGCCCGGCGCCGCTCGTTGTACGGCCATGACACCTCCCGAGCTCGCCTGCCCGCTCTGTCACGGCACCGCGTTCCAGCAGGAGCAGGGCAGGCTCGACAGCCGCTGGGGCATCACCTCGCACCGGTTAACCCTGATGATCTGCGAGCGGTGCCGCTATATCCTCCAGTTCTATGACAAGCACTCCATCTTCGACTTCGACTGAGGTCCGCCGGGCGCGGCCGGAGGAGCTGGCCGGGCTGGTGGCGGTGGAGCTCGCGGCCGACGGGGTCTTCGCCCAGGTCGGGATCACCTTCCCGCCGGGGACCACGATGATCGAGGAGGCCGACGACCCCTCCCGGGTGCTCGTCGCGGGCGACCCGCCGGTCGGGTTCGCCCTGTTCGGCCTGGTTGACGGGGAGGTCCACCTCGACCAGCTCGCCGTCCACCCCGACCACGGGCGCAGGGGAGTCGGTGGGAGCCTGCTGGAGGCCGTCTGCGAGCACGCGGCCTCGGCCGGTTTCGCCGCCGTGACACTGACGACCTACCGCGACGTGTCCTGGAACGCGCCCTGGTACGCCCGGCGCGGCTTCTCCGTGCTCGACCCCGCCGAGTGGGGGCCGGAGATGGCCGCCCTGGTGCGCCACGAGCGCGAGCTGGGCATCGAGGTCGCCCCCCGCGTCGTGATGCGCCGCGTTCTGTGAAGGGGCCGATGCCGCGGACCGCAGGGCCGTGCCCCAGGAGGGCCGGAGAGCGGCCGGGGTTCGGTGAGGCGGGGTTCAGGCGGGGTCTTGCCGGGGCCGAGGAGGCGAAGGTCAGAGGGCGAGGCCGATGGTGAGCAGCAGGCCGTACACGAGCTGGAAGCGGCCCGTCTGCTGGAGCGTGGCGATGAGCGCGGGGCCGGTCGCGCCCGCCCGTACGGCCTTCACCGGGGCGATCGCGAGCGGGGCGGCGAGCAGTGCCAGCGCCGCGAACGGCTGCCAGGGCACCAGCGCGGGCGCGATCACCAGGGGCAGGACCAGGCAGAGGGTGTAGAGGACGCGGGTGCGGCTGTCGCCGAGCACCACGGCCATGGTGCGCTTGCCCGCGGGCCCGTCGGTCACGATGTCGCGCAGGTTGTTGACCACGAGCATCGCGCAGGCCAGCAGGCCCGCCGGGACGGCCGCCGCCACCGCGAGCCAGGGCAGGTGTTCGAGCTGGACGTACGTGGTCCCCGCCACCGCCACCAGGCCGAAGAACACGAAGACCGAGACCTCGCCGAGCGCCCGGTAGCCGTACGGGCTGGAGCCGCCGGTGTAGAACCAGGCCGCGGCGATCGCGAGCGCGCCGACCAGCAGCAGCCACCAGGCCCCGGTGACCACGACGAGCACGAGCCCGGCCACCGCGGCGGCGAGGAAGCAGGCGAGGGCCGCGGTGAGGACCTGGCGAGGTGAGGCGGCGCGCGAGCCGACCAGGCGCATCGGGCCGACCCGGTCCTCGTCGGTGCCGCGCACCCCGTCGCTGTAGTCGTTGGCGTAGTTGACGCCCACCTGGAGGGTGAGGGCCACGAACAGGGCCAGCAGGGCCCGCCACCACACCCCTCCGGCGTACCCGATCGCGACTCCGGTGCCGACGGCGACGGGGACGACGGCGGCGGGAAGGGTGCGCGGACGTGCTCCGGCGATCCACTGGCTCGGGGTGGCCATGGGCGTGCGAGGTTCCTCTCCGGCTCTAGCTGATGTCGGTCGCCAGGCGGATCATCCGCACCGTACGGCCCATGTCGATGACCCGCTCGGCCCCGTCGGCGCCCCACCCGGCGGACTCCAGGAAGCCCAGCACCGCGTAGTTGTCGGCGAAGACCCAGGTCACGATGGTGTGGTAGCCGTCGTCACGGAGGTAGTCGACCGTGGCGTTCAGCAGCCGGCTGCCGTGTCCGCGCCGGACGTGGTCGGGGTCGATCAGGAACGTGAGCATCTCCCCGGCCATGGTCGGGTCGAGGTCGGGGTCCTCCGCCGGGGCGTGTGAGGCCAGGCCGGCGACCTTCTCCGCGCCCTGCAGCGCGGCCATCGCCTCGATGCCGCCGGGGCCGAGCGCCGGGAAGGCGTCGGTGTCGAGGACGACCTGCTCCACGGCGACCAGCACGCGGTGCCGGCGGCTGGGCGGCGAGGTGATCGCGTCGTCCCACTGCTGGCGCCACATGTTCTCGGCCGCGGGGCCGGTCATCTGCTCCAGCGGTCCTTCGGGAAGGAAATCCCGGTAGCCGTACTTCCACGCGCGGATCTGGGTGCCCGTCACCGCGGCGACATCCTCGTGCCGAGCCGCCCGCACGCCTACGTCTGCCATCTCGGCCCGCTCCTTCTCTGCCGTCTGCCGTCGCCTCGAAACGCGCTGTCTCGTGGATCTCGTGCCACGCGAGCGGGCATCAGGCGGGTGGATCCGTGAGGCAGGCTCTTACACCGTATCGGGGAATCCGACTCAGAGATGACGTGAACCCGGCTCCGTCTGCCGTCGGGCCCGATATGCCCTTGTCTTCGTGCGGTTGCCGCAGACCCTCATGGAACACCACGAGCGTGAACGATTCTTGGACGAGTCGACGAACGCCCACTGGCAGCTGCTCTCGGTGCAGACCTTCAGGCGCGGCCACATCCCGTCGGCGTGGGCGTTCATCACGGCGGCGACGATCCCGGCCAGGCCGCCGGGCACCCCCGTCGCGACCGGTTCGAGCACCGGCCCCCCGGAGGTCAGCGCGACGCGCAGCGGGAGGGCGCCGAAGGGCCGCGACAGCCCGGGGCCGTGATCACCACCGCCGGGGCGGTCGTGGTTGTGGCGCAGGGCCTCGCGCAGGGCCTCGCGGAGATCGGCGGCCGTCGCCAGGTCCCGCTCGTCGGCCGTGTCCTCGGGGCCGATCAGCTCCCGCCCGCCCAGCCAGGCGGTCAGCGCGGCCGGGGAGGGGATCGCGTCGGTCTCCTCCTCGACGTCGTACGTGTTCACGAAGTCGATCACCAGCTCGGAGGGATTGCCCATGTCGTCGCTCACCTCCTCCCTCTTCGCAACCACTGTACGCCATTAGGGGGTTGTGCTCCTTTCGACACCGCCATAAGGTCATAGATGGTGTTTCAAGGAGGTTGTCATGTGGTACCTGGCCTATCTCGCGTTCAGGGAGACCGGCAGGCGCGCGCCGGACCGGCCGGACCGGTCGTATCGGTCGTATCGGAGGAGAGACCATGATCATGAGGGTGTGGAGAGGGTGGACCCGCGTCGAGGACGCCGCCGATTATGAGAGATACCTGCTGGCCACGGGATACGTCGGCTACACCTCGACCGAGGGCAACCGGGGGGTGTGCTTCACCCGCCGGGACGTGGGGGAGCGGGCCGAGTTCCTGCTGACCTCGCTCTGGGAGTCGTGGGAGGCGATCACCGCCTTCGCCGGGGACGATCCGTCACGCGCCGTCTTCTACGACGAGGACGACCGCTTCCTGGTCGAGCGCGAGCTCACGGTCACCCACCACGAGGTCTTCGCGGCCGCCTGACCACTCTCGCGGGGGTTCGGGAGCAGGGGGCGCCCCCGAACCCCCGCGAGGGCGGTCAGGCGGCCAGGGACTGTCCAGGGCCGTCACCGGGTCGCGCGGGAGAGCGGGGCTGGGCGCGGCGTCAGGGTGACGCCGAAGGGCAGGTCAGGCGTGGTCAGAGGCTGTTCAGGGCCGTAGCCGGTTCGCGCGGGGAGAGCGGGGCCGGGCGCGGTGGCAGGGTGACGCCGAAGGGCAGGTCAGGCGTGATTAGAGGCTGTTCAGGGCCGTAGCCGGTTCGCGCGGGGAGAGCGGGGCCGGGCGCGGTGGCAGGGTGACGCCGGGGAGTAGGTCAGGCACGGTCAGAGGGAGTCCAGGGCCGTCGCCAGCCTGCGGACGCCCTCGACCAGCTCGGCCGTGTGGACGGCCGCCGAGTGGGTCACCCTGACGCGCGGGCCCGGCGGCTCGGCGGGGTAGTAGATCCGTCCGGGACTCACCAGCGCGCCCGCCCTCCCCGCCGCCTCCACCACGGCCTCCTCGTCCCGGTCCTCGGGAAGCCGTACCCACAGGTGCAGGCCGCCGCGAGGGACGAGATGGATCCCGGCGCCGGGCATCCGGGCGGTGAGGGCGGCGGCGAGGGTGTCCCTGCGCAGGGCCAGCTCGGTGCCCAGGGTGGCCAGGTGGCGCCGCCAGGCGGGCGAGCCGACGAACTCCAGCGCCGTCTCCTGGAGCGGCCTGGCCACGAAGAATGACTCCACGAGCTGACTCGCCCGGAGGCGCCGCGCGGCGGGGCCCCGGGCGACGACCCCGGCGACCCGCAGGCTCGGCGACAGGACCTTGGTCAGCGAGTTGATGTGCACGACCGTGCCGTGGGCGTCCAGCGCGACCAGCGGCGGCGGTACGGGGGCGGTGGCGAAGTAGCGGGCGTAGTCGTCCTCGATCACGAAAGCCCCGGCCGCGCGGGCGATCGCCAGCACCTGCTCGCGCCGTTCCGGGGACAGGGTCGCGCCGGTGGGGTTGTGCAGGGTCGGCTGGCAGAGGAAGACCCGCGCGCCGGTCACGGCGAACGCCTCCGCGAGCAGCTCGGGCCGCACCCCGTCGCGGTCGACGGGCACGGCCGTCGCGCGGAGCCCGGCGGCCCGCGCCGCCGCGAGCGCGCCCGGGTAGGTGGGGGTCTCGACGAGTACGGGGGTGCCGGGGGCGGCGAGGGCCCGGAAGGCGTGGACGAGCGCCGACTGCCCGCCGCTGACGATCAGCACGTCCGACGGGGTGACGTCGCCGCCCAGCTCCTGGGCGAACCACCTTCGCAGCTCGGGGACACCGGCCAGCGGCGGCATCGCCCAGACGTCGGGACGGCGCAGCGCCCGGGAGGCGGCGGCCGACAGGGCCCTGGAGGGCCGCAGGACCGGGTTGAGGTAGCCGCCCGTGAGCGGGATGACCCCCTCGGGCGGGGCGGTGAGCAGGCCGCTCACCTCGCTGTCGTCCACCACCCTGTCGCCGAGCGCGACCGTCTGCCACGACATGTCGGCGCTCTCGCCGCCCCGCGTGATCGCCGGGGCCACGTAGGCACCGCTGCCGGGCCTGGTGATCACCCGCCCCTCGGCGGCGAGCCTGCCGATGGCGCGCGACACGGTCACCGGGCTCACGTTGTGCAGCCGGACCAGCTCCCGGCTCGACGGCAGCCGGTCGCCCGGACGGAGCCGCGACACCTCATCACGGAGCGTGGCGGCGAGCCGGACGATACTGCTATCGTCATTCATGAGTGAAAAGAGTAGCGCTATCGTACCAAATCGGATAGCGGCGGGTACGGCCTCGCCGGTGCAGGTGGTGTCTCCCAGAGAGGCGCGCCACGACCGGCGGCCGTCCGGCGCGGTGCCGCCCGAGGCGCCGGGCAGGGCCTGGCGGGGGACCCTGCTGGCCGGGCTCGGCGTGCTGGCGTTCTCGGGGTCGTTCCCGGCGACGGTCTTCGCGATGGAGGGCTTCGACCCCTACCTGGTCGCGGTCGGCCGGGCCGCCGTCGCGGCCGTCGCGGCCGCCGCGTTCCTGCTCGTGGCCAGGGTGCCGCTGCTGCCGCCCAGGTCCCGGCTGCGGTCGTACGGCGTCATCGTGGCGGGCGTGGTGTTCGGGTTCCCCCTCTTTAGCGGCCTGGCGCTTTACGCCGGGGCCTCCACCTCGCACGCCGCCGTGGTGATCGGGCTGCTGCCCGCGGCCACCGCCGCCTGCGCGGTGCTGCGGGCGGGGGAGTGGCCCAGGGCGCTGTTCTGGGTCTCCTGCGGCCTCGGGGCCGTGTCGATCACCGCCTTCACCCTCAGCATGGGCGGCGGCCACGTCACCGGGGCCGACCTGCTGCTCGTCGGCGCGCTGCTGTCGGCCGCCGTCGGCTACACCGAGGGCGGGCGCCTCGCCCGCGAGACCTCCGGCTGGCGGGTGATCTCCCACACCCTCGTCCTCGCCGCCCCGCTGACCGTGCCGATCACCGTCGCGCTCGCGCTCACCACCGACCCGCGGCCCACCGCCACCTCACTGGCCGGATTCGCGTACGTCGGCCTGGTCTCGATGTTCCTCGGCTTCATCCCCTGGTACGCGGGCCTGGCCATGGGCGGCATCGCCCGCGCCGGGCAGACCCAGCTCGCCCAGCCGCTGCTGACGCTGCTGTGGGCCTGGCTGCTGCTCGGCGAGCTCTTCGGCGCGGTCACGATCGCGGCGGCGCTGGCGGTCCTCGCGTGCGTCGCTCTCACACAGCGGGCCCGCTCCTGAACACCTTCGGGACCGGGCCGGGTCAAGCCGGGCCGGATTCCCGGGGCGGGGGTGTTCTGTGCCGGATCCCGGAGCGTGGCGCGCCGGGCCGGATCCCGAAGCGTCCTTGAAAGACGTGACATACAGGCGCAAAATGTGAAGCGAAGCTGTCACAGGGGGTGTGACCATGGCGGACCTGACGATTCCCGAGGGCGGTTTCTGGCCCGCTCCCGAGATCCCCCAGCCGAACATCTACCCGATGGAGTGGCGGGTCGAGACCGAGAAGCTCGCCGCCATCTACGAGAAGTCCAAGCGCGTGGTCTGGAACCCGGCCGACCTGCCCTGGGACGATCTCCGGCCGAGCGACTTCACCCACGAGCAGCGCCTCGGGATCATGTACTGGTTCTCGGTCCTCGCCAACTTCGACGCCTCGGGCCCGGCCGTCTTCGCCCGCGCCACCATCCAGGCGTTCGAGAAGCACGAGGAGGACCCGGTCAGGAAGTGCTTCTTCTCGATCACCCGTGACGAGATGAACCACGAGGAGTGCTGCCAGCGCACGATCGCCAAACTCTGGCCGGGCGGGCCGCTCGACTGGACCCCCACCACCGACCTGGAGAAGGCCGCCCACAACAACATCGGCTGGCTCTACCACAACGGTGGCCGCTACTGGACGGGCTACAGCGGCGCCGTCGGCAGGTACAGCCTGCCGGTGCTGTTCACCAGCTTCATGATGGGGGAGATGGCCGCGTCCACCCTGTTCCGGGGCATGGCCACCGGGACCAGGCACCCCGTCTTCGGCGACATGTTCCACCGCATCGGCCGCGACGAGTCGCGCCACCTGCAGATCTGCATGACCATCCTGGAGAACGAGTGGCCGGGCCTCACCGACGACACCCGCTCCCTGATCACCCGCCAGCTGCGCGCGGGCTTCGTCTTCCTCTCGATGATCCTCTGGGAGCCGCCCGGCGGCTTCTGGGAGCTCCCCCCGTACTTCCTGCACAACCACCGCGTCCTGATGGACCACGCCCGCGACGCGGGCCTCGGCGTGCTCTCGTACGAGGAACAGGCCGACAACTGGCGCGTGGCGATGGCCAGGATCCGCGTCATCGTCGAACGCTGGGGCATCGAGTTCCCCGCCATCCCCGAACTCGACATCGACGGCGTCCAGGTCGACTTCCTCGACCCCGAGGACATAATTCCGGTGTTCTGAACGCCTGGCCGGCGGCACACGAAAGCCCCGGCCTTCCCCGGGCCGGGGCTCATTGCCGTCCGGATCTCGTACGGATTACGAGGCCACGTTCTCCAGCCGCGCGACGACACGGGCGAGCAGGTCGCGGATCTCGATCTGCCCGGCTTCGAGCTTGGCGACGTTGTCCCGTGTGACGGCGGAGTTCTTCTCAATGTTGCCCGTCGAACGTTCCAACCTGCCGAGACGATTCTTGATCTCGGTGATATCGGCTTCGACGGTGTCGATCCGATCCTCGATGTACGGCATGCGGCCAGGATAGGACGATCCCTCATGAGTGTGGGGTCAACTCGGGAAGAAGCGTCGTGCCGGCTGCTTCCGAAGGTGAGAAGCCGGGTGAAACCGCTCCGAGCTGGGAAAATGCACCATGCGTGCAGTCGCATGACCCCGGAGGACGGCAGATGGCCGATCAGCCCCATGACTCGCCCTGAGGGCGAAGACCCCTCGGTGCCCGTCGGCCCACCTCCCGCGCCCGCTTCCGGTGAGAAGCCCGTTCCCGTACGAGCGCCCGAGACGAGGTCCGTCCAGCGGCGAAGCCATGTCGCTCTCGTGCTGCTGACGCTGGCGGCCGGGGCGATGGACGCGATCGCCTTCCTCGGGCTCGGCGGGGTCTTCACCGCGAACATGACCGGCAACCTCATCCTCTTCGCCCTCGCCGGCCGCGAGGACTGGGTGCTCCACGCGCTGCGTTCCGGGCTGGCCTGCGCGGGGTTCTGCGCGGGGCTGCTCATCGGCTTCACCATGCCGGGGCGTCACGGAGGAAACGCGTTGTGGTCGCCGGCCGCCGTCAGGCTCCTGTGGGCCGGCCTGGCCCTCCAGATCGCCTTCCTCGCCGGCTGGGCGATCAGCGGGGGCGCGCCCGGCCCCGTCGTGATCCTCGCGCTGATCGGAGCGGGATCCTGCGCCATGGGCATGCAGGCCGCGGCGGCCCGCCGGGTCGACCTCGCGGGCATCACGGCCACGTTCGTCACGGGCACCCTCACCGCCCTGTTCGAGACCTCCGGGCCGGGCTGGTCCACCGACAACCGGCGTCGCACCGCCATCGTCGTCGCCCTCGTCCTCGGTGCCCTCTGCGCGTCCCTGCTCCTGCGCTTCGCGCCGCCCTGGGCCGGTGTGGCCGCTCCGGTCTTCACGCTTCTCGCGCTCGCCGTCGTACACCCGTACGCGCACCTGGGACGCCGGGGACGGCCGGGCCGGGCCCGCGGCTGAGAGGTTCAGCGGCGGTTCGCGGGGTTTCCGGAGGACAGGAACGGATATTCCAGGGTGGGTCGGCTGTGGGCCTGTCGCTCGGCCGGTGAATCGCTTAGAAATGAGGTTGGGACTCCGACTTCCACTCGCCGATCACGACGGCCGGGGCGAGCGGAGATCCCCCGATGACATAAGGAGATGACTCGTGGGCGTGAGCCTCTCGGTGGGAGATGTGGTCGAGGACTTCGAGCTCCTCGACGAGACGGGTACGCGGAGACGGCTCAGCGAGTTCCTGGCCAAGGGGCCGGTGGTGCTCTTCTTCTATCCGGCGGCCATGACCTCCGGATGCACAGCCGAGAGCTGCCACTTCCGTGACCTGGCGGCCGACTTCGCGGCCGAGGGGGCGACCAGGATCGGGATCAGCCGCGACCGGGTCGACCGGCAGGCGAGGTTCGCCCAGGCCAACCAGCTGGGTTTTCCCCTGCTTTCCGACCCTGACGGCACCGTCGCCCGGCGCCTCGGCGCCCGCCGTACGGTCGCGGTGGGCCCGTTCCTCACCCGCCGGATGACCTTCGTCATCGACGTGGACCGACGCCTCCTGGAAGTGATCCACAGCGAGACCTCCATGGAATCCCACGCCGACCGGGCCCTGGAGGCCCTCCGCTCCCGCCCGCACCCGTGACCGAAGCGCGGGAAACCCCCTGATGCTCCGGTGACACTTCGTGATCTTCCGCGTCGAGGCCCCGCGAAGCCGGGTGTCGCACGAAGATCTGAGTCATGGGCAATGAATCGGGATGGCGGGCAGCGTTCTCCGCTCTGTTGATCGCGGGCCTGCTGGCGGGAGACACGGCGGGCCGGGCCCTGAGGGACGCCGGACCGGCCGACGTGCGGCGGATCGGTGAGCTGACCTCCCGCTGGCACCTGAGATACGCGGCCGAACCCGCGGCGGCCGGCGCCACGCACCGGGTCGTTCCCCTCGCGGGAAACCAGGCGTGGCTGTTCGTCACCGCCGAAGGGCGCCCCGGCACGTCGTTGCTGCACTGGAACACCTCCGGCTGGAATCCCGCCGGCAGCCTGCCCGGGCAGCTGAAGAAGGCCGGATACATCGACGTCAGCGCCTCGCCGTCCGGCGACGCGGTGTTGGTGATCAACCACGTGCCCGGCGAACAGGGTGGTTCGGCCGAGCATCTCTGGCAGTTCTCCGGTGGCCGCTGGACGCGTCATCGTCCTCGTCATCTGGACTGGACCGGCGACTTCGCCGTCGTCGGCCGGAACGACGTGTGGCTCACGCAGGGAGGCGGTCCCGAGGGGCCTCCCGCGGACATGGTTCATTGGGACGGCACGGCCCTGCGCAGGAAAACACCCCCGGAGGCGACGGACCTGGTCGCGGTGGCGGCGGCCCGCCCCGACGACGTGTGGGTGGTCGATGACAGGGGCTGGCCCAGAACGCTGCACTGGAACGGTGAGCGATGGAGGGTGACCCCGCTACCGTGCACTCCGGCTATCGCGCGGCGCGATTGCCACGGACGACCCTTCCTCGGCCGGCTGAGCGGCCTGGCGGCGGGACTGGGGAACGACGCGTGGGCGGTCGGCCCCGGCTGGGCCGACGGCGCCCGCCCGGTCGTCCTCCACTGGAACGGCGCGGCGTGGAACCAGGTGAGACTCGATGTGGGCCACCACACAGGGCTGGCGGCTGTGCGCACCGACTCCGTCGGCGGTGTGTGGATCGCCGCCAATCCCGCGAACGGAACGCCCTACGTGCTCAACCTGCGCAACGGCGAATGGGCGAGGTCCGCTCTTCCGCCGCGAAGCGGTCCGCCCGCCCGCATCGTGGACATCGCTCCGGCGCCCGGCACCACCCACCTGTGGGTCCACGCCCAGCACGGCGACGGCCCCGGGAAAACATCCTTGGTCTACGAACTCCAGTGACACCCGGCCGGGTCCGGCGACCACCGGCCCGCCCTCCGGCGCCCGCCGTGGTCGTCACGGTGGGCCCGTTCTCCTCACCCGCCGGATGCCCTTCGTCATCGCCATGGACCACCGCCTCCTGGAAGTGATCCACAGCGAGACCTCCACGGAACCCCACGCCAACCGAGCCCTGGAAGCCCGCCGCTCCCGCCCGTACCCCGTAACCCTCACTCACCCGAAGAGTCGCGCTGCTGGGTATGTGTCGGCCATTTCTCCGGCGGCAACACGTAGGTGCCGCGATGGGGCACTGTGAAAACCCAGCCTTGACTACGCAGGAACGCGACGGCATGCCGGACGGTGGCCTTGGCGACGCCGTACTCGCGTATGAGCAGTTTCTCGCTGGGGATTCGACGATTGACCATGATCCTGCCTTGCTGGATCATGTCGGCAACTTCGTTGGCAATCTCTTCGTAGATGGGGGTTTTCCGTCGTCGGAGTGGAATCCCCACAGGGCCTACGAAAGTGCCCTTGCCTTGGATGGTGTGCGCCAGGCCCCGATCACGAAGTTCTCGGGTCACCCGGCGGGCCGTAGTGCGTGCGATGCCATAGTCGGTCTCGAGGTCGACCTCGCTGGGAACGGGGTCACCGAGGATGAGATCGCCCTCATCAATGTGACGCTGCAAAATGTCGGCCACCTGCTGATACAGGGGAACCGGTCCGTCTCTGTCGAGCACAGCCATACGTTAGATGTATCGATAGGGCTGACCAGGATGAATCTGTAAACGTCCTCGCTATTCCTGCGGCCATTTCTCCTCAGGAGAGACATAACTCCCGCGCTGGGGCACGGTGTAGATCCATCCTTGCTCACGGAGAAGTCCCATCGCACGACGCGCGGTCTCCCTCGCCACCTCGTACTGCTGCATCAGCGTTGTCTCGCTCGGGATAGGGCGGCGCTGTTGCAGGGAACCGGTGCGAATGCGCTCGGCGATCTCGTCGGCGATCTGCTGGTACATGGGTGTTCTGCGGGGTTGACGGACTCCTTCGTCGGGCGGGCCTACGAACGTGCCCTCGCCCTGAACCGTGTAGACGAGTCCTTCATCCCGAAGTGTCTGCACCGCCCGTCTCGCGGTTGTTCGTGCGACACCGAACTCGCTCCTGATGTCGGTCTCGCTCGGAACGGCATGCCCTGACGGAAGGTTGGCCTCCGTGATCCGCTGACGGATGATCTCTGCGATCTGGAGGTAGAGGTGGGTGTCTCCATCATGATCGAGCACACTCAGAATATAGACGAACAGCTACGGACACGGTCATAACGCTACCTCTAATGCCCCCAAAGCCGATAATGATTTTGACGAGAAGATACGACTAGACGTATCGTCATCGAGTGAGCACGTGGGGGATGGAAGTCCTCGTGGTGGCGGGGGTGCCGGGTGGGCGGCATCACGGGCACCACGTGGCGCCGTTGCAGGTGGGTTACGAGCCGATCGACTGGAGGCCCGAGCGGCCGAGGGCCGACCGGTTGCGGATCAAGGAGCACACCTGTGACTGCCTTCCCACCTTCTACGAGCTCTGTCAGGCGGGCGGGCTGATGTTCGTACGGCGAACGGAACGGGCGAGAAAGGGAGTGGTCGTGCACGAGTCGCCCTGGGTGGTCGCCAGGCGGACGCAGGAGTTGTGGCTTCGGCTCCTGATGGGCGCCGCCCGCTGACGATCGGGCGCCGGGAGGAGGACGACTCCGGACCGGCGCCCGCGAAAAGCCCCCGATCTTCCCGAAGGAGGCCATGTCGTCCGGGGAGGTCGGGCGGCGGTCCCGCATCGGTCGGAGGGTCCGGTGCGGGGCCGCCGGACAGCGGCCCGGCAGGCGTCCCTTCCCACACTCACCTGCCGGGCCCTCTCCGTTTGTCACGGAGGGACGCGGCGCCAGGCGGTGTCGGTGACGACGAGGTGGTCGAGGAAGCGAAGGCCGACGGTCTCGGCGGCGTCGCGCAGGCGGGCGGTGACCTCCAGGTCGGCGGGGCTGGGGTCGAGTGAGCCGCTCGGGTGGTTGTGGGCGAGGCCGAACGAGGAGCCGCCGGAGGTGAGGACGGTGCTCATGATCTCGCGGACCGGGGCGGGCGCGTGGTCGCTGCCGCCCTCGCTCACGATCGTCTTGCGGGTCACCGCGCCGCTCGGGTCGCACACCACCACGACCACCCGCTCGTGACTGAGGCCGTGCAGGAGCGGGGCCGCCACGGCGGCCAGGTCCCCGGAACAGGTGACGCGGCGCCGCTCGGGTTCGGCCTGCGCCTGTCGTACGAGATGGAAGGCGGCGATGACCCTGGCCGCCTTCGCGGGGCCGATGCCGGGCACGCGCATCAGGCGGTGGGCGTCGGAACGGGCCAGGCCGTGCAGGTCGCCGCAGTGGGCGATCAGGTGGGAGGCGAGCTCCATCGCGTTGGTGCCCCGGCTGCCGGAGCCGATCAGCAGGGCGAGCAGCTCCCGGTCGGCCAGCGCGGTCGCCCCGCCGGACAGGAGGCGCTCGCGCGGCTGGTCGTTGGCGGGCATGTCCTTGACGCGCAATCGGCACCTCCGGCTTGGGAAACCAGGTCGGTTCTACCAGGTGGCGCCGACATTCCGGCCGGACGACGAGAGGCCGGGGGCGAGGCCGGTGTGGTCGCGAAACCGGCGTGGCCCCCGGTCGGGACTGCCCGCAAGAGCCCGGTCGGGACTACCTGCGGAAGTACTGCCGGGGGAGCCTGAACCCGCGGTCGGACATCACCTTGCGCAGGCGGTCGGGGTAGTCGGTGATGATGCCGTCGACGCCGTCGTCGATGAGTTTGTTCAGCGTCGGCTCGTCGTCGACGGTCCACGGGATCACCTTGATGCCGAGGCGGTGCGCCTGGTCGACCATCTCCCTGGTGACGTAGGGCTGGTACCCGGGGTCGGTGATCTTCCCGTTCTGCGGGGTGCCGTGCACGGGGGAGAAGGCGGTCGCGCCGAAGGACTTGATCGCCCTGAGCGGGTCGCCGCCGAAGTCGTCGATGTCGATCCCGCCGAGCCAGGGGGACGCGCCGGGCTGTCCGGTCTGGAGGAAGTCCCGGTTGGTCAGGGCCACGAGAGGCAGCCTCCGGTCGACCTGGCGCATCCGCATCAGGGCGCCCCAGTCGAAGCTCTGGACGGTGACCTGGCGCCGCATCCCGGCCCTGCGGATCTCGGCCGCCACGACCTGGACGAACTGCTCCCTGGGGGCCGTCTGCTCCGGCGCCCCCGCCTCGACCTTGGTCTCGACGTTGAGCATGACGTCGTGCGCGCGATAGCGCTTGACGAGGTCGAACACCTCGCTCAGCAGGGGCATCCGGGCTCCGGGGGCCGGTCGCTGGCCGGGGAACTCCGCCAGCGTCTGGCTGCCGCAGTCCATGGTCCTGACCTGCGCCAGGGTCAGCGTGTTGACGAACTTGCCGACGTAGGGGAACTCGGGATCGCCGTCGAACGCGGGGGCGGTGTCCCGGCACTTCCTGCCGTTGACCTGCCGGTCGTGGGTCACGACCGCCCTGCCGTCCTCGGTGATCTGCACGTCGAGTTCCAGCGTGCCGACCCCGACCTCCAGCCCGTTGGCGAACGAGGCGAGGGTGCTCTCCACGACCAGCCCCAGCCCGCCCCGGTGGGCCTGCAGGTCGAGGGTGCGGCGGTGGTGCCTGTCGCGGTCCCTGTCTCCGTCCCCGTCGGCGACCGCCGTCCCGGGCAGCGCCCCCATCGCGACACCGATCGTCGCGATCACTGTGGCCGCACGCCATCTACGCATCCGCTGCCCCTCTTCGTGGCCGATCCATCCGACGAACGGATCACGGTTGGTCGATCCGTTCCGTCCGAGGGTCGGCCACGCGTACGGCCAGAGGGGATATTGCAACTGAAGAGGGTTTTAAGGCTTTGTGAGCGTTTCCCCGGGCTGATCGTTTCCCCGGACCCGGGGGTCAGGGGTGCAGGGGGTGGCTGTAGACGAGGCGGAAGCGGTCGCCGGGGATGACGATGTCGCTGGTCTCCACCGGGCGGTCCCCGGCCCAGTGGGTGCGCTCGACGTGCAGGACCTGGACGCCCGCGGGCAGGGCGAGGGCGTCGCTCTCGGCCGGTTGCGGGACGCGGGTGTAGACCTGCTCGACGATCTCGGTGACCTTCACGCCGACGGCCGACAGGCGGGCGATCAGGCTCCGGGGGCTCTCCTCCACGGCCTCGCCGAACTCGGCGGGCTCGTAGGAGGTGGCCAGCTGGATCGGCTTGCCGTCGCCGCGGAAGACGTAGTGGGTGCGGGTGACCGGGGCCGACTCGTCCAGCCGGAGGCGGTGGGCGATGTCGGGGGTGGCTCCGGCGGGCTCGGCCCGCCAGTCCCAGGTGGCCCGGGTGCCCTGCGACTGGATGTCCGCGCCGAAGGGGGCGTGGTGGTCGTGGAAACGCCATCGGTGCAGGGGGAGCAGCACCGGCTGTTCGCGCACGTAGTGGCCCGAGCCGACGCGGCCGACGATCAGGCCCTCGGCGACGAGCACGCGCAGCGCGTGCCGGGCGGCCGTCTCGCCCACGCCGTACTTCCTGGTCAGCTGGGCGCGCGAGGGGATCGGGGCGCCGGGGGGAAGGGAGCCGTCGACGATCTGGCGCCGGATGTCGGCGACGACGCGCAGGTAGACAGGATCGGAGCTTGCCACGTGTCCATCCCTGGGGGTCTGGGGCGTTGTCCCATCCTGTCGTATTCAATGCACAACGCAGGGTAATGGCTCCGATTTGGAGCTCCAACTTTACCGCCGCTCCCAGAAGTGGCCAAAAATATCTCAGAGACCCTGTAACGCCCGCGTAAGGAACGCCGATTCAACGGTAGAGGTCGTCGATGTGTGTACCCCCGAGCACATATCGGCGGCCTCTTTCTCGTTCAAGGGTGCTCTCGCCGCCGTTAAAGCGGACAAAGTTCTCGTTATTTCATTAAACCGGGCGCGAGGCGGGCGAGTGCCGGTTCACGGGCTCTCCGTCCCTTCAGTAGTGATTCAGGCGGTGATCCGGCGACGGCTTCGACGGTGACCGGTCCCGCTCTCTCCGGCGACGGCCGCTCGTGCCCGTGCCGCCGTCCGTGACGTCCGGCCCGGTCGGCGTTCCGCCTCTCGCGCGACCGCGGGAACGGTCCGCCCGGAGCGTCGGCCGGGGTCCGTCGCCACGGCGGTGTATATCCGCGTGTACGGTGTGCAGCGGGCACCTCGGGGGGATGTTCGCTCTTGGGCCCATCGGTGGACGGAGGTTAGGCGGGGTGGCGGGGTCCACCGTTTCAGCGGATCCAGGTAGCGTTCGGTCTATGGCAGCGCCAACTGGAACCTCCGACGCCCCCTTCGGCCGCATGCTGACCGCGATGGTCACACCGTTCACGAGTGACGGAGCGGTCGACTACGAGACAGCGGGGCGCCTCGCCACCTACCTGGTGGACGAGCAGCGTAACGACGGCATCGTCGTGAGCGGTACGACGGGGGAGTCCCCGACGACCACCGACGACGAGAAGGAGCGCCTGCTGCGCGCCGTCGTCGAGGCGGTCGGCGACCGCGCCACGGTCGTCGCCGGAGCCGGGACCTACGACACCCACCACAGCGTGGGGCTGGCCAAGGCCGCCGAGCGCGCCGGGGCCCACGGTCTCCTGCTGGTGACGCCGTACTACAGCAAGCCCCCCCAGGAGGGGATCTACCGCCACTTCGCCACGGTGGCGGACGCGACGGCCCTGCCGGTGATGCTCTACGACATCCCCGGCCGGAGCGGCGTGCCGATCCAGGGCGAGACGCTGGCGCGGCTCGCCGGGCACGAGCGGATCGTCGCGGTGAAGGACGCCAAGGCCGACCTGTTCGAGGGGTCGCAGATCATCGCGTCCACCGGCCTGGCCTACTACTCGGGTGACGACACGCTCAACCTGCCGTGGCTATCGGTGGGGGCCGTGGGGTGCGTCAGCGTGATCGGCCACGTCGTGGGCGCGGAGCTCGCCGCGATGATCGGGGCCTACCGCTCCGGGGACGTCGAGGGCGCGCTCGCCATCCACCGCAGGCTGCTTCCCGTGGTCTCCGCGATCATGACGCAGGCCGGTGGCGCGATCATGGCGAAGGCGGCGCTGTCCCTGGTCGGGCAGCCCGCGGGGCCGCTGAGGTCGCCCCTGGTGGAGGCGACCCGGGAGCAGCTCACGAGGCTGCGCGAAGACTTGATCGCGGGCGGTGTGAAGCTGTCCGACGAAGTTGTGACATGAGATAAAACGCCGCGGCCTTCACCGGCCGCATCCGGGAGGAACGAGAGTTTGCGAGAAAGAAGACACGTCGGTCCGCTGGGGGACGGAGTGCTCGGCGAGGGAGTAGTCCTGCTGCCCACGAGGACCCCCGTCGCATGTGAGACCTCTGAGAGAGGTGTGACCGGATGAGTCACCCCCACCCCGAACTCGGGCTGCCGCCCGCGCTGCCCGAGGGTGCCCTGCGCATCGTCGCGCTGGGCGGTCTCGGCGAGATCGGCCGCAACATGGCCGTGTTCGAGTACGAAGGCCGTCTGCTGATCGTCGACTGCGGGGTCCTCTTCCCCGAGCCCGACCAGCCCGGCATCGACCTGATCCTGCCCGACTTCGAGTACATCCGGGACCGCCTGGACGACATCGAGGCCGTGGTCCTGACCCACGCGCACGAGGACCACATCGGTGCCGTGCCCTACCTGCTGCGCGAGCGCCGCGACATCCCGATCGTGGGATCCAGGCTGACGCTGGCGCTGATCGAGGCCAAGCTCACCGAGCATCGCATCCAGCCGAACAAGCGCGAGGTCGTGGAGGGGGAGCGGCACCGGTTCGGGCCGTTCGAGTGCGAGTTCCTCGCCGTCAACCACTCCATCCCCGACGCGCTGGCCGTCGCGATCAGGACGCCCGCGGGCATCGTCCTGCACACCGGGGACTTCCGGATGGACCAGCTGCCCAGCGACGGGCGGCTGACCGACCTGGGCGGGTTCGCCAGGCTCGGCGGCGAGGGCGTCGACCTGCTGATGTCCGACTCGACCAACGCCGAGGTGCCGGGCTTCGTCACCAGCGAGCGGGAGATCGCGCCGGTCATCGACGAGGTCATCCGCACCGCGGGCAAGCGGGTGATCGTGGCGAGCTTCGCCTCCCACATCCACCGCGTCCAGCAGGTCATCGACTCGGCGGAGAAGCACGGCCGCAAGGTCGCGCTGGTCGGCCGCTCGATGGTGCGCAACATGGGCGTCGCCCGCGACCTGGGTTACCTGAGAGTCTCGCCGGGCCTGATCGTCGACTCCAAGGAGATCGAGGGCTGGCCGCCGGAGGACGTGGTGCTGATCTGCACCGGGTCCCAGGGCGAGCCGATGGCGGCGCTGTCGCGCATGGCCAACCGCGACCACCCGATCCGCATCGCCGAGGGCGACACGGTCCTGCTGGCCTCCTCGCTGGTGCCGGGCAACGAGACCGCGGTCAACAACGTGATCAACGGCCTGTCGCGCTGGGGCGCCCGCGTGGTGCACAAGGGCAACGCGAAGGTGCACGTCTCCGGGCACGCCGCCGCCGGTGAGCTGCTGTACGTGCTCAACCTGACGCGGCCGTCCAACTTCATGCCGGTGCACGGCGAGTGGCGTCACCTGCGGGCGCACGCCAAGCTCGCCGCGCTGACCGGGGTGCCCGACGACCACATCGTGATCGCCGAGGACGGCGTCGTGGTGGACCTGGTCGACGGCCGGGCCAAGATCGTGGGCGCGGTTCCGGCCGGTTACGTCTACGTGGACGGCACCTCGGTGGGCGACGTCACCGACTTCGCGCTGAAGGACCGCCGCATCCTGGGCGAGGAGGGCTTCATCTCCATCGTCATCGTGGTCGACACCGCCACCGGCAAGCTCGCCGGGGGCCCGGAGATCCACGCCAGGGGATCCGGCATCGACCCGGCCATGTTCGACGACATCCTGCCGCAGGTCGAGAGGGCCCTGCAGGAGAACGCGGCCGACGGGGTGGTGGACATCCAGCAGGTCCGCCGCGTGGTCCGCAGGACCGTGGGGCGCTGGGTGAGCGACACCTACCGCCGCCGCCCGATGATCATCCCCGTGGTGGTCGAGGTCTGACCCCCGCGCCGTACGGCGGCCTCACCGGCCGCCGTACGGGCCCCCGTCGTACGGGCGCCGGCTCACTGGGCCCTTCTCCGTGGCGGACGGGGGACTTCCCGTCTGACGGAGCACCGGATCTTCCCCATGGCGGGCAGCCCGTCAGCAGACGCCGCGCAGGGAGCAGATCTTGGCGGCCATCTTCCTGGCGTCCTTCAGCTGCCGGGTGAAGTCGGAGGCGCGCACCCTGCCGTACTCGCCCGCCAGCACGTAGATCGCCACTGCCCGGCCCTCGCGCACGACGACGGCCCGCTGCCCGCCGACGACCGGGCGCACGCCCTTGGCGTCGTAGCCCTGGAGGGTGATCCGCACGGCGTGGTCCCCGGCGCGGACGGGGTCGGCCCAGGTCCTGGTGACCGTGTTCTCGTACTTGACGCGGGCGCACCTCTCGACCTGCCCGAGGAGCCCGGCCATCGCCCCGCGCGCGGCGGCCGTGGAGCGGTAGACCACCAGCTGCTCGCCGGAGTGGTGCTCGGGGGCCCGGTAGTCGACGGTCCGCATGGCCACCCGGCCGCGGTCGGCGGGACGGCGCAGGCCGCACGGGTTGATCCCCAGGTTCGCCCCCAGCCGGTCGCTGATGGTCCACGTCTCCTCGCCCGGATACTTGACCGGCTTGCGGGCCTGCGGCTCGTGCAGCAGGAAGTTCCTCGGGATCCCCGCGGCGGTTTCCCCTGTCTCCGCGAGGGCGGTGCCTCCCGTGAGGGCAACGGTCGCGAGGAGCGTGCCCGCCGCTGCCAGCCGGATCGTCGTCCGTGCCGTGCCAGTCGTCATCGGTCTTTCCCATCCGCTCGGTGATCTGTTCGGTGGTCTGTTCGGTGGCGGTCCCCTATGTGGGACCCGGTTCCGGCGGGAAAGGTTCGCGATCCGGGGATCGTTTTCCGGACGCCCGTACGCGGCGGGAATCGCGGTGAGTGCGCGGGGAAGGGGGCCGTTGTATGCTCACAGTGTTCTATGTAGCAGCTTCTAATTTCATGTAATAGAACAATGGAGGGGCGATGGAGGTACGGCACGCCACGGCACCCGACCAGATCACCGGGGCGACCACCGACTGGCTGCGCCGCCGGTTCCTGGTGGAGCAGCTCTTCGTGCCCGGGGAGGTGCGGCTGCTCTACTCCCACGAGGATCGCATCGTGGTCGGCGGGGCCCTGCCGGGCGACGGGCCACTGAGACTGCACTGTCCCGACCCGCTCAGGTCGGAGTACTTCCTGGAGCGCCGCGAGCTCGGCGTGGTCAACATCGGCGAGCCCGGCACGGTGACCGTCGACGGCACCGCGTACCCCCTGGGCGCCAAGGAATGCCTCTACGTCGGCCGGGGCGCCCGCGAGGTGGTCTTCGAGGGCGGTGCCTTCTATCTGGTCTCCACCCCCGCGCACGCCACGCTCCCGACGGTCGCCGCGACCCTGGAGGACGCCGAGCCGGTACGGCTGGGCGGCCAGGACGGTTCCAACGACCGGACGATCTACAAGTACGTCCACGCGAAGGGCATCCAGAGCTGCCAGCTCGTGCTCGGCGTGACCGTGCTGGAGCCCGGCAGCATGTGGAACACCATGCCCTGCCACACCCACGAACGCAGGACCGAGGTCTATCTCTACTTCGACCTGCCGCCCGGCGAGCGGGTGATCCACCTGATGGGACGGCCCGACGAGACGCGCAACCTCGTCGTCGCCGACCGGCAGGCGGTCGTCTCCCCGTCCTGGTCGGTGCACTGCGGCTTCGGGACGAGGAGCTACTCCTTCGTCTGGGCGATGGGCGGGGAGAACCAGGCCTTCGAGGACATGGAGCAGGTCGAGATCGGCGAGCTGCGCTGATGTTCTCACTGGAGGGCAGGACCGCGCTCGTCACCGGCGCGCGGACCGGGATCGGCCGGGCCCTCGCCGTGGGCCTGGCGGCGGCGGGGGCCGACATCGTGCTGCACGGCCGCGACGACGACCTGGACGAGGTCGAGGCGGAGGTCCGCAAGACCGGCAGGCAGGCCTCCCGGTGGGTGCTCGACCTGTCGGACCCCCGGGCCGTCCCCGAGGCGGCCGGGCGGCTCGGCCCGGTAGACGTGCTGGTCAACAACGCCGGGATCATCCGCAGGGCCCCGGCCGCCGAGCACTCCCACGAGTCCTTCCGCGAGGTGCTCGACGTCAACCTGGACGCGGTCTTCCTGCTCAGCCAGGTCCTCGGGGCACGGATGCTCGCCCGGGGCTCCGGGAAGATCATCATGATCGCCTCCATGCTGTCCTTCCAGGGCGGCGTCAACGTCGTCGGCTACACCGCCGCCAAGCACGGCGTCGCCGGGCTCACGCGGGCGCTGGCCTGCGAGTGGGCGGGCTCGGGGGTGCAGGTCAACGCGATCGCCCCCGGCTACATCAGGACCGGCAACACCGAGCGGCTCTGGGACGACCCCGCCCGGGAGGCCGAGATCAGGGGCCGCATCCCCGCGGGGCGCTGGGGCACCCCGGAGGACCTCGTGGGCGCCGCCGTCTTCCTGGCGTCCGGCGCCTCCGACTACGTCAACGGGCACCTGCTGGCCGTCGACGGAGGCTGGTTGGCGCGCTGACCAGTAGGCTCACGATCGTGGTCAGGGAAGGCAGTTCCATCGACAAGGCGCTGGCGGTGCTGGAGGCGATCGCCGAGCACCACCGCGTGACCGACATCGCCGCCGCGACGGGCGTGTCCAAGTCGACCGTCCATCGCATCCTCCAGTCGCTCGTCGAGTGGGGGTTCGCGCGGGCCGACGGCCGCGGCGGCTACGAGCCGGGCCCCCGGATCCTCACGCTGGCCGGCCGGGTCATGAACCGCTTCGACCCGGCCCGCCAGGCCTCCGGCGCGCTCAACGCCCTGCACGAGCGCATCGGCTACACCACGCACTTCGCGATCCGCAGCGGCGACGAGGCCGTCTACGTCGACAAGCTGGAGGGCCGGAGGCCGTACCAGATGCCGTCCCGCGTCGGGATGAGCCTGCGCCTGCACTGCACCGCGATCGGCAAGGCGGTCCTCGCCCAGCTCGGCGCCGACGAGGTCCGCGCCATCTGCGCCCGTACGGGCATGCCCGCCCCGACCCCCACCACGCTGGCGACGCCGGAGGACCTGCTGGCCGACCTGGCGTTGGTACGGTCCCGCGGCTACTCGCTCGACAACGAGGAGAACCTGCCCGGCATCCTCTGCGTGGGCGCCCCGGTCTTCGACCACACCGGCCAGGTGCTCGGCGGCATCTCCATCTCCGCCCTCGCGATGGACATGGGACGCGACGACCTGGAGCGGTTCGCGCCCGACGTCGTCGCCGCGGCCCGCGAGGTCTCCGCCGCCCTCGGCGCACCGGGCGCTCCCGCCGCCCCGGCGCTCAACGGCTGAGCGCGACGGCGCCGCCGTACGGCTGCCCCGAGTCGCCGGGCTCGACGGCCGGGCCGGTCGTCTCCCGCTTCCTCGGGTCGGTTACGGTCTCCAGTTGTTCCATGTAATGGGATGTGGTCTCATGTTATGCAACAACCTGAGCCTGGAGGATCAGCATGCCGAACATCACCGTGGAACTCCTGTCCGGCAGGACCATCGACCAGCGCCGCGAGTTCGTGGCGGCGCTGACCGAGGCGGCCGTGGACATCCTGAAGGCGCGCCGCGAGGCGGTACGCATCGTCTTCACCGAGATCGAGAAGTCGGACGTGGCCAACGGCGGTGTCCTGGAGTCCGACAAGTAACCCTCGGGGTCCGGCGTGCGGCCGGAGTCCGGCATGCGGTTGGACTCCGGTCACGTGACCGGAGTCCGGTGAGTGCTCGGAGTCCGGCACGTGACCGGAGTCCGGCGAGTGGCCGGGGTCCGGCGCGTGGCCCGGCGGGAGCCCTGCTCCCGGACCGGACGAATTCCCGGTTCGCGTGTTTCCCTTCCCCTCTCGGTGGAAGAAGCATGTTCCCGGGCGGGCGGGTCCTGGAGCCCGCCACGCCCGGGGACGACCGCGCGGCCACCGGCCGCGCCCTGAAGCCCCTGAGACCCCGCCCCCCGCGTCCGCGAGGCGTCGAACCACTGGATGGCGTCGCACGCCGTGAGGGCCCCCACCGCGCTGTGGGGGCCCGGGCCGTGCCGGGGAGGGGGAGCGGTCAGCCGACCGCTCCGGCACGCTGTTGCTGCTCCGGGTCGGTGGACCCGGGTTCGGTGGACAGGGAGTCGACGAGCGCGTCGCGGTCCTCGCGGTTCTCCGGCCTGAGGAACCCGATCACCACGTACAGGACCAGCGAGGTCACCAGCGGCACGCCGACGACCATCGCCGTGTCCTTGGACTCGATGATCCACTTGACGTAGGCCCAGACGCCCAGCCCGGCGGCCCAGGAGACGATGGCCGCGGTCGGGCCGCTGCGCTTGAACCACGGCAGCATGCCCAGCATCAGCGGGATGGAGATCGGCCCCATCGTCGCCGCGACCAGGTCGACGACGATCTTCAGCACGACGCCCTGGCCCTCGGTCGAGATCGCGATCGCCATGCTGATCAGGACGAAGGTGAACGTGGTCACCCGGGCGAAGGTCAGCTCGGCCCGCGCCGACAGCTCGCGCACCTTGCGGACGATCACGGGTGCGATGTCCCTGGTGATGACCGATGAGATCACGTTGGCGTCGGAGGCGACCATCGCCATGGTGTGGGAGAAGAAGCCCGCGAGCACCAGCCCGATCACGCCCTGCGGCAGCAGGGTCTGCGCCAGCCGCACGTACGCCTCCTCGGCGTTGGCCAGGCCCGGCACGATGAGCGGCGCGGCGAACATCGGGATGAACAGGATCAGCGGCCAGACCAGCCACAGCGCGCTGGACAGCAGCGCCGAGCGCTTCGCGGCCGAGCCCGAGGGGGAGGCCATGTAGCGCTGGGCCAGGTTCCACATGCCGCCGTTGTACTCGAAGGTCTTGATGAACAGCAGGGCGAGGAAGAACGTCGTGGTGTACGGCCCGGCGAACGGCTCGCCGTGGCCCGGGGGCAGCTTGTCCCACATGGTCCACAGGGTGGCGACGCCGTCCAGCTGGGCCATGATCGCGACGAACATGGCGATGCCCGCGACGCCCTGGATGACGAACTGCCCGAAGTCGGTGAGCACGTCCGCCCACAGCCCTCCGGCGGTGATGTAGACCAGCGTGACGGCCCCGGTGACCAGGATGCCCCACTGGATCGGGATGCCCGCGAAGCCCTGGAGCAGGATGGCGATCGCCACCCACTTCGCCGCGATGTCCACGACCTTCAGCAGCGCGCCGCTGTAGGCCAGCACCTGCTGGGTCGGCAGGTTGTAGCGCCGGGCGAGGTACTCCAGCGGGGAGATCACCCCGTGCTTGGAACGGAGCCGGTTCCAGCGGGCCGCCCAGACGAAGGCGCCGATGCCGATCCCGATGCCGATCGTCAGCGCCCACCAGACGTACATCGCGAGCCCGTAGTTGTAGGCCACGGCCGCGAACGCCACGAACATGACCGCGCTGTATCCCGACATGTGGTGCGAGATGCCGGACAGCCACCAGGGGATACGGCCCCCGGCGGTGAAGAAGTCGATCACGGTCTTGATGCGGCGCTTCGACCACACGCCGATACCGATCATGACAAGGAAGTACGCGCCCAGAACGGACCAGTCGAGTGCGGACATGTGTCTCCTCCCAACGCCCTGTTGGTGAGGAGGTTCTACTACATGAAACGCAATGTCAATACATGGAATGGAAGACGCTTTCCAGCAAACCAATGGGGCCTTTGGTGCCCCACATCACTGTTCACGAAGTATCGACCGATCTTGTGAAACGTCGGCGAGGGCCGGACGCTGCGGCGAGTCGGCGCGCAATCCACCACCCGTCTCGTTAACCTCCCTAACATGGCCACCCGTACGTCTAAAGGCTCCTCAGGAAAGCCCCCCGGCAAGGGGCCCTCCGGCCGTTCGGGCGCCTCCCAGGCCCGTACGGCCCCCGCCAGGCGGGCGCCCGCCGGCCGGGGGAGGAGCACGAGCCAGGCCCGCAAGCCCTCACCCCAGCACGACCCGATCAGCTGGGTGCTCATCATGATCGGCAAGCTGTTCATGGGCATCTGGATGCTCCTCGCCGGGGGCATCGGCGGCGCCGCGCGAGCCCTGGGGCAGAACGCGCGCGAGCTCGACCCCGTGCACCGCCGCGACGGGCTCGGCCTGGCGGTGTTCGCCGGGGCGGTCGTGCTGGCCGCGATGACCTGGCGGAAGAACACCGGCACGGTCTCCACCGTGGTCGACAGCGTCATGCGCGGCGTCTTCGGCTCGCTGACCTGGGTGATCCCGATCCTTCTGATGCTGCTGGCCTGGCGGCTGCTGCGTCACCCCGACCAGAACGCCGACACCGGCCGGATGATCATCGGCTGGTCCGCCCTGACCATCGGCGTGCTCGGCGTCGTGCACGTCGTCCACGGCACGCCGTACCCCTCGGGGGGCAGCTCCGACGGCATGGACAAGGTGTCGGCCGCCGGAGGCATGATCGGATTCATCGTCTCGGCGCCCCCGGCGAGCATCCTGCCGTCCTTCATCACCATCCCGCTGCTGCTGATCCTGTCGGGCTTCGGCATCCTGGTGATCACCGCGACGCCGGTGCACCGGGTCCCGGAGCGGCTGGCCGAGATCCGGCACATGCTCTTCAACCGCGACCTGCCCCCCACGCCGCGCGTGTCCAGGAAAAAGCCCGCCACCCGCAAGAAGGCGGAGCCCGAGGGCACCGAGCTGGGCGACCACGTCAAGCCCTACGACACCCCCCTGGTCGCGGAGACCCCCGGCGGACCCTCCGGGCACTCGCCGGAGATCGTGCCCGGCCTGGTGGACGACGAGCCCGCCGAGGCCGTGGCCAGAGCCGAGTCGTTCGCGCCTCCCGAGCCGACCCCGGCCCCGCGCAAGGTCGAGCAGCTCGTCCTGTCGCCCCAGGCGGGCCCGTACACCCTGCCCGAGCCGCAGCTCCTGCGCCCCGGCACCGCGCCCAAGCCGCAGACGAAGGCGAACACCGTCGTCGTCAACGCGCTGACCAGCGTGATGGAACAGTTCATGATCGACGCCCAGGTGATCGGCTTCACCCGGGGGCCGACGGTGACGCGCTACGAGATCGAGCTCGGCCCGGCGGTCAAGGTCGAGAAGGTCACCGCGCTCACCAAGAACATCGCGTACGCCGTCAAGTCAGCCGATGTCCGGATTTTGTCCCCGATCCCCGGCAAGTCGGCGATCGGGGTCGAGATCCCCAACACCGACAAGGACCTCGTCTCGCTGGGCGACATCCTGCGCTCCCCGGTGGCCCAGGCCGACCACCACCCGATGATCGTCGGGCTCGGCAAGGACGTCGAGGGCCGCACGATAGTGGCCAACCTGGCCAAGATGCCGCACCTGCTCATCGCGGGCGCCACCGGCGCGGGAAAGTCGGTCTGCGTCAACGGGCTGATCACCTCGATCCTGATGCGGGCCACCCCCGACGAGGTCCGCATGGTCCTGGTCGACCCCAAGCGGGTCGAGCTCAGCGTCTACGAGGGCATCCCGCACCTCATCACGCCGATCATCACCAACCCCAAGAAGGCCGCCGAGGCCCTGGAGTGGGTCGTCGGGGAGATGGACCGCCGCTACGACGACCTCGCCGCCAGCGGCTTCCGGCACGTCGACGACTTCAACAAGGCGGTCCGCACCGGCAAGCTGGTGCCGCCGCCGGGCAGCGAGCGGGTCTACCAGCCCTATCCGTACCTGCTGGTGATCGTCGACGAGCTCGCCGACCTGATGATGGTCGCCCCCCGCGACGTCGAGGACTCCATCGTCCGCATCACCCAGCTCGCCCGCGCCGCCGGGATCCACCTGGTCATCGCCACCCAGCGTCCCAGCGTGGACGTGGTCACCGGCCTGATCAAGGCCAACGTGCCCTCCCGGCTCGCCTTCGCCACCTCCTCGCTCGCCGACTCCCGGGTCATCCTCGACCAGCCGGGCGCCGAGAAGCTCGTCGGGCAGGGCGACTCGCTCTTCCTGCCGATGGGCGCCAGCAAGCCCATGCGGCTGCAGAACGCCTTCGTCTCCGAGAAGGAGATCGGCGAGATCGTCGGGCACTGCAAGGCCCAGATGGCGGTCGAGTACCGCGACGACGTGGCCGCCGCGACGGCAGTCAAGAAGGAGATCGACGAGGACATCGGCGACGACCTCGACCTGCTGGTCCAGGCGGCCGAGCTCATCGTGACCACCCAGTTCGGCTCGACCTCGATGCTCCAGCGCAAGCTCAGGGTCGGCTTCGCCAAGGCGGGCCGCCTGATGGACCTGCTGGAGAGCAGGAACGTCGTCGGGCCCAGCGAGGGGTCGAAGGCGCGGGAGGTCATGGTCAAGCCGGACGAGCTCCCCGGCCTGCTGATCGACCTGCGCGGGGGCTGACGGCACGCGCGGGAGGTTTCCGGCCGGTCCACGCGGAGCCCGTCACGAGGGCCGGCCGCCCCGCGCGGTGCCGTGCGAGGTCCCCGGGCGGCCTGCGCGGGGGCCGACGGCGTCGTACGGGAGGGTCCGGCCGGCGCGCGCGGGGGAGTCGCCGGTCCTTAGAGCCGGTCCGCGCGGGGAGTCGCCGGCGCTCCGGCCGGTCCGCGCCGGGGAGTGCCGGTACATGGCGGTGAATACCGTCTCTCGACCGGCCCGCCCGGGAATGACGGCGCCGTACGGGAATGTGACCCCCGCCGCGCATCCTCCGTGCGGTTACTGATTGAATAGGTGTCGCTACGCAACGTCGGGGGCTGAGAGGCGTGCGCCATGGGCATTGGAAGCGATCTGGCGGATGCCCGGCGGTCAATGGGGATGACCGTCGGGCAGTTGAGCGCGCGGACACGCATTCGCGAGGTGCTCATCCAGGCAATCGAGAGGAATGACTTCTCCCAGTGCGGGGGAGATTTCTACGCGCGGGGCCACATAAGAAACATCGCCAAGATCGTTGACCTCGATCCCGAGGCGCTGGTGCACCGCTACGACGAGCAGCACGGGGGCGTGCCGCTGCCGGTGCGCGCCTCCAGCGTCTTCCAGGCCGACATGCCGCTGAAGATCCGTGAGCGCCGCTCGCCCAACTGGACGACGGCGATGGCGGTGGCCCTGGGCATCGTGGTCATCTTCGGCGTGGTGCGGACCATGGGCGGGGGCGACACCCCGGTGGCGGACCTCCGCCCGATGCCGGTGCCCGCCGTGCCGCCGCCGCCCACGGCCGGTTCCGGCCCCGACTCGCCGCGCCGGGCCGCGTCGCTGGCCGAGGAGCGGCGGCGGCGCGACATGGTCGTCCTCCAGGTCAGGGCGAAGCGCACCTCCTGGCTCGACGTACAGGACTCGACCGGCCGGAGGCTCTTCTCCGGGACGCTCGCGGCGGGCAAGACCTCGACCTGGAAGGCGAAGACCGGGATGCGGGTCACCTTCGGCGACGGGGGAGCCGTCTCGCTGAAGGTGAACGGCAAGAACCTGGGCGCCCCCGGCCGCCGGGGGCAGGTCGTGAACCGCTCCTACGAGGCCCCCGCCACCAAGAAACGCTAGGTCACACCGTACGGAGCCCGTCTCGGACGGCTCCCGGGCGTCCGCGTCACCGGGGTCCGGCCGGGGCGTCCGCGCCGTCCCGGCGGCGGGACATCCGGGGCGGGGCAGGGGGTGCGGCGGTGCCTGAATGGGGGGAGGTGCATCGGGTAGTGGCCAACTCCCGATACCGTAGTGTTCACCATGTCATCCCGCCGAACCGCATCGCTGATCACGCTTGGTTGCGCACGCAACGAGGTCGACTCCGAGGAACTCGCCGCTCGTCTTGAGGCTGCCGGTTGGCAGCTGGGCGACGACGATCCCGACGTCGTCGTCGTCAACACGTGCGGCTTCATCGACTCGGCGAAAAAGGACTCCATCGACACGCTGCTCGCCGCGGCCGACTCCGGGGCCAAGGTGGTCGCCGCGGGCTGCATGGCGGAGCGGTACGGCGACCAGCTCGCCGACGCGCTGCCCGAGGCCGCCGCCGTCATCTCCTTCGACGACTACACCGACATCGGCACGCGCCTCGACGACGTGCTGGCGGGCAGGTCGCTCGTCCCGCACAGCCCGCGCGACCGCAGGACCCTGCTGCCCATCTCGCCGGTGGAGCGCGCCGCCGCCCCCAAGACGGCCATTCCCGGCCACGGCGAGCTGCCCGAGGGCGTGGCCCCCGCCAGCGGCCCCAGGCCGCTCCGCAAGCGCCTGGGCGACGGCCCGGTGGCCTCGCTGAAGCTCGCCTCCGGCTGCGACCGGCGCTGCACGTTCTGCGCCATCCCCGCCTTCCGCGGGGCGTACGTCTCGCGCGGCGCCGGGGAGCTCCTCGGCGAGGCCGCCTGGCTGGCCGAGCAGGGCGTCAAGGAGCTGGTGCTGGTCAGCGAGAACTCCACCTCCTACGGCAAGGACCTGGGCGACCTGAGGGCGCTGGAGAAGCTGCTGCCCTCCCTCGCCGCGACCGAGGGCGTCGAGCGGGTGCGGGTCAGCTACCTGCAGCCCGCCGAGCTCCGGCCGGGGCTGCTGGAGATCATCGCCTCGACCGACGGCGTGGCCCCCTACTTCGACCTGTCCTTCCAGCACGCCAGCGGCCCGGTGCTGCGCCGGATGCGGCGCTTCGGCGACCCCCGGCGCTTCCTGGACCTCCTGGAGTCGATCCGCGCCCACGCCCCCGAGGCGGGCGTGCGCTCCAACTTCATCGTGGGCTTCCCCGGCGAGACCGAGGAGGAGTTCGGCGAGCTGGTGGGCTTCCTGGAGGAGGCCAGGCTCGACGTGATCGGCATTTTCGGCTACTCCGACGAGGACGGCACCGAGGCGGCCTCGCTGCCCGGCAAGCTCGACCAGGAGGTCGTCGACGCCCGCGTGTCCGCGCTCACCGAGCTGGCCGAGGAGCTCATGGCCCAGCGGGCCGAGGAGCGGATCGGCACCGAGGTCGACGTCCTGATCGAGGAGGACCTGGGCGACGGCGGCTACGAGGGCCGCGCCGCCCACCAGGGGCCCGAGGTCGACGGTTCTGTAACGGTCCAGGGCATCGGGCTGGTCCCCGGCCAGATCGTCCGGGCCGTCGTGGTCGACTCCGAGGGTGTCGACCTGATCGCCCGTATCAAGGCGGCCCCATGAGCGCGCCGCCGGGCCGGGAGAGCGTATGACCAACACGCCAGAGACCGGCACCGACTCGACCCCGGCATCCGCGCGCCCCAAGGTGAGCGCCTGGAACATCGCCAACGTCGTGACGGTGATACGGCTGGCGATGGTTCCGTTCTTCGCGGCCTGCCTCTTCCTGCCGGGTTCCGGCTGGCGGGTCGCGGCGCTGGTGGTCTTCATGGTGGCCTCGCTCACCGACCTGCTCGACGGCGAGCTGGCCCGCCGCTACGGCCTCGTCACCGACTTCGGGAAGATCGCCGATCCGATCGCCGACAAGGCCCTCATCGGCGCCGCCCTGATCAGCCTCTCGGTGCTGGGGGAGCTGCCCTGGTGGATCACCGTCGTGATCCTGGGCAGGGAGCTGGGCGTCACCGGGCTGAGGTTCGCCGTCATCCGGCACGGCGTCATCCCGGCCAGCTACGGCGGGAAGGTCAAGACCGTCCTGCAGATCGCCGCGATCGTCTCCTACATCTGGCCGGGGGTGCCCGACCTGATCCGCTGGGTCGTGATGGGCGCGGCCGCGCTGGTCACCGTCGTCACCGGCCTCGACTACGTGATCCGGGCGATCAAGCTGCGGCAGGTCGCGAAACGGGCGCGGGCCATATGAGAGCGGGCCGTACGAGACGGGCCGGTGGTCGAAGGCCGCCCGTGACGGGCACCGGCCGTGCGAGGCCGCCCGCGACGGGGGCGGGCCAGGCGAGGCGGGCCGTGGCGGGTGTGAGCCGTACGAGATCGGCCGTCGCGGGCACGGGTCATGCGAGGCCGGCCGTCGCGGGTGCGGGTCGTGTGGGGCGGGTCTCGTGAGCCGGGGTCTGTTCGCGGCCACCGAGGTCCTCGCCCTTCTCGTCCGCAGGGGCGAGACGGTGGCGGTCGCCGAGTCGCTGACCGCCGGGCTCATCTGCGCGTCCCTCACCGGCCCTCCTGGGGCCTCCGCGGCCTTCCTGGGCGGGGTCGTCTCCTATGCCACCGAGCTCAAGCACCGGCTGCTGGACGTCCCCGCGGAGCTGCTCGCCCGCGAGGGGGCGGTGCACCCGGGGGTCGCCGCCGCCATGGCCGACGGGGTGCGCCGCCTCACCGGTTCCACGTACGGGCTGGCGGCCACCGGGGTGGCCGGTCCCGACCCCCAGGACGGTAAATCGGTGGGGACCGTGCATCTCGCCGTTAGCGGACCCGGCGGGCGGGTATGGCATCGAGATCCGCGACTCGCCGGGACGCGCGACCAGATCCGGGAGTCGACGGTGAACGAGGCCGTGGACCTCCTCCGAGGTGTGCTGGAGACGAACGTGAGGGAACATTCAGGATGATTACCGCGTTACGTCCCCAGCGAACATGCTCCACATGGTCTGCCGCGTTGTCGGTCCATACGGGTACGGTGGAACGGTGAGTGAGGTAAAGGTCAAGCGATGATGACGGCGAGGAGTATGTACCAAGGGTCGCGTTCGAAGAACGGGCGGCACGAACCGATAGCGCGGAGTGTCGTGAAGGCATCCGCGCCGGGGAGGGAGCGACAGATGGTCCTGCTGCGTCAGCTGCTCGGTGACGTGCTGCGGCGGCTGAGGGTGCGGCAGAGTCGCACCCTGCGTGAGGTGTCCACATTGGCTCGGGTTTCACTTGGCTATTTGTCCGAGGTGGAGCGTGGTCAGAAGGAGGCGTCCTCAGAGCTGCTCGCGTCGATCTGCGGTGCCTTGGGTGTGCCGCTTTCACAGGTTCTCCGCGAGGTTTCCGATCAGTTCGCCCTGGCCGAGCTGCAGCATGCTCCGGTGCTGGCGGGCGATGTCCCCGAACGGGAGCGTCTGCCGATTCCCGAAACCGTGCCTGATTCCGTCTTCCCCGAGGTCAACGATATGGTCGCCGCCTAGCCGGTCGGTTCTTCCGGCTGGCAGTGACGGCACCAGACGATCAGCCGTTCCTGCGGCTGTGCGCCCATCTCCCCACGACTGATCCGACGCCCGCAGCGTAGGCAAGGCCGCCCGGCCCTGCCGTAGACCCAGGTGCTCCGTCCCGGACGGAGGTCGCCTGTCGTCGTCCTGCTCGGGCGTTCCTTGTTAGCGTCCAGCAACCGCCACGCGATCGACACGATCGTGCCCAGGTCCTCAATCGTCCCCACGGGCCGCCACGGGGACACTCCGGCGAGGAAAAGCGTCTCGGCGCGATAGATGGTGCCGATTCCCGCCAGGTTGCGCTGATCGAGCAGCGCGACCCCGATGCTCGTCTCAGGCCGTCCTGCCAGCCTTCGCACGGCCTCCGCCTCGTCCCAGTCCTCCCCGAGCAGATCGGGTCCGAGATGTCCGACGAGCCGCCCCTCCTCCGTGGTCGGGACCAGGTCGACCATTCCCAGCCGCACCCCCGCCGCCTGCCATCGCTCGTTGGCCAGCACCAGGCGGACGACGTCGCCCCCGGGCAGCCTCCGCCCCACGGGTGAGATCTGCCAGCTGCCCTCCATCCGCAGGTGGGTGTGGACGGTCAACCCGCCCTCGACCCTGGTGAGCAGGTGCTTGCCGCGCGAGACGGTCTCCAGCACCGTGCGCCCGGTCAGGTCGGCCGTGGAGTGACGCGGTACGCGGAAGTCCGAGCGGGTCAGCACCCGCCCGTCGAGCGCCCGGCCGAGCCGCAGCGCGGAGAGGTGGATGACGTCACCCTCGGGCACGGTGCCCACCCCGGGACGTGAGCCGGTCGTGAGAGGTGAGCCGGGCTCGGGACGTGAGCCGGGCTCGGGACACGGGACGGTCCTGCGCGACAGACCGTGCCCAGGACGTGGTCCGGTCCCGGGTGGCGACCCCGTTCCGGGACGTGAACCGTGTCCGGGACGCGAGCCGGTTCCGGGACGCGAGCCGGTTGCGGAAGGTGAGCCGTCTCCAGGACGTGGGCCGGGACGGCCGGATCCCGATGGGCGGCCACGGCGGCACGGTCAGTCCCAGGCCGCGGGGTCGGCCGACAGGCTGCGGACCCGGTCGGGGAGGGCGCCGGTGGCCACGTTCTCAAGCGTGACCTCCTCCAGGATCGCCCGCTCGCTGGCGCGCAGCGCGATCCAGACCTGCTGCAGCGACTCGGCGGGCCCCCGGTAGTCGACATGCTCGGGCCGCTCTCCCCGGACGTTGGCGAGCGGGCCGTCAACGGCGCGGATCACGTCGGCGAGACTGATCTCCGCGGGCGGGCGGGCCAGCACGTAGCCCCCCTCGGGGCCGCGCTGGCCGCGCACCAGCCCGGCGCGGCGCATCTGGA
This sequence comes from Streptosporangium sp. NPDC002524, assembly GCF_040295985.1. Classification (NCBI taxonomy): domain Bacteria; kingdom Bacillati; phylum Actinomycetota; class Actinomycetes; order Streptosporangiales; family Streptosporangiaceae; genus Streptosporangium; species Streptosporangium sp. NPDC002524. The sequence goes on along the minus strand of NZ_JBEOWK010000017.1, from coordinate 111,513 downwards.
GCAGGATGTTCTCAAGATACTTGGGAGGCATGTCCTGCTCTTTGGCCAGCTCACCCACCGTGGTAGGGCCGTCACCCGCGGCGGCGAGTTCGGCGGCGGCGCGGAGTGCATAGTCGACACGAGCGGATAGGCGCATGTAACCGATTATCCCGCCTGCTATTGGTTCCTTATGCGCGCGGGGCCCAAGGAGGTGAAGTGGCGTCCGTCGCCTTCGGTGACGACGGGCCCGTAGAGCGACGCGCCGGTGGGGTCCGCCGCGTGCACGACGTAGTGGTGTGGGGCCATCGCGGAGGTGCGGCCCGGCAGCAGGGCGAGGCAGGCGGCGCGGATCTCCTCGGGGGTTCCGGAGGTGACGTGGCAGGTCAGACGCCCGTCCGCGTCGTGCGTCACCCGGTGGGGACGCCCCTGAACCGCTTCACCGACGAGTCGCTCCACCGCGCCGAGGTTCACCCAGCAGGAGTCGGTGTAGATCCATCCCGGGCCGCGCTCGATAGGGGAAATTCCTGATATTTCCGGAATGTCGGAAGCTTGGACATCCCCGTCCCCGGCCGCGACGAGCAGCCGGACGATCCCGGTCCCGAAGCCCTCGGCCTCCGTCCGGCTCATCACCCGCGGGTCGATCCAGAGCGTCAGGTCCACCACGTCCTCCAGCCGGTTGGCCCAGAGCGCGAGGTGCGCGGGGAGCGAGGCCGCCGGGAGCCAGTCGCACTCGATCTCGGCGGACGGCCCGGGCTCTGGTTCGGGGACGGTGACGCCGCTCATGTCGTTGAAGACGCAGTCGCGGGCGAAGTCCACCCCCCGCTCGGCGTTGACGGCCTCGATCACCTCCCAGAGCGCGATGGAGTCGAAGCGGCTGTGCTGGTATCCGGCCAGGGACGCGGTGCGGAAGCGGCGTACCGCCTCGTCGAAGGTGGGGGCGTCGAGGTCCGCGGTCATCAGCGCGTCCTGGGCGAGCGGGCCGACGTAGTCGCGCAGCTCGGGCCGTACCCGGTTGCTCGCCAGGGACGCGATCACGCAGGACCGCTGGGTGTTGCGCAGGCCGACGAGGACGCCCAGGGCGGCGAGGGCGACCGCCGAGCGGCTGGCGCCCGTGCGGCTCGCGACGGCGCCCAGCGCCGTGGCCGCCACCGCAGAGCGGACCCGCAGCCGGGGCCGGATCGCGTCGGCGTCGGTCTTGACCGCCTCGTCGATCGCGAACATCGACTGCGGTGCCCGCCTGAGGCCGTTCTCCCAGTGCCGCAGGGCCGCCTCGGTCCGGCGCAGGGCGGCCGGGGAGCCCTCCGCGGTCGCGAGGTCCAGCGGCTGCGTCGGGCACGGCGGCGGGACGGCGACCCCCCGGATCAGGCGCTCCCACTCCCTCATGACGGTGGCGAGCCCGATGGCGTCGACCGAGGTGTGGGGCAGGACGAAGACCACCAGGCGGGGCGTCTCCCCCTCGGTGACCACGGCGACCCTGATCGGAAGCTCGTCCCGCAGGTCGAACCGGGTGCCCTGCATCCGCAGGCCCACCTCTTCGGCGACCTCGTCGAGGAGTCCGGTCCCCGCGTCGTGCGTCTCGACGGGCAGGGAGCCGGAGCCGGCCACGAACTGGAGGTCCGAGTGGACGGTGGCCCGCAGCGCCTCGTGCCGGGAGAGCAGGCGCCCGACCGCCTCGGTGACGGCGGGCAGGGAGGTGCCCTCGGGGAGGCGCTTGGTGACGCGGAAGTTCATGTGCAGCGGCGGGTCGCGGAGCACGCAACGCGCCATGTTGGCCTGGCCCATGGTCATGGGTCCCTGCCGGGTCCGCGGACCGGCGTACTCGGCCGCGATCGTGATGACGGTGTCCATGTCGAAACCTGCCTCACCACCCGACGGCAAGGGTCTTACTGAAAAGAACCTTTACCGTTTTGGGGAGTGTTCCACGCGCCGGGCCGGCGTCGCAAGCCCTTGATTTTCCGGGCATCGCGGTGACGGGCGCGCGGGCGGTGGCGGCGGACCGGCGGTGAGCAGGGACGCGGCACGGCCGGGACGGCCCGGACAGCCGTCCGCGGCGCCCGGGCGGGGCTAAACTATCAGGAAGCCTTATTAAGAATAGAAGCGTTATTCTTCATTGAAAGTAATCGCGACGGGGAAGCGGCGAACAAGAGAGCATGCGTATGGAGCGACGTCCTGGCGTGCCCAGGCTATTGCGGGAGATCAACGACAGGGCCGCCCTGGAGCTGCTGCTCGCTTCCGGGCCGCTGACGCGAGGGCAGATCGGCGAGCTCACCGGCCTCTCCAAGGTGACGGCGTCGCAGACGCTCGCCCGCCTGGAGGGGCGCGGGCTGGTGGAGGTCGCGGGGGAGCAGGCGGGGGGCCGGGGGCCCAATGCCGCGCTTTATGGGATTATTTCCTCCTCGGCCTATGTGGCGGGTCTGGATGTCGGCCCGGAATTCGTCACGACCGCCATCGCCGATATCCACGGGGAGATCGTGGCCGAGGTGCGGGTGGCGCCGAGCGGGCACGACGATCCGGTGGCCCTCGTGCACAACGCGGTGGTCAAGGCGTGCCGGTCGGCCAAGGTCGCGCTCTCCAAGCTGCGCTCGGTCGTCATCGGCACCCCGGGCGTGGTCGACCCCCGCACCGGCGACGTGCGGTTCTCCTTCGACCTGCCCGGCTGGCACGAGGGCATCCACGAGGCGCTCGCCCGTGACCTGCGCCGCGACGTCAGGATAGAGAACGACGTGAACCTCGTCGCCATCGCCGAGCGCACCCTGGGTGCCGCCCGCGAGGTCGACGACTTCGTGCTGCTGTGGGTGGGGCGCGGCATCGGCCTCGGCGTCGTGCTCGGCGGGCGTTTGCACCGGGGCCGCTCCGGCAGCGCGGGCGAGATCGGCTACCTGCCGGTGCCGGGGGTGCCGCTCGCCGAGGACGTACGGGCCGTGCCCGGCAGGCTGCCGTCGCTCGCCGGGGGCCTGCAGTCCCTGGTCAGCGCCGAGGCGGTCGCCGAGCTCGCCGCGACGTACGGCTTCGAGGGGGAGAGCGCCGCCGAGTGCGTCGCGGCGGCGGTCGCGGCGGGCAAGCGGGGAGAGCCGCTGATCGACGACATCGCGGGGCGGCTCGCGCTGGGGGTGGCGTCGGTGTGCGTCGTGCTCGACCCGGGGCTCGTGGTGCTCGCGGGGGAGGTCAGCAGGGCCGGGGGCGACGAGCTCACCTCCAGGATCGAGGAGGCGGTGGCGAGGAGCTGCCCGGTCCGGCCGCAGGTGGTGGCGAGCGAGGTGGCCGGGAACCCGGTGCTGCGCGGGGCCGTCATCGCCGCCCTGGACCAGGCCAGGGAGGAGATCTTCGCCTCCTGAGCCCTGAGTCCCGAGTCCTGAGTCCTGAGCCATGAGCCATGAGCCATGAGCTCTGGACCCTGAGCGTTGAGCCTCGGATTCCGGCTCCGGGTCCCGGGCGTTGAACCCCGAAATCCGAGCCTCGAGTCCCGAAATCCGAGTCCCGAGTTCCTGGTCCGGGGTTTTCGGGGCGGGCCGCCTGGTTCGGGAGTTCTCGGTCCGGAGCCCGATGTCCCGGGTCCTGACCCGGAATTCCCCGGATTCTCCGATGTCCGGCGGGGCGGGAGAGATTCTTCTCGGCGAACGGCCGTTGCGCGGTGGGCAAGATCCTCTATGCTGGCGCGGAAATGTCATGAAAAAGACATCTTTCTGTGATCGGGGATGGGGACAAATGACGGCTGTCATCGCCGTGCTGCATGCCGAGGACGTCGCCCTGGAGTTCGTCTCCGTCCTGCGGGACCGCGCCGACGAGGACGTCCTGGTGATCGTCGGGCAGGCGAGGGCGAGCGTGACCCTCCCGGCGGGGCTTTCCCTGCGGGAGCGCCTTGAGCTGCTCGGACCGCTGGTGGAGCCCGGGGGCAACACCGCCGAGCTGCCCGTCCCCGCCGACGTGACCACTCTGCTCGGCGAGGCGCCGACTCCGGCACCGGGGCCGGGAGAGCTCTGGACCCACTCGCCCGCCGACCACCGCATCCGCCGGGCCAGGTTCGGCTGGATCGTCTCCCGCGCGGTGTCGCCGTTCCCGGGGTCCTCGCCCTCGGCGTCCTCGCCCCTGTCCCTGCCGGCGGTGACCTGCTCGGTCGGCGACAATCCCTTCCTGCAGACGATCCCCGTCACGGCGGCCGCGATCACCGGTGCCGAGGCCGAGGCGAAGATCGACTTCATCAACCGGCGCGCCGGTGAGCTGCTGCGCAGCCGGGTGGCCGACCGGCTCGTCACCACCGACCGGGTCCCGGCCGTCGAGAGGTTCTTCACCGCGAGCGCCGAGCAGGCTAACCGCCTGTACGCGCTGATCTCCAGTCTCGGCGACGACGCCGCGGTGGCCGACGACCCGTGGGAGTTCGGGCGTTCGGCCTACGAGGCCGCGCGGCTGGACGCGACCGCCGCCTGGACCGCCCGCTGGTGCTCCCCGCAGGACGGGCCGATCGTGGAGGTCGGGGCGTGTCAGGGCGAGCTCACCCGGCGGCTGGCCGGGAAGGGGTACCGGGTCCAGGCGACCGAGCCCAATGCGGGTTTCCGCGCCCGCCTGGCCGAGCGGGCGGAGCCGGGCGTGGAGGTGCTCCCGGACAGCCTGGAGGACCTCGCCGACCACGGTGAGCGCCAGGCGGCGGCGTACCTGCTCGTCGAGATGCTCTACTACGACCAGGACCTGACGCTCCTGGACCGGCTGCCGACCGACCTGGTCCTCGTCGCGCTGGAGACCGGCCAGCTCAACGAGCGGATCTGGCCCTGGCTGCGCGAGCAGTCCACCTGGCGGGTCGCCGAGCGCGTCGAGCTCGCTCCGCCGACCCTGGAGTCCGTCTGCGACGGCCTCGCCTACCTGCGCAAGCGGGGCAGCCGCGGTCTCGTCCTGGCCAGGGCCGGGTGGCGGCGATGAGCTGGGAGACGATCGTGGTCTCGCCGCACTTCGACGACGCGGTGCTGTCGGTGGCGGGACTGCTCGCCCGCCGCGAGGGGAACGCGGTGATCGTCACGGCGCTGGGCGGCGCGGCCGGTGAGACGCTTTCCGCGTGGGACCGGCTGTGCGGGTTCGTCTCGGCGGAGGAGACGGCGCGGGAGCGGCGGGCCGAGGACGCGCGGGCGTGCGAGCTCCTCGGGGTCGACCAGGTGGTGCTGGACAATCCGGACGTCCCGGCGGCACAGCTCCCGCTGGACGACCTGGAGGCGTTTCTCACCGAGCACGTCACCCCGCGCACGCGCGTGCTCGTCCCGATGGGGATCGGCAACGCCGACCACGAGGCGGTACGCGACCGGGCGCTCGACGTGCTGGAGAAGGCCGCACCCCTGGAGCGCTGGGTCTACGCCGACCTGCCCTACGCCGCCGCCGTACGCGAGTGGGGGACCCCGGCGGCCGGGCGGGCGCTGGAGGACAGGCCGCCGGTCCGTACGCTCGCCGAGCGGTACCGCCTCGGGCCGACGGCCCGGCCGCGCCTGGAGGGGGAGGAGTGGGCGCTCAAGCGGCGCGCGGTCCTGGCGTACGCCTCGCAGATCGCGCCGCTCGCCAGCGACCACGGGGAGTTCCTCGCGATGCCGGGTCCCCTCCAGCACGAGCTGGTGTGGGCCCTCGACGGGTAGGCCCATCGTTTCCGCGTGAGGACGGCCCGGCCGCCGACCGGCCTCGGGTCCTCGGGTCCTCGGGTCCATGGGTCTTTGAGTCCATGGGTCCTTGAGCCCATGAGGCCTCGGTGGGAGCACTCGTCCATGCGGGCCGTGCGCCGGTCGCCGCCCGGGGCGACGGGTCGCGCCCGTGCGATCTTCGACCCTTGAGCAGGGTTTTCCTCACCCCCCGCGTGGCGGGGAGGTTAGCTCGTTAAAGACGGGGGCATCAGGGACGCATGGCACGCGTGTTCGATAAGTCCACAGATGATCACGCCGTCACCGCCGGTCGCACCACCACCACGACGAGCACGTCCACAGAATCGGGAGCGAACCGGCCACGCGATCTCACGGAGAGACATCTTTCGGGGAGATGAGATCGCCGAGTCTTTCCGCGAGTCCTTCCGAGCCCTTCCACCTGAGTTTTTTCGCCGTTATGGGAGATCGTGATGCAGCTTCCCACGCCTCGGGGTCCCCTCACCGCCTCGCTCTTCGAACGTCTGAGGCGCCCGCCCCATCCCTTCGTTCCTTTCGGTCCGGCACCGGCCGGGGAGCCGGCCGTCGAGGACGATGATCTGCAGCTGGCACTCTTCGTCTGCTACGAGCTGCACTACCGGGGCTTCGAGGAGGTGGACGAGGAATGGGAGTGGGAGCCGTCGCTGCTGGCGGCGAGGAAGACGCTGGAGCGGCGGTTCGAGGACGGCCTCGCGCGAGCCGTACCCCGCCCCTCCCCGGTCCCGGGCGTGCCGACGCGCCGTGCCCTCGCCGAGCTGATCGCCGCCGATGACGGGCCCTGCCTGTCGGCCTTCCTGGCCAGGCGGGCCGACCTGGAGCAGTTCCGCGAGTTCGTCACGCACCGGTCGATCTACCACCTCAAGGAGGCCGACCCGCACACCTGGGGAATCCCCCGGCTGAGCGGCGCCCCCAAGGCGGCGCTGGTGGAGATCCAGGCCGACGAGTACGGCGGAGGGCGCGCCGAGCGGATGCACTCGGAGCTGTTCCGGGCCACCATGCGCGGGCTGGACCTGGACGACTCCTACGGCGCCTATCTCGACCGGGTCCCGGCGATCACGCTGGCGATCTCCAACGCCATGTCGCTGTTCGGGCTGCACCGGCGCCACCTTGGAGCGCTGCTGGGCCACCTGGCGGCGTTCGAGATGACCTCCTCGGCGCCCAACCACCGCTACTCCCTGGGGCTGCGCAGGCTGGGCGGCGATGAGACGGCGAGGCGTTTCTACGACGAGCACGTCCAGGCCGACGCCGTGCACGAGCAGATCGCCGCCCACGACATGTGCGGCGGCTTCGTCCGCCAGCACCCCTCGCGGGCCGGTGAGGTCCTGTACGGGGCGGCCTGCGCCCTCACCCTGGACCGGCTCTTCGCCGAGCACGTCATGGGCCACTGGCGGCGCGGCACCTCCTCGCTGCGGGAGACGGAGCTGATGGCGGGGAGCCGATGACGGACCTCGACACGGACCTTGGCACGGATCTCGACATGGACCTCGACATGGACCTCGACATGGACCTCGGCACGGACCTCGGCACGGACCTCGGCATGGATCTCGGCACGGACCTCTGCATGGACTACGTGCTGCCGCTGCGCTGGAACGACGACGCCGGCCTGGAGGAGCTGACCGCCTACCTGCGCCGGCTGCGTGCCAGTGTCCGCGTCATCGTCGTCGACGGCTCCCCGGCCGAGCTGTTCGCCCGGCACGCCGCCCGCTGGGACGGCCTCGCGCTGCACGTGCGGCCCGACGGCGATCTCGGCTTCGCCAACGGCAAGGTCGACGGGGTGATCACCGGGTTGCGCCGGGCCCGCGCCGAACACGTGATCGTCGCCGACGACGACGTGCGCTACGGCGAGGACGAGTTAGCCCGGGTCGACGCCCTGCTGAGGAGCGCCGACCTGGTCCGCCCGCAGAACCACTTCGCCCCGATGCCCTGGCACGCCCGCTGGGACACCGCCCGCACCCTGCTCAACCGCGGTCTCGGCGCCGACTACCCGGGCACGTTCGGGGTGCGCCGCTCGACCTTCCGCGCGATGGGCGGCTACGACGGGAACGTGTTGTTCGAGAACCTCGAACTCATCCGCACGGTCCGCGCCCACGGCGGCCGGGAGGAGCGCCCCCTCGATCTCTACGTCCGCCGCCTGCCGCCCGGCTCGCGTCACTTCTGGTCCCAGCGGGTGCGCCAGGCCTACGACGACCTCGCGCAACCGGCCCGCATGGCGTTCTTCCTCGCCGTCGTGCCCGCCCTGGCCGTCGCGGTGCGGCGGCGGCGCCCCGGGCCGGTCCTGGCCGGTGCCGGGCTGGCGGTGGGACTGGCCGAGATCGGCCGCCGTCGCGCGGGCGGGCGCCGGGTCTTCCCTCCCACCGCCGCGCTGTTCGCCCCGGTGTGGCTGCTGGAGCGGGCCCTGTGCAGCTGGCTGGCCCTGGGGACCCGGTTCCTGCGGGGCGGCGTCTTCTACGCCGGGCGCCGGATACCGGTCGCCGCCCACTCCGTCCGCCGGCTCAGGGCGCGCTCTCAGGCGGCGGCCTCTGGCTCGTCCGTGGCCCGGGAGATCGGGTCGGGCTCGCTCGCGGCCCGGAAACCGGACCGCTTGTGCGAGCCGTCACAGAACGGCTTGGCCGCCGACCGGCCACAGCGGCACAGCGCCACCGTCGCCCGGCCGGGATCGATGACGACCCCGTCCTGAGTCAGCAGCGTGAACGGCCCCCGGACCAGCAGCGGCCCGTCCTCGCAGGAGGTGACTGTGACCGAATCATCCATTTTTGGGTGCATATGGCCTCTCTGCCCGCCGCACCCCGGGGAAAACTCCGGCCGCCTTCCCCCCGGATCTCTTCCGGTGGCCCGAGCGGCGGCCGGGCGGGGTGTCCGCCGCGCCCGCCGCGCCCGCTGTGCCCGCCGCGCCTCAGGCCGGTCCGTCCTCGGGCGTACCCGGACGGTGGTCCCCTGAGGGGTGGCGGCCGGAGAGGAGTTCGGCGGCGGCCAGGCCCGAGGCGGTGGTCGCGCCGTGGGTGGTGATGTGGGCGGCGCCCGGGGTGGCCGGGCCCGGCAGGCCCATCTCCACCACGACCGCGTCGGGACGCCGTGACAGCAGGGCGTCCAGGCGGGCCGAGACCCAGGCGTGCCGATGGGCGTCGCGTACCACGATCACCAGCGGGCGCCCGCCGGGGGGCGGCGGGACCGGGTCGCCGGAGCCGAGCCGCACGGCCGTCGTGCCCGGGAGCAGCGCGGCCAGCGGCGCGGCGACGCCCCACGGGGTGGCGCGGTCGACGGCGATGTTCGTCTCGGAGACGAACTCGATCACCTGGGGCGCGGCGCGCAGCGGGAGCCCGTCGCCGCGGACCCGCAGCGCCCGCCTGGCCGCGTCGAGCCCCGCGGGCCCACCGGCCGGGCCCGTCTCGCCGGCCGCGCGCCGTTGCTCCGCCGACCAGGCGGCGAGGCGCCTGACCCGGGAGGCGGCCTCGGCCAGGCGTTCCTCGGGGAGGACCCCGTCGGCCACCGCGCCCATGATGGCGTTGCGCATGAACCCGACCACCCCGGGGCCCTTGCGCTCGCCGCCCACGCAGATCGCGTCGGCCCCGGCGGCGAGGGCGCGGACCGCCGCCCCGGTCACGCCGTAGCGCTCGGCCACCGAGGGCATCTCCACGCCGTCGGTCACGATCAGCCCGTCGAAGCCCAGCTCCTCCCTGAGCAGCCCGGTCAGGATGCGGCCGCTCATGGTGGCGGGGTGGTCGGGGTCGTAGGCGGGCACGAGCAGGTGGCCGGTCATCACGGCGCGTACCCCGGCCTCTATGGCGGTCCGGTACGGCGGGAGGGTGGTGGCGGCGAGCTCCTCGGCCGAGTAGGCGACGGTCGGCAGGTCGTCGTGCGAGTCGACGGCGGTGGCGCCGTGGCCGGGGAAGTGCTTGGCGCAGGCGGCCACCCCCGCCGACTGCAGGCCGGTGACCCAGGCGCGGGAGTGCCGGGCGACGAGCCAGGGGTCGGCGCCGAACGCGCGGGTGCCGACGACGGGATTGTCCAGGTCGGAGTTGACGTCGACCACGGGGGCGTAGTTGAGGGTGACGCCCGCCGCGGCCAGGTCCAGCCCGATCTCGCGGGCGACCCGCTCGGTCAGGGCGGGGTCGTCCACCGCGCCGAGCGCGAGGTTGCCGGGACGTGAGCTGCCGGTGAGCGCCTCCAGCCGGGTGACGTCGCCCGCCTCCTCGTCGGTGGCGATCACCACGTCCGGGTTCTCCGCGCGCAGGGCGTCGGTCAACGCCCTGATCTGCTCGCTGTCTACAAGATTCCGGGAGTAGAGCGCAACTCCGCCGAGCCCTTCGGCGAGCCGTCTCCGCAGCCAGTCGGGCACCTCCACGCCCACGAACCCGGGCTGCAACACGGTGTCGGCAAGCCCGGCCAGTTCGGGGCTCGCGCCGTTCGGGCCGCTCGTCCGGCCACCGCGAACGATCATCAAAGCCTCCAGGTCGGTTCGGGGCAAGTCGCTTGTCTCAGGCGTACCACATGTGTAGCATTCGGGTTGCGTAAATAGACAAGAAACTTTCCTAATAATTGTTTGTCAGGACCGCATGTCAGGGGCGACGCAGCCCCCGGCGCCTGCCCGAAGTGAGTCACCCACGAGGGAGACGGACAGGATGTCGCACGCCCCCTTCGACCTGCGGGGAATCCCGCTGGCGCTTCACCTGAACGGTCCCGTCGACGTTCCGGCGCTGCTGGGCGCGTGCGCCGTCGTGGCCGGCAGGCACCCGGTGCTCGGCCGCGTCAGGGTCACCCGCGCGGAGTCGACGCCGGAGCGCTATCCCGGGGTCGCCGCGGCCGAGGCCACCCGCCCGTTCGACCTGGAACGCGGCCCGCTCGCCCGGTTCACGCTGGTCACGGTGGGTCCCGAGCGCTTCAGGCTGCTCTTCACGGCGCACGGACGGGTGTTCGACGCGGGCTCCAAGGACGTCCTGGTCCGCGAGCTGGCCGACGCCTACTTCGCGCGGGCCACCCTGCCGGGCACGGCGTCGCCGTGCTCACCGGTGCCGCAGCCGCACGGCTCCCCGCCGGGCTCACTGCCGGGCTCACTGCCGGGCTCACTGCCGGGCTCCCCGCCGGGTTCGCCGTCCGCGCGGACGGAGCGGCGCGGCGGTTCCGGCGCGGGCGGCGAGGTCCCTCCCGCACCGCCCGACGGCGCGGCGGAGTTCTGGAAGGAGCGCGACCGCGCGCCCGCGGAGCTCGTCCTGCCCGGCCTGCGCGCGGTCCCGGGCGGCACCGGTCCCGGGGAGATCGTCGAGATGGTGCTCGGCGGCGCGGAGTCCGGGGCCCTCACCGGGGCCGCCACGCTGCTCGGCGCCACCAGGTTCGAGCTGCTGCTCGCGGCCGTGGGCGTGCTGCTGCGCCGGTACGGCACCTCCGCGTCGCCGCTCGCCCTCGACCTCGGCACCCGCACCCGCGAGACGCGCGACCGCGTCGGGCCGTTCGTGGCGCGGGTGCCGTTCGTCCCGCACCCCGCCCTCGACGAGAAATTTCCCGACCACCTGCGCGCGGTCCGGGCCGAGCTGCGTGCCATATACCGGTTCCGGCACGCGCCGCCGGAACCGCCCGCCGCGCCGGTGCTGCTCAGCTACCGCAAGCGGGCGGCCGTCCCGGAGTTCCCCGGTGTCGGGGCGGGCGTGGAGTGGACGGTCTTCAACGGGACCGCCCACGGCGCGCTGCACATCCAGGCCGTGGACGCCGGTCCGAGCCTCACCCTCGGCCTCCGCTTCAACCCCGCCGCGATCGGCCACGACGACGTGTCCGGGATCGCGGGTCACCTGCGCGCGCTGCTGCGCGCCATCTCCGCGGAACCCCGCGCGAAGATCGCGGATCTGGCGGAGCCACCCCACCCCACGCCTCAAGAGGAGCCTCCCGTGACCGACCTGTTCGTCCCGGCCCCCGACAACGTGACGGAACCTCCCGCCGAGGAGGACCCGGTCACCGCGCAGGTGCGGGAGATCTGGCAGGAGATCCTCCGCCTCGACGACATCGGGCTGGACGAGGACCTCTACGACCTCGGCGGGCACTCGCTGACCATCACCCAGATCATCGCCAGGACCCGCCGCAGGCTCGGCGTGGAGGTGTCCCTGGACGTCTTCTTCGACAACCCCACCATCGCCGGCGTCGCCGAGGAGGTCACGCGTCTGCGGGGCGGGGCCGCGTGAGCACGCTCTCGTACGCCCAGGAGCGGCTGTGGTTCCTGGACCGGCTCACCCCCGGGGACGGGACGTACAACATGGTGGTCTGCGAGCGGCTCATCGGGTCGCTCGACGCCGCCGCCCTGGAGCGGGCGCTGGGCGAGGTCGTGGCCAGGCACGAGGCGCTGCGGACCGTCTTCCCCGAGGTCGGGGGGCTCCCGTCCGCGACGGTCCTGGATCCCGCGCCGCTGGTCATGGAGCGGCTCGACCTGACGGGCGAGCCGCCGCACGGGTCGCAGGGCGGTCGGCCGGACGGTTCGTCGCGCGGGTCGTCTGCCGCTTCGTCGGTCGATTCGTCTGCCGGTTCGTCGCGTGGCTTGTCGGACGGTTCGTCTGCCGGTTCGTCCGGCGGGTTTTCCGACGGCTTTTCCGACGGACCGCCGGGCGGGGGCGCGGGGGCGGCGCGGGAGCGGGTGCTGGAGGCGGTGCTCGCCGAGCGGAGCAACCGGCCGTTCGACCTGGTCAACGGGCCGCTGCTGCGGGCGACCCTGGTGCGTACCGGGTTCGACGAGCACGTCCTGCTGGTCGTCGTGCACCACATCGCCGGGGACGCCTGGTCGATCGAGCAGGTCATGTTCGGGGAGCTGGCGTCGCTCTACACGGCCTTCACCCTCGGGCTGCCGTCGCCCCTCCCGCCGCCCGCGCTGCAGTACGCCGACTACGTGCGCGGGCAGCGCGAACAGCCGGTGGACATCTCCGACGTGGTGCGCGAACTCGACGGCGTCCCGGTGCTGGAACTGCCCACCGACCGGCCGCGCCAGGCCGTACGGACCACCGAGGGCGGCCTGGTGATCCACAGGATCCCGCTGGAGCTGTGGCGGGGGATCACCGGGATGGCGCGGGCCGAGCGGTGCACGCCGTTCATGGCCGTGCTCGCCGCCTACCAGGTGCTGCTCTCCCGCTACACCGGCCAGGACGACTTCTGCGTCGGCACCCCCGTCGCGGGCCGCGCGGAGGAGGAGTTCGAGAAGGTCTTCGGCGTCTTCATCAACACCCTCGCCCTCCGCGCCGACCTGGCGGGCGACCCGACCTTCCGCGAGACGCTCAAGCGGGTGCGGCGGCGCGCCTTCACGATGTACGGCCACGCCTCGGTCCCCTTCGAGCACGTGGTGAGCGATTTGCGCGTCGACCGCGACCCGGCCAGGACCCCGGTGTTCCAGACGATGCTGATGCTGGGCAACCCGGACGCCGGATCGCTCGACCTCGACGGCATCCGCACCGAGCCGGTGGCGTCGGGCCTGGCCGTGGCCAAGTTCGACCTCTCCCTGGACGTGATCGTCTATCCCACGCACGTCCAGCTGATGTTCGCCTACAACACCGGCCTGTTCGACCGGTCCACGGTGGAGCGGATGGGCGCCCAGCTGGAGACGCTGTTCCGGTCGATCGTCTCCGACCCGGGCCGCCGCCTGTCGCGGCTGGAGATCCTGCCCGCCGCCGAGCGCGCGATCGTGCTCGGGAACGCTTCGGCGCCGGATCCGGGGGACGTGCTCTCGGACGGTCCGCTCGGTTCGGTTGATCCGGTCGGTTCGGTCGGTTCGGGCCGGTCGGCTTACGGGGTGGGGGAGTTCCTCGATCGGCTGATCGCCCGGCAGGCCGCGCGTACCCCGGACGCCCCCGCCGTGATCACTCCCGCCGCTCCCGGTGAGGGGGGTGCCGTTCTCACGTACGGGGAGCTCGACCGGGCCTCGGACGCCGTGGCCGACCGGCTCCGGCCGCTGCTGGAGCGGCCCGTGGAGGCCGGTGCCGCCGGGGGCGAGGAGGCGCTGGTCGCGCTGGCGCTCGCCGCCGGGCCCGAGGCGATCGTGGCGCTGCTGGGGATCCTCAAGGCGGGCGCCGCCTACCTCCCGCTCGATCCCGCGCAGCCCGCCGAGCGGCTGGCGTACCTGCTGGCCGACTCCGGCGCGCGTGCGGTGATCGCGGACGGGACGGAGCTCGCCGGGTTCACCGGGCCGGTCGTCAGCCGGGCCGACCTCGCCCGCTGGACGGACGGCGCTTCCGGGGGAACGGCACCGGCGCGTGAGCCCGGGGCGGAGAGCCTTGGGGGGCCGCGCGCCGGTGACGGCGCGGTGGTCGCGCGCGAGTCCGGAGCGGAGAGTCTTGAAGGGCCGGACGGCACGGCATCGGCGCGCGAGTCCGGGGTGGAGGGCCTCGGGAGGCCCCGCGCCGGTGACGACGCGGTGGCTGCGCGCGAGTCCGGCGCGGAGGGTCTTGAGCGGGCCGCGTATGTGATCTACACGTCCGGGTCCACCGGGCGGCCCAAGGGGGTCGTCGTCGGGCATCGCACGCTGTCCCATCTGGCCCGGTCGTTCCGGGACCTGCACGGGTTCGGGCCGGGGGAGCGGGTGCTGATGGTCCCGCCGCTCAGCTTCGACGCCTCGGCGGGGGACGTCTTCCCCGCCCTGATCAGCGGTGCCGCGCTGGTGCTGCACCCCGCTCCCGCCTCGCTGACCGGTCCCGCCCTCGCCGCCCTGTGCGCGGAGCACTCGATCACCATGGTCGACACCGCCTCGGCGCTCTGGCAGCAGTGGGCCGGGGAACTGGACGAGCTGGACGAGCTGGACCAGGTCATCGTCCCGATCACCACGATGATGGTCGGCGGCGAGAGCGTGCCGGTGGAGCGCCTGCGCGCCTGGGCCGCGCTGACCGGCGGCCGGGTCGCGTTCCACAACCACTACGGCCCGACCGAGGCGACCGTCTGCGCCACCTCGTACCGCACGGTCGACGGCGCCGAGCTGGGCGCGGCCACGCATCTGCCGATCGGCGCCGCGCTGCCGCACACCCGCGTCTACGTGCTCGACCGCCACGGCAACCCGGCGCCGATCGGGGTGCCCGGCGAGATCCACATCGGGGGCGAGTGCCTGGCGCGCGGCTATCTGGGCCGTCCCGGGCGGACCGCCGGGAGCTTCCTGCCCGACCCGTTCTCGCCCCGGCCGGGGGCGAGGATGTACGCCACGGGTGACCTGGGCAGATACCGGCCCGACGGGAACCTGGAGTTCCTGGGACGCACCGACCGGCAGGTGAAGGTCCACGGCAACCGGATCGAGCCCGGAGAGGTCGAGGCGGCCTGCCTCGCCCACCCCGGGGTCCGCGAGGCCGTGGTCACCGCCGACGCCCGGCGGCTCATCGCCTACCTGGTGGGAGACCGGCTCACCGTCGCCGAGCTGCGCGCCTTCCTCTCCGGCAGGCTCCCCGGCTACATGCTTCCCGGCGTGGTCGTCACGCTGCCCGCGCTCCCGCTTACCCCGCACGGCAAGGTCGATCTGCGGGCGCTGCCCGAGCCGGACGCGGAAGGAGACGCCCCGCCGTACGAGCCGCCCAGGGAGGGGACCGAGCGGGTCATCGCCGGGATCTGGGCCGACGTGCTCAAGGTGGACCCCGGTCGCGGGGACAACTTCTTCGACCTGGGCGGGCACTCGCTGCTGGCGCCGCAGATCGTCTCCAGGATCGCCGGGGAGCTGGGGGTGCCGGTCCCGATGACCGCGCTCTTCGCCGCGACCGACCTGGCCGGGCTGGCCGCCGCCGTGGACGAGCGGATCGGCCTCCCCGGCGCCGGGGCGTGGACTCCGGCCGCCGTGGACCTGTACGCGGAGGCGGTGCTGCCCGGCGACATCGCGTACACCGGAACGCCCGTCCCCGAGGGGCCGCCGCGCCGGGTGCTGCTCACCGGCGCCACCGGCTTCCTCGGCGCGTACCTGCTCGCCGCGCTGTTGCGCACCACCGGCGCCGAGGTCCACTGCCTGGTCAGGGGCGGCACGCCCGCCGAGAGGCTGCGCGAGAACCTCGGCAGGTACGGGCTCTGGGACGAGCGCTTCGACGGCAGGATCGTCCCGCACGCGGGGGACCTCGACCTGCCGGGACTCGGCCTGCCCGCCGGGGAGTTCGCCGAGCTGGCCGACTCGGTCGACCTCGTCGTGCACAACGGGGCCCTGGTCAACTTCGCGCTGCCCTACCGGCGGCTGCGCAAGGCGAACGTTGACGCCGTCCTGGAGGTCCTGCGGCTGGCCGCGTCCGGCCGCGTCACCACCCCCGTGCACCTCGTCTCGACGCTCGGCGTGCACCTGACCCCCGGGGAGCGCACGGTCAGGGAGGACGACCCGCTGCCGGACCCCGGCCCGCTGCACCTGGGATACGACCAGAGCAAATGGGTCGCCGACCGGCTCGCGGGCGCCGCCAGGGAGACCGGGCTGCCGATCGCGATCCACCGCCCGGCCAGGGTCTCCGCCGACAGCCGCACCGGACGGTCGGTGCCCGGTGACTTCCTCGGCCGCCTCTTCGCCACCTGCGCCCGCCTCGGCGCGGTGCCGGAGGGGGAGCGGATCGACATGGCCCCGGTCGACCACGTCGCCTCGGCGATCGTGCACCTCGCGACGAGCCGGGCCGCCGGAGACTTCCACTACCACAACCCGCGCGTGCTCACCTCGGAGGAACTCGCCGAGGGCCTGCGCGAGCACGGCTTCCCGGTACGGCTCATGCCGGGCCTCCGGTGGCGGCGGCTGGTCCGCGACCGGCTGGAGATCGGCGACGACCTGCCGATCGCCCCCTACCCGGCGTTCTTCGCCGAGTACGGCGCGCTGCCCGGCCCGTCCTTCGACTGCTCGGCCACCGAGAAGCTCCTCGCCGCCGCCGGGCTGGTCTGCCCTCCGGCGGACGGGAAGCTGCTCGACCTCTATCTCGGTGACCACGTCGGCACCGGAGTCCTCCTGGGAGACAGCCGTGCATGACGGGATACGCCGGTTCGTCGTCATCTGGGCGGCGCAGCTGCTGTCGATCATCGGGTCGAGCCTGACGGGGTTCGTGCTGGGCGTCTGGGTCTACCAGCGCAACGGCTCGGCCACCGAGTTCGTGCTGATCATGCTGTGCGCGGTGCTGCCCGAGGTGCTGCTCTCCCCGCTCGCCGGGTCGCTCGCCGACCGGTGGGACCGCAGGCGGATGCTGATGGCCGCCGACGCCGGGGCCGCCGTGGTCACCGGCGCCCTCGCGCTGCTGCTCGTCCTCGGCTCGCTGGAGGTCTGGCACGTCTACGTGATCACGGTGGCCGGGGCCGTCTTCGGGACCTTCCACATGGCCGCGTACCACGCGATGATGCCGCTGATCATGCCGCAGCGGCACCTGGGCAGGGCCAACGGCCTGATGCAGGTCGCCGACTCGGTGCGGATCGCGGCTCCGCTGCTGGCGGGAACGCTCCTGGTCACGGTCGGCGTCACCGGCGTGGTCGTGATCGACCTGGTCACCTTCCTGGTCACCCGGGTGGTCATGTTCGCCGTACGGCTGCCGCGCGAGGTCACCCGTCCCGGGGCCTCGGCCGCGCCGGAGCCGCTGCGCGGGGACCTGCTGTTCGGCTGGCGCCACCTGCGGGCCAGGCGCGGGCTGTTCCAGCTGGTCATGCTGCTGGCCGCGTACAACCTGTTCTTCGGGATGTCCGGGGTGCTGGTCCAGCCGCTGATCCTGTCGTTCGGGTCGGCCGCGGTGCTCGGGGCGCTGATGTTCGCGGGCGGCGCGGGGGTCTTCGCCGGGGGGCTGGTGCTGAGCGCGTGGGGCGGGCCGAGGCGGCGGGTGCGCGGTGTCGCGGTGTTCGTCGCCCTGGGAGGGGTGCTGCTCGCCCTGCACAGCCTCGCGCCCTCGCCCTGGCTGATCGCGGTGGTGGCGCCCGCCTTCCTGTTCACGCTGCCGTTCGTGCAGGGCACCGGGATGACCGTACTGCAGATCAAGACCGATCCCGCGGCGCTGGGCCGGGTGCTCAGCACGGTCCGCATGCTCACCCAGACGGCCACGGTGCTCACCTACCTGGCCGCGGGGCCGCTCGCCGACCGGGTCTTCGAGCCGATGCTCGCCCCCGGCGGGGCGCTCTCCGGGACCCTCGGCGCCGTGATCGGCACGGGCGAGGGGCGGGGCATCGCGGCGATCTTCCTGATCACCGGCCTGTGCCTGGTGCTGCTCGCGCCGCTCGCCTACCTCCAGCCCCGCCTGCGGAGGGTGGAGTCCGAGCTGCCCGACGCCGAGGACGTGCACGCCCCTCCGGAACCCGCTCGGGAACGCGCGGGGGAACCCGTCCGGGAATCCGTCCTGGAGCACGCCGGGGAAGCCGCCCCGGAATCCGTCCCGGAACGCGTGGGGGAAGCCGTTCCGGACTCGGCTCCGGAATCCGCCCCGGAACGCGCGGGGGAAGCCGTTCCGGACTCGGCTTCGGAATCCGTCCCTGAACGCGCCGGGGAAGCCGTTCCGGAATCCGTCCCGGAACGCGGTAAGGCCGACCTGGGAACCGACGTCGCGCGAGGCGCGCAAGGAGACAGCGATGCCGCTCTATCTCGACCCTGAGGAACTTCGCGGGGTGCCGGGCCCCCATCTCGACCTGATCGGCGCGATGGCGTTCCGGGCGGCGGGGGCCGCCCAGCGCCTGGGGGTCTTCGAGGCGCTCATGCCCGGCCCGCTCCCCGTGACGGAGCTGGCGGCCAGGACGGGCACCGACCCGGCCGGGCTCGCCGTGCTGCTGGAGGCGCTCGCCTCCCTCGGCTACCTCGACCGCGCGCCGGGCCGGGTGTACGGCAACAGCCCGATGGTCGCGGGCACCCTGGACCGGCGGAGCCCGTGGAGCTACGCCCCCGCGCTGGCCTTCTGGCAGGACGTGCTCGGCGAGCTCTGGGACGGCCTGGAGGAGTCGGTGCGTACCGGCGTCCCCCAGGTCGACTTCTACGCCTGGCTGGAGGAACGGCCCGGCACGCTGGCCGAGTTCCAGAGCATGCTCGACGGGATGGCCGCCGGGCTCGCCCCGGCGGTCGCCGCGAGCGCGCCCCACCCCGGGGAGCGCCTGCTCGACGTCGGCGGCGGGCACGCCCGCCACAGCATCGCGTTCTGCCAGGCGCACCCCGGGCTCACCGCGACGATCGTCGACCTGCCGAACGCCCTGGAGGGCGGCCGGGCCAGGATCGAGGCGGCCGGGCTGGGCGACCGCGTCACCCTGCTCCCGGGCGACCTGGCCGACCCCGGCGCCGATCTCGGTACCGGGCACGACACCGCGCTGCTTTTCAACCTCTGCCACGGGTTCGACGAGGCGGGCAACCGCGCGCTGTTCAAGCGGGTCGCGGGCGCGCTGCGCCCCGGCGGCGCGGTGGTCGTGCTGGAGACCTTCGCCGACCTGCCCGAGGGCACGCCCCCGGCCGTCGAGGCGTTCGTCCGCGCCTTCGGCCTCAACCTCGCCACCACCCAGGGCGGCGGGATCCACTCCTTCGCCGACGTCGCCGCCTGGCTGTCCGGCGCCGGATTCGGCCGGATCGAGCGGCGGCACGTCGACGGCCCCAACGAACTGCTCGTCGCCCGCCTGGAGAACCCATGAGAGATCCCATGAGGATCACTGTCGTCGGAGCGGGTCCCGCGGGCACCCTCCTCGCCTGCTACCTGGCCAGGCGCGGCTTCCGGGTGGAGGTCTACGAGCGGCGGGCCGACCCCCGGCTGCTCGACGAGGACGAGAGCAGGTCGATCAACCTCGGCCTGTCCGCCCGGGGCATCGCGGCGCTCACCGACATCGGCCTGATGGACACCCTGTGGCCGCTCACCGTCCCGATGCGCGGCCGGGCCATCCACCTGCCCGGCGGCGCGGTGCCGTTCCAGCCCTACGGCGCCCACGAGGGGGAGATCCTCCACTCGGTCCTGCGCCGCGACCTGATCACCACGCTCGTCGACCACGCCGAGGCCCAGCCGGGGGTGACCTTCCACTTCCGGCACCGGCTGGTCGGCCTGGACCGCGAGACGGCCACCGCACGCGTCGTCCACGAGGAGACCGGGGCCGCGAGCACCGTCGAGGGCGACGCGGTGATCGGCGCGGACGGCGCGTTCTCGCAGGTGCGGGCGCACATGCACCACGGGCTGCGGGCCGAGCACCACCAGGAGATCCTGGAGTGGGGCTACAAGGAGCTCACCATCCCCGCCGCCGGCGACGGGTCGGCCAGGACCAGGCTGGAGGCCCTGCACGTCTGGCCCGGCGAGGACGCCCTCATCGTCGCCCACCCCAACCGCGACAACTCGCTCACCGGCACGCTCTTCCTGCCCGTCGAGCGGTTCGGCGAGATCGCCGACCCCGAGGAGTTCCTCGGGGAACGCTTCCCGGACACGCTCGACCTCATGCCCCACCTGGCGAAGGAGTACGCCGAGCACCCGGTGGGGCACCTGGTGTCGATCCGCACCTCGCCCTGGCACCACCGGGACCGGGTGGCGCTCATCGGCGACGCCTGCCACGCCGTCTACCCCTTCTACGGCCAGGGCATGAACTCGGCGCTGGAGGACTGCACGGTCCTCGACCGCTGCGTGGGCGACCACCCCGGAGACCTCGGGGCCGCCTTCGCCGAGTACCAGCGGCTGCGCAAACCGCACACCGACGTGCTCGACGAGCTGTCCAAGCAGAACTTCGTGGAGCTGCGCGACCGGCTCCGCTCCCCGCTGCACCTGCTGCGCAAGAAGGCGGACCTGCTGCTCGCCCGGGCACTCCCCGGCCGGTGGGTCCCGCTCTACACGATGATCTCCCACACCACCGTCCCGTACGCGGACGCGCTCGCCCGCGCCCGGCGCCAGGACACGCTCCTGCGCGGGGCGGGGGCGGCCGTGGCCGTCGCCGGGCTGCTCGCCGCCGCTCCGGCCGTCGCCCGCCTCGTACGCCTCTCGCGCTTCGCACGTCGCGCACGCCTCGCACAGCGAAACACCCGGAAGGGCGAACCACCATGCTGACCGATCCCGCGGACCCCTCTCGCGTCCTCCTGGAGACCGCCGATCTGGCCGGTGACCACGATCTGGTCCTGCGCTACCGCACCCCGCTCAGGGAGATCGTCACCTGGGCACGAGAGTACCTCTGCCGCCCCCACGAGGAACTGGGCAGGAAGGGGCCCGTCTGCCCGTACGCCCAGACCGCGCTGGACCGCGGCACCTTCTACCTGGCGGTCCGGCCGGGGCGGCCCGGCGGGCCCGAGGCCGCCGAGACCCTCGCCGGCTACCGCGACTGGTTCCCGAGGCTCCCCGCCACACTGGGGGTGTCCGCGCAGTACCGGACGATCCTGGTGCTCTTCCCCGACCTGCCGGAGTCCGAGGCCGCCGCGGTGATCGACCACGCCCAGGAGGCGCTCAAGTCGCGCTACGTCTCGGAGGGGCTGATGATCGGGGAGTTCTACCCGGGCCCGCCGCCCAAGGCGGGCCTGTGGAACCCCTCCTTCCTGCCGCTGGGCAGCCCGGTCCCGCTGCTGGCGATCCGCCACATGGTCGCCACCGACTTCCCGTTCCTGCGTGACGACCCCGCGCAGGTCGCGGCGTACCTGGAACGTTTCGGCGACCGTCCGCCGGCCGCGCTCAGGGCGGAGATCCAGGCCGTCGCCGGCCGCTACGGCCTGGTGCCCGCGGCCACGTCCTGCGCGCCTTCCCTGACGGCGTCCTGACCTTCTCCACCGGTTGACCGGGAGGACGAACACGGCCCGCCCCCGCGAGAACCGCGGGGGCGGGCCGTGGCGTTGCCGGGTCTTCCGTCCCGTCACCCGGCCGCGGCAGGAGCGGCCGGGTGACGGGGAGCGAGCCCGCGAAACGCGGCCGGTTCCGTCAGACGCCGAGGAGCTCGGCGGCGGCCTGGGCGTTGGCGCGGGCGGCGCCGTAGGTGGCCAGGTAGGTGACGCCCTCCGGCCGCCAGATCGGCAGGCCCATCTCGACCACCGTGGCGTCGGGACGGGCGGCGAGCAGCGCGGAGACCACCGACTGGCTCGCCTCGTAGCGGTGCGCGTCCTTGACGACGACGATCAGGGACCGGCCGGAGGCGCGCTCCAGGATGTCCGCCACGTCGGCCGCCTCCGGCTTGACCCGCAGCACCTCCGCCTGCGGCAGCAGCAGCGGCGTGAAGCCCCACGGCACGTCGCCGACCGCGATGGTCGGCGGGGTGTCCACCTCGACCACCAGCGGGTCGACCGGCGGGGACGCCGAGCCGGTGAGGCTGACCGCGCGGCGGGCGGCGGTGAGGCCGATCACGTCCCGCTCCGCCTCGCCGGTGCGGGGCGTGCCGAACCAGGCGCGCAGCGCGGCGGCCCGCTCGGCCGCCGCCTCCAGGCGGGCCGCGGGGAGCCGTCCGTCGTGGACGGCCGCGACGATCTCGTCCACGATGCGGCGTACGTCGTCCTCGGTGGGGATCGGGCCGAGGCAGAGCAGGTCGGCCCCGGCGGCGAGGGAGAGCACCGAGCCCCCGGCGAGGCCGTAGGCGGCGGTGACGGCCTTCATGTCGAGGGCGTCGGTGATGATCACACCCTCGTAGCCCATCTCGCCGCGGAGCAGGCCGGTCAGGGCGGCGGGGGAGAGCGTCGCGGGCAGCGCGCCGGTGACGGCGGGCACGCGGACGTGCGCGGTCATGATGGACCTGGTCCCGGCCTCGATCGCGGCGCGGAAGGGCACCAGCTCGCGCTCGCGCAGCAGCTCCACGGAGGCGTCGACGAGCGGGACCTCCAGGTGGGAGTCCTGCCGGGTCGCGCCGTGGCCGGGGAAGTGCTTGACGCAGGCGGCCACCCCCGCCGACTGCAGGCCGTGCACCGCGGCGACGGTGTGCCGGGCGACGAGCGCGCTCTCCGCCCCGAACGAGCGGGTGCCGATCACCGGGTTGTCGTCGGCGGTGTTGACGTCCGCGGACGGGGCCATGTCCAGGTTGACGCCGCAGCGGGCCAGGTCGTCGCCGATGGAGCGGTAGACCCGCCGGGTGAGCTCGGCGTCGTCCACGGCGCCGAGGGCGGCGTTGCCGGGGTACGGGCTGCCGACGTGGTAGGCGAGCCGGGTGACGTCACCTCCCTCCTCGTCCAGCGACACGACCGGATCGGCGGCCTCGCGCAGGCGGGAGGTGAGAGCGGACAGCTGCGCGGCGTCGGCGACGTTGAAGCCGAAGAGCGTGACGCCGCCGAGACCGTTCTCCAGCTCCCGCAGGACCCACTCGGGT
This sequence comes from Streptosporangium sp. NPDC002524, assembly GCF_040295985.1. Classification (NCBI taxonomy): domain Bacteria; kingdom Bacillati; phylum Actinomycetota; class Actinomycetes; order Streptosporangiales; family Streptosporangiaceae; genus Streptosporangium; species Streptosporangium sp. NPDC002524. The sequence goes on along the minus strand of NZ_JBEOWK010000017.1, from coordinate 88,750 downwards.
GCCTCGGTGCCCTGGAACGCGGCGAGCAGCGTGCCGGCCGCGAGACGACGCAGCCCCTGATCGCCGCGATCCGCGATGAACTCAGACATGGCGGTAGGTATTCCTTACCTGAGATGTAGGGGGGTGTCGGACATGGAAGTAAACATGAGAAACAGGACAGGGCTGGTACGGCCCGCGCCTTGTGGGTGCGTGCCGTACCAGCACCAATGGGATCAGCCCTTGACGGCGCCCGCGACGAGTCCGGAGACCATCCGCCGTTGCACCAGAAGGAAGAAGACGATGACCGGGATGGTCATCAAGGTGGAGGCGGCCATGATGGCGCCCCAGTCGACCGACCGCTGGCTGACGAAGTAGCGCAGCGCCACGGGCATGGTGTAGCTGCCCTGGTCGCCGATGAGCGTCAGCGCGAACACGAACTCGTTCCACGCGGTGATGAACGAGAAGATGCTGGTCGCCACGAGCCCGGGGGCCACCAGCGGGAACAGCACCTTCCAGAAGGTGGCGAACCGGCTGGCGCCGTCGATCCAGGCGGCCTCCTCCAGTTCCTTGGGCACCGCCGCGACGAAGGTGCGCAGCATCCAGATGGCGAACGGCAGCGTCATGGCGACGTTCACCACGATGAGGCCCAGCAGCTGGTCGTACAGCCCGGCCCGCCTGACCATCATGAACAGCGGGATGAGCAGCGCCTCGCCGGGGACCATCTGCACGATGAGCAGCAGGATCAGGAACGAGGTGCGCCCGCGGAAGCGGAAGCGGGCCACCGCGGTCGCCGCCAGCAGGGAGAACACCGCGCCGATGAGCACGGTGCCGACGGCCACGATGGAGCTGTTGAGCAGGTAGCGCCAGATGGAGTGGCCGGCGACGCCCTCGGTGAAGACCCGCTTCACGTGGTCGAGCGTGGGGTCGGTGGGGAACGGGATGAAGTCCGTCGTGAAGATCTGCTCGCTGCTCTTGAAGGCCGTGGTCACCATCCAGTAGACGGGGAACACCGCGAACAGGAACACCACGACGGCCAGGGTGTTCAGACCGATCTTGCCGAGCTTCCTGCGCCTCTTGAGGTTGCCCTGCGTCCCGTACGCGGGCTTCCCGCGCCGGGGTGCCCGCGTGTCGTAGGTGGTCATCGCACGTCCTCCGTCTTCACGATCTGGCGGACGTAGAAGAAGGTGATGACGAGCAGGATCAGCGTCAGCACCACCGCGATGGCCGCGCCCATGCCCATCTTGGGCGGCGCGCTGAAGGCCTGGGTGAAGGCGAACAGCGACAGGTTGAACGCCTCCCGGTTGGACGTGCCGCCCGCCAGCACGAACAGCTGGGTGAAGACCTTGAAGTCCCAGATCACCGAGAGCACCGTCAGCACCGCGAAGACCGGCTTCAGCAGCGGGAAGGTGATCCGCCAGAAGATCCGCCACGCGGAGGCGCCGTCGACCCTGGCGGCCTCGTACAGCTCCTGGGAGATGCTCTTCAGTCCGGCCAGGATCGAGACGGCGATGAACGGGAACGACGCCCAGACGACCGCGATGATCAGCACGATGTAGATGGTGAACGCGTCGTTGAGCCACGGCTCGCCGGTCCAGTCGGAACGGCCGAACAACAGCGAGGAGAACCAGTCGGGCAGCGCGTTCAGCAGCCAGTTGATGACGCCGGACTCCGCGTCGAACAGCCAGCGCCAGATGATGGCGGTGGCGATCTGCGGGGTGGCCCAGGCGGCCATGATGCCGACGATCAGGAAGGTCGACATCTTCTTGCCCAGCTTGTGCAGGAGCAGGCCGACCAGCGTGCCGAGGACCAGGGTGCCCGCCACCGTGACGACGGCGAAGACGACGGTGTTGCGGAGCGACGACCAGAACAGCTCGGACTCGAGGAGCTTCTGGTAGTTCTCCAGGCCGACGGACTCGGCCGGCACTCCCCGGATCTGCCGCAGTCCCACGTTCTGGAAGGACATGACGACCATCTGGTACAGCGGGTAGAGCAGCAGGCCGGCGATGACGAGCAGGCCGGGGACGAGCAGCGCGTAGGGGACCACCCAGGCGGGGAGCCCGCTGGACCTGCGCGGGGGCCTGGCGCCTCGGTGCCCCCGCGCCGGGACGGAGGGGGTGCCCCCGTCCCGGGCGATGGTTGAGGTGTTCGCCATGGTTACTGGTTCAGGATCTCTTCGAGTTCCTTGTTGGCGTCGGCCAGCGCGGTGTCGACGTCCTTCTTACCCTCGATGACCGAGCGGGCCGCGCTCTGCAGGACGGCCTTGGTGTCGTTCGCCTCGGCCCAGTTGGTGTCGTTCGGGAAGCCCTTGGCGACCTTGAAGGTCTCGGCGAACGGCGCCTGCACCGGGTCGGAGGCGTACTCGGTCAGAGCCTCCGGGTAGAGCGGGAGCAGGCCGCCCTCCTTGGCGTAGCGGGTGCCGAACTCCTTGCCGGCGGCGAGCTTGACGTACTCGGCGGACAGCTCGACGTTCTTGGTGTCCTTCCAGATGGCGATGTCGTTGCCGCCCTGGAAGGCCGGGGCCGGGCCGCTGCCGTCCTTGGCCGGGAGCGAGAAGAAGGCCATCTTCGCGTCGTCGACCTTGCCGCCGCTCTGCTCCTTGATGGTGGTGATGTCCCAGCCGCCGGTCACGTACATGCCGACCTTGCCGTTGGCGAAGCGGGTCGCGATGTCCACCGAGTTCTGGGTGAGGGCGGACTTGCGCGAGACGCCGTGCTTGGTCACCAGGTCGGTGTAGTACTGGAAGCCCTCCTTGAAGCCGGGCTCCGTCAGCTTGCCGGTCCACTTGCCGCCCTCGAAGGCGGCGAAGTCGCCACCGGCGGACCAGACGAACGGCGACAGCGACATGTTGGCGTCGGAGCCGCCGTTGAAGGCGAAGCCGTCGACGTCCTTGCCCTTCTCGGCGACGATCTTCTTGCCCGCCGCGACGAGGTCCTCCCAGGTCTTGGGCACCTCGATCTTCAGGTCCTCGAACCAGTCCTTGCGGTAGAGGACGGCGCGGGTGCCGCCGCCCCACGGGGCGGCGTAGATCTTGCCGTCGACCGTCTCGTAGCCCCACAGGTTCTGCGGGATCTGCTGGAAGTCGGGCGTGGCCTTGACGACGTCGGTGATGTCGGTCAGCGCGTCCTGCGCGACCCACGCGGCCACCTGGTCGTTGCCGAACTCGGTGACGTCGGGGCCCTCGCCGCCGGCGAGCGCCGCGGTCCACTTGGCCTGCGCGTCGGGCCAGGGCACCCACTGGAGCTTGACCTCGGCGCCGGTGGTCTCCTTGAACTTGGCGTTCAGGTCGGCCATCAGCTTGTTCTGCTTCTCGTCGGGAGCGCCGAGGCGCCAGACGGTCAGTGTCTGACCTGCGAACTTGGGGCCGGACGCGGCGGGCGCCGACGCCTGCTCGTTGGCGGCCGGTGCCGGCTCGCTGCTTCCACACGCGGCGAGCCCCAGGGCGAGGGCGGCGGTGGTTGCCGTCGTGGTGGCGATTCTCGCGAACTTCACTGGAGTTCTCCCTTTCAGGCTTTCGCCAGGGTTTGCGCTCTGTTATTGCCGGGGTCCCCCGCGACCCTCTGCACTCAACTGGGAGCGGTCGGAACTACCGCAACCCGCGGTTCCGATCGCTTGCCTGCGGGCTGACTGGGGTTAAACTAACAAGAAACTTTATTAAAAGAAACGATCGTTAGCGGATCGTGACGGGGAGGAAGACCTTGCCCACACGCCCGGGGACCCCCCGGCTGCTGCGCCAGCTCAACGACCGCGCGGCGCTGGAACTCCTGCTGTCCAGCGGCCCTCTCACCCGGGCTGAGCTGGGAGAATATACCGGGCTCTCCAAGGTGACCGCGGGTCAGCTGCTCTCCAGACTGGAGGAGCGCGACCTCGTCACGGTGGTCGGCGAGCAGGCGGGCGGGCGCGGCCCCAACGCCGCGCTCTACGGGGTGGTGCCCTCCTGCGCGTACGTGGTCGGGCTCGACGTGCTGCCCGACAGGATCAGCGCCGGGGTCGCCGACATCACCGGCACCCTCGTCGCCGAGGTCTCCGCCGATCCCAGCGGGCACGACGACCCGGTACGGCTGGTGCGGAGCGCGGTGAGCCAGGCGTGCGAGTCTGCGGGCATCGGCGCCGACCGGCTGCGCGCCTTCGTGATCGGCACCCGGGGCGTCGTCGACCCCTGCACCGGTGACGTGCGCTTCTCCTTCGACCTGCCCTCCTGGCACAACGGCGTGCTCGCCGAGCTCCGCCGCGACCTCGGCGTCCCGGTGACGATAGAGAACGACGTGAACCTCGCCGCGCTGGCCGAGCGGGCGTACGGCGCCGCGCTGGGCGTCGACGACTTCGTGCTCGTCTGGGCGGGGGTCGGGCAGGGGCTCGGCGTCATGCTGGGCGGGCGGCTGCACCGCGGCTTCACCGGCGGCGCGGGCGAGATCGGCTGGCTCCCGGTGCCCGGCGAGCCGCTCCCCACCGACGTGAGCGAGCCCCAGTCGGGCTCGTTCCAGCGCCTGGTCGGCGGCGACGCCGTGACCGGGCTCGCGAACGCCCACGGCATCGGCATCGGCTCCCCCTCCGGGGCCTCGGGGGCCTCCGGAGGAGACTCCGACGCCGGTTCCGTGGGGAACTATGTCCGTACGGCCGTCACGGAGGGCGCCGAGGCGTTCCTGGACGAGCTGGCCGGGCGGCTGGCCGTCGGCGTCGCCGCCGTCGCGGTGGTCCTGGACCCCGGACTCATCGTGCTCAGCGGCGACGTCGGCAGGGCCGGGGGAGACGCGCTCGCCGCCCGGGTGCAGGACGCGGTGGCCCGGTTCTGCCCCAGCCAGCCCAGGGTGGTGGTCTCGCGGGTCAAGGGAAACCCCGTCCTGCGCGGCGCCCTGGTGTCGGCGCTGCACCAGGCCCGCGAGCAGGTGTTCTCGGACACGGTCTGAGCTTGTCCTCGTTCTCCGGGTACGGGCACGGGCGCTCCCGTTCCCCGTGAGCGAGGTCCGCGCACCGTGACGCTTGGGGAAGAATTGCCACCATGCCTGACATCGTTCTGATCTCCGATGCCCGAGTCGCCGCGATCCCCGTCGAGGAGTCGGGGGAGCGGCTGGTCGACGTGAGGGGGCGGCTGCGGACGGACGGGCGGCTCGCCGACCCCGAGGGGGCCTTCGCCCACCTCAGGCTCGGGCTGCTCACCAGGCTGGAGGAGGCGCAGGCGCAGCTTCCCGGGGGATACCGGCTGCTGGTCGTGGAGGGGTACCGGCCGGTGGCGACGCAGAGGGAGATCTTCGACGGCTACTCGGCGGAGCTGCGGGCGCTGTATCCGGAGATGTCGCCCGCGGAGCTGCGGGCCGCGGCGAGCCGCTACGTGTCGCCCGTCGAGATCGCCCCGCACACCGCGGGAGCGGCGGTCGACCTGACCCTGTGCGCCGACGACGGGACCGAGCTCGACATGGGCACCCCGCTCAACGCCACCCCCGAGCAGAGCGACGGCGCCTGCTACACCGACGCCCCAGGCCTGTCCCCCGAGGCCCGCCACCACCGCAAGCTCCTCGGCGTCGCCCTGGAGGCGGCCGGTCTGGTCAACTACCCCACCGAGTGGTGGCACTGGTCCTACGGCGACCGCTACTGGGCCCTGACCACCGGCGCCCCGTCCGCCCTCTACGGGCCGGTCTCCGTCTGACCTCTCCGTACGGCGGTTCTGTGCGGCACTTCGCCACCGGCCGGTGCGCCGAGAAGACCGTCCGCGTCGAAGGCCGCGGCACTCCGGAAAAGCCCGCACGGCTGTCTGAGACGAAGGTCGCCGAGATCAGCTCATTCGCAGTGGCTGAGTGGCTCAGTGGCTGAGTCGCTCAGTCGCTCAGTCGCTCAGTCGCTCAGTCGCTCAGTCGCTCAGTCGCTCAGTGGCTCAGTGGCTCAGTGGCCTGCCCGGGTGACGCCGGTGACTTCACCGAAAATTATCACCGTCCCATCTTGCCCGGGCGGAAGGCACCCCTCGGGAAAAGTCACACCGGCGGGCGGGTCCTTGCGCCATGTCGAGCCACCGCCACCGCCCTCGACCTTGTCGCCTTCCAGGGCTGTGCCGATGCCGGGAAGCTCCACACCTCTTCTTCCGTCGACGAGAACGGGCCGCGTGTTCTCTGGCCAGACAGGTGTCGCCGAGCGGTCGTCTCCGACTCTGAGACATTTGCTCTTCGCGTCGTACGCGAGGTTCCCGGAGATCAGGGCGTCGTGCGATCCCTCGTAACTGTGCACGATAATTATGGGATCGGTTCCCTCGACCCTTACCTTGGGTGCGGAAGAATCCGCACAGGAAACGACGGCCAGGAGAGACGCAATAACCAGACCGGCTTTGAGGTGAGCGCAGACCTTGGAAGTGTTGGCTTCGGACCGCTCATACATGGGGCCATTAAATCATACGGTGGACGAACGTGACAGAAGATATCGCGTTCGTCCACCGTGTGATATGTTCGCGAGCTCCTACGGAGTGCGGCGCCTTCTTTCCCGGATTAGCATGTCGAGCACGTCCAGATTTGCCAGTTGGAGCCGAGCCCTCCCGAGTCGTTGACGCGATCGGCGGGCACGAAGGCCGACCAGGTGCCCCAGCTCAAATTGAAGCCACCCGCACTGTGGATGCCCCACGCCCGGTTGCCGTAATACCACGGGCCGCCGCTGTCTCCGGGCTCCGTGATCGAGTCGGTGAGGATGTTGCCCAGATAGTCCTTGCCGTCGTCTATCACGTCACTGATGTCGACGTTGGTGTGTGTGATGTTGTCACAATCGGCGTTCGTGGTCCTACCGTACTTGCACACCGGCTGGCCGATCACCGGAGATGTTCCGACATCGTGCGCGTACCTTGCCAGGTTCAAGTCGTAATAGAAGGTTCGGGTCTGCGTCATGGCCGTGGTAGCGCTCTTGTCGTATCTGGCCAGGTCGTAAGCGGTCGCACGGAAAAAGCGCGACAGCGTCGTGGTGCTGGTCGCCTGCGTCGGGTGATTCTGATACGTGAAATATGGGTTCGAGTCCGCACAGTGGCGAGCGGTGAGGCTTCCCCTGGCGTTCGTCGACGTGTTGGTGACGTTGAACCCGTTCGTGCAGTTGCTGACCGAGCCGTTAAGCCGTCCGCCGCCGCGGATGTAATTATCCTGAAAGTCCAGTTTGAAACTGTCGTCGAATTCCAGCCGAACCTTGGTCGCCGGGTTCGCGGTCGCAGGCAGCTGCAAACTCTCGATGGCCGCACTCCGGCTGTCCTTGCCGGCGAGCTCCTCCTTGAGCTTCACCGTGAATATCACTTCACCGGTTTCCGCGTTGACCCTGCCCACCAGGGTGTCCACCTTGCCGCTGGCCTTCAGCTGCTTGCGGCTCGATTCCTTCAGGGCCAGCAGCTCCTTTTCGGAGAACCCGCGCCCGGAATAAATGCTCACTTTCACGGGAAGCGATTTCGCGAGCTCGATCGCCTTGGCCGGAACCTCCGCCTTGAAACCCATTCTGACCCCGCGGCCGTCGTCGACGATAGCGATGTCGGCGACTTCTTCCGAGAATTCGGCACGTAACTGGGCGGCCAATGGATTGACCGCGGGGCTCCACGCGTAGCGATCGATGGCTTCCTTGAAGGAGATCTTCTTGGATTCCGCGTAACGGTTCAGGTCGATCAGCTCCGCGAACGGGATGCCGTCAACCTTGATGGTTGGGTCGGGGACCGGGCCGTCTGGCATCTCGCCCTGCGCCGAGGGGGTTTTGGCGATAACATCGGCGGCGTAGTCGTCAAGAGCCTCACGCAGGGAGACGCCCCGCTCGTCGGCTTCCCTCGCCAGCCTCTCGATGGTGGGTCGCTGCTGTTCCGGCTGGTCCTGCAACAAAATCAGGGGTTGGGGCGCCGTCGATCCGGTGACTACGTCCGCCTGTGCCGCAGAAAGGTTCCATGTCAGGGCGAGAGCGAGGGCGAGGGGCGTCGTCAAAGCTGCGTGTGGCTTCATACAAACCTTTCTCCATGGTCAGTCCGGCCATTCGGAAAAACAGCCGGCGTTGCGCCGATGCCATATCCGGGCAAGGCTGCGCGGTATGACTGCGGCTTCAGCTGAAAAAGGCTCACCGTGAAATTGCCGGAGCCTGCCCCGCGAGCGCCCCGCCGGCTCGTCCGAGTCGACGACGCGCCGATCGGCTTCCGCGTGTTGGAGCGCTTGAGATCGCAGACGGGCCGCGAACCGTTCATCCTTCCCGGCTCGGATCGCCGCCGCATGCCTGTGAACAGCGGCCGGGCGGGTTCGAAAAGGTCACCCAGGCCGATGTGGTTCTCGCGGGAGTGTGCCAGGTTTCCCCCCCGCGGCCATTCTCGCCGCGGTCGAGGCAGAAAGTCGTTGCCGGTTTCTGCGTAGCTGTTGTTGATTTCTGCATCACCTGGCGGGGTGGCGGCGACGGTCTCGGCGCACAGATCCTCATCGCCCGGATCCCGGCTAGTACTGCGATCCCGGCGAGTACGGCCTCGGCCCGCATCGGTGGGTTCGTGTCACGAGGGAGAGGGCTCACCGCCGCGGAAGGCGCGCCGGTAGGCGGTGGGGGTGGTGCGCAGGGTGCGGTGGAAGCGGCGGCGGAGGTTGGTGGCCGAGGAGAGGCCGACCCTGACGGCGATCGCCTCGACGGGCAGGTCGGTCTCCTCCAGCAGGGCCTGGGCGGCCGCGATCCGCTTGCCGAGCAGCCACTGGCCGGGACTGACCCCGAGCTGCTCGGCGAACCGGCGGGCGAGGGTGCGCACGGAGAGCCCGGCCCGGGAGGCGAGGTCGTCGGCCGAGAGGGGTTCGTGGAGCCGTTCGGTCACCCAGTCGAGCACGGGGGCCAGGGAGCCGGGCGGGTGGCCGGGGGGAGGGGACGCGGCGTACTGGAGCTGCCCGCCTTCGCGGTGTGGCGGCATGACCATGTGCCGGGCGACCTGCGCGGCGTAGGCGGCGCCCTGGTCGGCGCGGACCAGGTGCAGGCACAGGTCGATGCCGGCGGCCGTGCCGGCGCTGGTGGCGACGTCGCCGTGGTCGACGTACAGGGTGTCGGGATCGACGCGGACGTCGGGGAAGCGTGCCGCCAGGTCGGCGGCCATGCGCCAGTGCGTGGTGGCCCGGCGGTGGTCGAGCAGCCCGGCCTGGGCCAGCAGGAAGGCGCCGGAGCAGATCGCGACGATCCGGGCCCCGCGCCGATGGGCCAGCCGCAGCGCGCGCACCACGGCGGGCGAGGCGGGCGTGTCCGGCCGCTGCCAGCCGGGGATCACGACCGTGTCCGCGGCGTCGAGCGCCGCCAGGCCCGCGGTCACCGCCATGTCGTAACCGGCCAGGGTGGGCATCCGTCCGGGGTGCTCGGCGCAGACCTCGAACCCGTAGCGGACGGGCAGGCCGGGACGGCTCACCCCGAAGACCTCGGCGGCGCACGCGAGCTCGAAGGTGGACTGCGGCGGGAGGACCAGGGCGACGACGCGATGAACGGCCATGGCAGAAAAGTACCGGAGGATGTCATTCCGGACACTGGGCGGCCTGACCGTATCCGGCCACGATGGGCTCATGAACGAGGAACACGACGGCGTGCAGATCCTGAACGTCGACGAGGTCGAACCCGTCGAGGTCGCCCCCGGCATCGTCCGGCGGCGGCTGCCCGCCACCGAACTGGCCCGTGGCTGGGTCTACGACTTCGCGCCGGGCAGCGAGTGGCCGGAGGTCGACGTGCACGAGGGGGAGGAACGCTACTACGTCGTGTCCGGCGAGTTCGTCGACAGGGGCCACCGGCTCGGTCCGGGCAGCTACGTGGTGTTCGCCCCAGGCAGCACCCACCGCCCGCGCACGGAGACCGGGGCGCGCATGCTCGGGATCAGCATCCCCCCGCGTCAGGCGCACTGACCCGCGAGCGATCGATCTCGTGGCGGAAGGACGGCCACGCGGGCGCCGGTGCGCGGTCCGGTCACGGGTCCGGAGGAGCGGCGGCGCGGAGGCCGCCCGCGGGCGTCGGGGGCGCCGGGCTTTCCTGTGGTGGCGGGGTGGTGTCAGGCGGTGTGCTGGTAGGCAGAGTAGGTCAGGTAGCCCGTGTCGCCGCCCTGGTAGTAGGTTGCCTCGTCGACGGGAGCGACGGGGAGACCGGTACGCAGCCGCTCGACCAGGTCGGGGTTGGCGAGGAACCCGCGGCCGAAGCTGATGAGGTCGGCGCCCAGCCCGAGCCAGTGGTCGGCCTCGGCCCGTCCGGTCTGCTTGGGGCCCATCGGCAGCACCGGGTTCGTGATGAGGGTGCCCGGCCACGCGCGGCGCAGCCCGACCAGCACGTCCTCACCGGTGGTGGCCTCAAGATGGACGTAGGCCAGGCCGAGGTGGGCCAGCTCGGTCAGCAATGCGGTGTACAGCTTCGGGACGTCGGTCTCCTCCACGCCCCAGAACGTCCCGCCCGGGGAGAGACGGATCCCGGTCCTGGCCCCGCCGACGGCTTCGGCGGTCGCCGACACCGCCTCGACGGCGAACCGGATCCGGTTGGCCACCGAGCCTCCGTAGCGGTCCGTGCGCAGGTTGGCGTTCGACGAGAGGAACTGCGAGATCAGGTAGCCGTTCGCGCCGTGCAACTCCACGCCGTCGAAACCGGCCTCGACGGCGCGGCGGGCGGCCTGGGCGTACGACTCGGCGTGCTCGGGAACCTCGGCGGTGTCCAGGGCGCGCGGCGTCGGCGCGGGCCGGGGGCCGGACGGCGTGAACACGTCGCCGACGGCCGGGACCGCCGAGGGCCCGACCGGCCGCGTACCGGTGGTGGCGGGGTGGGAGACCCGTCCGCCGTGCATGAGCTGGGCGAAGATCCGCCCGCCGCTGGAGTGCACGGCGGCGGTCACCGGGCGCCACGCGGCGACCTGCTCGTCGGTGTGCAGTCCCGGCGTGCCCGGGTTGGACTGCCCGATCAGGCTCGGCTGCACGCCCTCGGAGATGATCAGCCCGGCCGTCGCGCGCTGCGCGTAGTACGTCGCCATCGACGGCGTCGCCAGCCCGCCGGCGGCGGCCCGGACTCGCGTCATCGGGGCCATCACCATCCGGTTGGGAAGCGTCAGGCCGCCGAGCCGATAGCTGTCGAAAAGGGTCGTCACGTCGTCCTCCGTGGTCGTCGATCCCGGGTCGCGGGTACGGTGAGTACGCTAGAAGCTCACATGGATGTCAGGGGCAAGCCCTGTGTCGCAGATCACAGTGGGAGGACGAGGTGCGCATCGGCGAGCTCGCGTCACGGACCGGGGTCAGCATCCGGTCGCTGCGCTACTACGAGGAGCAGGGGCTGCTCGCCAGCACCCGCAGCACCAGCGGACAGCGGCACTACACGGACGACGAGGCCGAGCGGGTCGCGTTCATCCAGCGCCTGTACGCCGCGGGCCTGTCCAGCCGCACCATCGCCGAGCTGCTCCCGTGCGTCGATTCGCCCAGCGCGGAGAACTCCGACGCCGCCCTGGAACGGATGGCGCAGGAGCGCGACCGGCTCTCCGCGCACATCGCCGACCTCGTCCGCACCCGCGACGCGCTCGACGGGCTGATGGCCACGAACCGGGCGCACCGCGAACAGCTGCGGGTACCGCTGGCCGGCTGAGGGGGCGGCCGAAGGGCCGCGCCCGGATCAGGCCTCGGCCTGTTCGAGCAGCTCCTCGGCGCGCTCCGGGCTGCCCTCGGCGAGGCCGCGGCCGATCGCGCGACGGGACGCGAGCCACGTCACGACCCCGACGAGGAACACGATGCCCTCGGTGACGGTCAGCGCCCAGATGATGCCCGCCAGCCCGAACCAGAGGTCGCCCAGGAGCACGATCGGGACGAACAGGACACCGTGCGCCACCGACATCACGATCGCCGCCGCCGACCGCCCCGCCGCCTGGAACAGCGACGTGATCAGGCCCGTGAACCCGTTCACGACCATCGCCACGAGCTGCGCCGTGAGGACCGTGACGCCGATCGCGAGGACCGAGCGGTCCGCGGAGAACGCGGAGAACACCTGCTCGCGGAACACGAACACCGTCGTCGAGAAGATCAGGACGATGCCGCCCACCGTGACCGCGGACGCGCGCAGCGCCGACGCGAGACGGCTCCGGTCACCCTTGCCGTACGAGTAGGCGAGGAGCGGTAGCACGCCGATCGTGACGCCCATCACCAGGAACTCCGGAACCTGCGCGATGCGGACCGCGACGCCCATGGCCGCGAGCGCGCCGTCGCCGTAGGCGGCCGCGAGGTTGTTGAGCACCAGCGTGGTGACGATCATGAAGGTGGCCTGGAACAGCTCGCCGACGCCCACGCCGAGGACGGGCCTCACCACGGCGGGCGAGAGCGTGAACCAGCGCGGCGCGAGGCTCACGTGCTCGCTGTGCCGCCGCAGCCAGACGGCGAAGTAGGCGACGACGCCGAGGTTCGCGAGGCCCATCGACAGCGCCGCACCGGCGACGCCCCAGTGCAGCACGAGGATGAACAGGACGTCGAACACGACGTTCGCGACCGCGGACGCGATGATCCCGATCATCACCTGGCGCGCGGCGCCCTCCGCCCGTACGAGCTGTTCGAGGCAGAACGCGGCGGCGAGCACGGGAACGAAGGCGAGCATGACGGCGACGTAGGCGCTCGTCGCGGGTACGGCGGCGGCGTCCGCGCCGAGCAGCGACACGAGCGGGCGCAGCAGGAGCAGCCCGGCGCCGCCGAACACGACTCCGGCGATCACCGAGCCCCAGACGGCGAACGACGAGACGTGCCTGATCTCACCGGCCCTCGCGGGCTCGTGCTCCGCCGCGCCGAGCAGCCGCGAGATCAGCGTGCCGCCGCCGACGCCGAACACGCCGCCGACCGCCATGACCAGGCCGAGCACCGGCGTGCCGAACGTGATCGCGGCGAGCAGCGCGGTGTCGTGGAGCGAGCCGATGAAACCGGCGTTGACGAGGTTGTGGACGGCGCCGACGATCATCGCGGCGGCCATCGGCACGCAGAGGTGCACGAGGGCGCGGACGATCGGCGCGGTCGAGAGGTACCAGCGGTTGGTGCCGACGGCGTCGGCCTTCGCGGGGGATCCGAGGTTCGTGCTGCTCATGGCTGTTCCTTCTCCGGGCGGGTTCGAGTTCTTCCGGGCAGGTTCGAGCGCGCGACGGCGGGCACGCCGGCGCGGCGAGGGGATGTTCTGGATGCGCGGCCGGGCCGCGTTCGGGATGTCGCCGGGGTACGGCGGGAACGGGCCGCGGGCTGAGTCAGGTGCCGGTCAGCGGCGGTCGCGTCGGCGGTGTGCGGCGCGGATTTCGGCGTCGGTGACAGCGTCGGTGACGCTGACGACGTCGGTGACGGTGACGGCGTCGGTGACGGCGTCGGTGTCGGTGTCGGTGTCGTTCAGGAGGGTGGAGAGCCGGGCGGTCTCGGTGGAGGCGGGGTTTGAGCGGCGACCGGACGGCGGGTGGCGGTGGTGCCGGACGGCGCTGGTCGGCGCCGGATGGGGCCCGTACGAGTCCCGGCGCTCCGCATCGTGTTGCCGGGACTCGCCGTCGTACGCGGAGACGGGCGCCGGCTCCTCATGGGCGGGTTCGAGCGCGCGCCGGCGGGCGTCGGCACGGTGAGGGGATGGTCCGGACGCGCGGCCGGGCCGCGCGTCCGCGGTTACGGCCGGGTCGGTTGCGGCAGCTCCGCGGTGATCTTCGTGAGCAGGGCGTGCAGGGTGGTCCGCTCGGCCTGGTCCAGGGGGGCGAGGATCGTCTCGTCGGCGGCGGCCATCGCGGTGTCGAACCCGGAGATGAGCTCGGCGCCGGCCGGCGTCGCGTAGACGCGTTTACTGCGCTCGTCGCCGCCCTCCGTGCGGCGTTCGACGAGGCCGCGGCGCTCCAGTCCCTGCAGCAGGCTCGAGACGCTCGCCGCGCTCGTGCGGGTCATCCGCGCGATGTCACGCTGGATCGCGCCGGGGTTCTGGGCCAGGTAGCCGAGCGCGAAACCCTGCTCGTGGCTGAGCTCGCGGTCCCGGATCCAGTCCTCGGCGGCCTTCCGCTGAGCCCACATGATCCAGCGGACCAGCCCGAGGGTGCTGGTGAGGTTCGGTGCGTCCATAGTAAGGACACTAACTGTTAGGAGTCTAACTGTCAATGATCGAACTGATTGGCTTGTTGCCGTCCGCCGGTGTGGTCGGGGCGTGCCGGTCGCCATCGGTTCGCCGGGCGCCTCCTGCGGATTCGTCTGCTCCGCGCTTCGGTTCGACCGGTGAGCCGGGGGTGTCCCGCATCTCGTGTCGCCGTCCGGTATCTGTCCTGCGGTGGTGGCGTTCGAGTATCGCCGCCGGTACTCTGAAGTCAATTACTCCAATTTTTGGAGTAATTGGAGCGCTGTGACGGAGACGTCGCCAGACGTGACCATCGGTGCGGGGGCCCGGTGATCGGTCGCGTGCCGCCGACGGCGACGCGCCGGGACGCGCCCCGTCCAACCGCCCGCCGGACGCCGTGGAGGACACCAGAGGCCACGGCCGTACGACCACCGAGCCCAAGGAGCATCGATGTTTCTCGTGACCGGAGCGACAGGCAGTGTCGGACGACACGTCCTCGCCGACCTGCTCGCCATGGGACACCCGGTTCGCGCGCTGTCCCGCGCCCCCGGACAGGCGTCCCTACCGCGGCAGGCCGAGATCTTCCAGGGCGATCTCGCCGAACCGGAAGGACTGCGCGAGGCGCTGCGCGGGGTGCGTGCCGTCTACCTGATGGCGTTGGGCGGCGCACCGGTGCCGTTCGCCGAACTCGCCGAACGCAGCGGCGTGCGGCGGATCGTCCTGCTGTCCACCAGCGACGTCCTCGACGGCATCGAGGACGTCGAGCGGCAACCGGACGCGGTGGCGCGGGCCCACGCCGCGTTCGAGCAGGCCGTGGCCCGGACCGGTATGCGATGGACCTTCCTGCGTCCCAACGAGTTCGCCGGCAACAGCCTGCACTGGGCACCGCAGATCAAGGCCGGCGATGTCGTGCGCGCCCCCTACCCGCTGGCGCGCACCGCGCCGATCCACGAGCGGGACATCGCCGCCGTCGCGGTGCGCGCTCTCACCGAGGACGGGCATCACGGGGCTAGGTACGAGCTGACCGGCCCCCAGGCCATCACGCACGCCGACCAGCTCGACGCGATCGGGGCGGCGATCGGGCGCCCCCTGCGCATGGAGGAGATCCCCGCCCGCGACGCCCGCGAGCAGATGACCCGCTACGCGCCTCCCGCGATCGTCGACGCCGTCCTCGACCAGCTCGCGGCGGCGGTCGAGCGGCCGTCCGTGCCGACCGACACCGTTCGGCGGGTCCTCGGCCGGTCGCCGTACCCGTTCGCCGACTGGGCCCGCGAGCACGCCGCCGACTTCGGCTAGCCGACTGACTACGCTGGCGCCGACTCACTCATCGACATGGGGGTTGGCGTTGTCAGACGACACCAGGCGGCAGATGGTCGACCGGCTCATGCTCGCCCTCACCGACCTGCAGAACGTCTCCGACCAGGTCGACCAGGCCATCAGCTCCGTTCTCGGCCTCAACCGCACCGACGCCCGCTGCCTGTCGTGCCTCATCATCCGGGGCCCGATGGCGGCGGGCGACCTGGCGGCGGTGGCGGGTGTCGCCCCCACCGCGCTCACCTTCGCCGTCGGCCGGCTCGAACAGGCGGGCTACGTGGAACGGGCGCGGGATCCCGCCGACCGCAGGCGCGTCCTCGTCACCGCCACCGGCGAGGCGACCCGGTTCGCCGAACGGATGTGGAGCCAGACCGTCACCGACTCCGAGCAGCGCCTGTCGAACTACTCGACGCAGCAGCTGGAGCTATTGACCAGGTTCGTCGACGAACAGATCGAACTGCAGAGACGGCAGGTGCTGCGCATCCGCGACGGTTCGGGCACGGGCCAGGAGGATCATTAGGGCCGGTCCGAGCCGAGCGGGGCCGGGCTGGCCGAACCGGGCTGAGCTGGCCGAGCCGGGCTGAGCCGGTTCGAGCCGGTTCGGACTGGGCCCAGCCGGGCCGAACCAGGCCCAGCCGAGTCGTGCCAGGTCCAGCCGGGCCGAAAGCAGGTCCAGCCGGGTCGTGCCGCGCTGCCGCGAACCGCGATCACCCTCGGTGGGTTGGCGGCCACCGCCGCGACAGCGCCGGGTCCCGCCGCGGACCCCGCGGACGACGCCCGGGGTGACGGACGGGTTCGCGGCGGACGGGTTCGCCACGGACGGGTTCGCGACGGACATCGAGCCCAGAGCCCAAGGACTACCCGGCACTCACCGGGGCCTCCGCCGCGACCTGGGAGGCTGCTTCGGACAGGAAGTTCGCGCGCCGGAGCAGGGGCCGGCCGGACGCGGTGCCGATCAGGGTGCCCGCGTGGCCGGTCAGCACGGTGCAGCCGCCCGCGTCGCACAGGTCGGTCCAGCCGACCGGGGTCGCCACCGGCAGCCGCGTGCGGATCCGGCCGTCCGCGTCCGCCATGTACAGCCGGCCGTTCATCGCGGCCAGCGCCACGGCCTCGGCTCCGGCACCGGTTCCGGCCGAGGTTCCGGCACCGGCCGAGGTTCCAGGGGCGGCCTCGACCAGGCTCCAGGTGGAGGTCTCCGGGTCGAACAGCCACAGGCCGTCCGCCGCGGCGGCGAACAGCTCGCCGTTCACCATGCCCAGGCCGACCCCGCCGCGAGGCCCGTCGGCGAGGGTGGTCCAGCCGTGTTCGGGGTCGCGGAAGACGAGCCGGTCGTCGGCGGTGAGGCCGTACAGGCCGATCGGATGGACGGCGGTGGCCTCCCGGGGGGTGGCGAGGGCGACCAGCGCGGGGGCGGTGCCCGCGGGGCGCCAGCGCAGGTTCTGGTCGGAGATCTCGCGGGTGAGCAGCGAGCCGTCCCGGGTGGCGCCGTACAGCAGGGAGTCGAACACGGTCATCGCGCCGACCCCGTCCGCGCCGCCGATGGTCTCCCACCCGCCCGTACGCACCGACAGCCGGTCGAGCACGTTGCGGGTGATCCGGTCCACGGCCGGATCGTGCAGGGTGTTTCCCCAGTTCACGGTGGAGGCGGTGAACACCGTCCCGGCGCCGAGGCCGAAGACGCCCATGGTGGCCATGCCGCCCTGGCCGTACCGGTGCCAGTGCCGCAGGTCGGCGGTGGCCAGGACGACGAACGACGGCGGGGTGCCGTCGCGCCCGGTGGCCACCGGCACGCCGTCCTCCTCGACGAAGTCGCAGGCGTCGGTCTCGTAGCCGATCGCGCCCTTGCCGAACGTGTCGCCCTCGCACAGCTTGGTGCCCTCGAACACCCAGTGCTCGGGGAACCGGACGGTGTAGGACTCCTCGCGCATGAGCTGCATGTACGGGCCCCAGGTCCCGGCGCCGCGCCGGAAGCTGACCCCGGTCAGGCCGTTCTCCGGGCGGTTCACCGGCGCGCTGGACCACTCGACCGTGGTGAGGGCCGGGTCCACGGCGGCGATCGGGTCGGCGATCGCGTCGCGGTAGCAGACCATGGTGCGCCCGTCGTCCTCCAGCCGGAACTGCCACCAGCAGGTGTTGCCGGAGAAGACGGCCAGGTTGCCGCCCCGGCGGACGAACTCCTCGACGCTGTCGCGCATCCCCGCCGACCAGTACTCGTCGTGCCCGCTCACCGTGAGCAGCCGGTAGCCGGAGAGCAGCTCGCGCCCCTCGTGCAGGTCCAGGGCCGAGCAGTAGTCGACGTCGTACCCGGCGGGACCCAGCCAGCGGATCATGCCCTCCTCCCAGCGTTCGGGCGGCGGCCCGCCACCCGGCCGGTCGAAGGACACTCGCGAGGCGCGGGTCGGCTGCTCGCTCCAGTAGATGGACTCGCCGGGGATGCCCGCCCGGTTGTAGGCCTGCCAGGTCGGGAACGGGATCGACAGCAGGATCGGCGAGCTGGGCCGGGCGGCCCGTACGACGAAGTAGACCTCGCTGCTCTCCTCGTCGGCGGTGAAGATCGCGCGGTAGAGGGAGCTGCGCCACCCGGTGGAGACGTCGAGCGTCCACACCGGGCCGGTGAACTCCCCGTCGAGCACGGCCAGGTCGGTGGCGACGTCCTCGACCAGCACCGAACCGCGCAGCGGGGCGCGGGAGGCGCGGGCGAGGTGGAAGCGGAGCGCGCCGCCCTGGACGCAGGACGTCGACTCGGCGTAGGCGTGGACCGTCATCGGACACCTCCGGCGCGCGGCCCCCGGGACCCGGCCACGGCGTTCGACCAACCGGCTACGGGCACGGCCACCGCGCTCGACCGACCGGCTGCGGGCACGGGCGGGACGCTCGGACGACCGGTCGCGGGGTCGGCTTGGAGTGCGGGCGGGGCGTTCAACCCGTCGGCCTGGGGTTCGGGCAGGGCGCTCAACCCACCGGCCTCTGGTTCGGGCGGGGCGTTCAATCCGCCAGCCTCTGGTTCGGGCGGGGCGCTCAACCGACCGGCTCCAGCACCTCGTGGAACGCGGCCTCGACCAGCAGCGACTCCAGGTCGAGCAGGTAGCGCTCCATCGCGGGGCGGGGGAGGTAGCCGGTGTCGGCGGTGAGCGAGACGCCGAGCCCGCCGGGCTCGCCGGTCACGTGCAGGCAGAATCGGCAGTTGAGCCGGTCCTGGCTGAGCGGCCAGGTGAGCGTCGTCTCGTCCAGGGCGCGCCGCACGCTCGTCTCGTCGGGGGAGGCGTCCACCCGGTCGGTGAAGCGCATGTCGTTGAAGCAGCAGTACGGGTGGATCCGCACGCCCCGCTCCCGGCCGGCCCGCTCGGTGAGCCGGTCCCGGTCGTCCGGGTCGTGGTAGGCGGACCGGTAGGCGCGCAGCGCGGCGGGCTTGGCCGCGCGCAGCAGCTCGCGGAAACCGCCCTCGCGCAGGTCCAGCACGAACAGGCCCTCCTGCGAGAGCGTGGTGACCGCGTTGACGGTGTCGCCCCGGAAGCGGTTGCCCACGATCGGCAGCATCGCGCTCACGTCGTGGCCGGTCGTCCTCCCGGCCAGCACGGACGCGGCGGCGAGCAGGACGGTCGAGGTGCTCGTGCCGCTCAGCGCGGCGATCCGCTGCACGGCCAGGTCCATCGCCCGGGAGACGAGGTGCGCCCGCCAGATCGGCGGATCGGCGGGGACGTCCGCCCGCCGGTCGAACATGGTCGGGGGGATGCGCCGGTATCCGCTCTCCCAGTGTTCCGCGGCCACCGCCGCGACCTTCAGGCCCTGCTCCGAGCCCTGCCAGCGGGCCAGCTCCAGCGGCGAGGGCGGGGGCGGCCCGGGTACGGAGCCGCGCAGCAGGAGCAGCCGCAGTTCCGTGACCGCCACCTCGGCCCCGAGGCCGTCGGCGGCCAGGTGGCAGAAGACGAGCACGATGTGGGTGACCTCGTCGCGGTCGACGACGAGCCCGATCCTGAGCGGCCACTCGTTCCCGTAGTCGAACGCGGTCTCCGCCAGCGCGTCCCGCAGCCGCTCGGGGTCGCCCTCCGACACGGTGACCGGGATGGAACCGCCGGTCGCGAGCACCTGCCACGGCTCCGCGCCGTCGCCCGTCCAGAGGTCGCCTCCGTGCGGTGACGCGTCGCCCGCCCGGACGACCCTCCCGTACGGCTCCGCGCCGCTCAGGTGGACGACCTTCCCGTACGGTTCCGCACCGCCCGTGCGGACGGTCCTGTCGTGCGGCGCCTCGCCCAGCCTGGTGCGCAGGGACTCGTGCCGTTCCACCAGCGCGCGCAGGACCTCGGCGGCCCCGGCCACGGTGAGCGGCCTGGCCCGTCTGGGCACGGCGAGCACGCGGCCGAAGTTGAAGTAGTGGTCGTCCGGCGCCGTCTTCTGGATCGTGTCCCAGATGGCCCGCTGCCCCCAGGTCAGCGGTGCCATCTCCGATCGGCTCCCCGAGAACCGGATGTCCATGTGCTTCCCCCGTTCGGAAATGCGTTCAGGAATGCGCGCGTTGCGCCTCGTTGATGTGCCGTTCCAGCGCGTCGAGGTCGTCCAGCAGGTCGAACCCGTCGCCCGACAGGTCGATCTCCACCCCGAACTCGGTCTCCACCGCGTCGATCAGCCGCATCTGCGCCAGGGAGGTGACCCCCAGCGCGGACAGCGGGACCGTGGCGGCCAGTGCCTCCCCGGCCGTGACCGCTCCGTCGGAGGCCGAGGCCACCATCGCCGCCAGCCGTTCCCTAACCATCGACAGCCCCTCTCGTACGGTCTCCGGCGCCGCTCGCCGGGATCCGGATTCGGTCACCGCGCATCTCACGCCCCTCTCGCGCTGAGCGGGCGCAGGTCGGTCCAGACGCGGTCGATGTGGGCGAGGCACTCCTCCTTGGTGCCGGAGACGCCCTCCTCGCGCCAGCCGTCCGGGAGGTCCCGGCCGTCCGGCCAGATCGAGTACTGCTCCTCGTGGTTGACCACGACGCGGTGACCCATCTCAGCTCCCGGTTTCCATGAGGCGCTCGGCCTCCTCGTCGGACATCTCGGCCAGTTCGGCGACGAGCAGCTCCTCCACCGCCGCCGCGAGGTCGGCCACGCTGCTGCGGGCGAACAGGGTGCGGATCGGCACGTCCACCTCGACGGCCGCGCGGAGCCTGGCGACGGCGCGGGTGGCGAGCAGCGAGTGCCCGCCCAGCGCGAAGAAGTCGTCGAAGGCGCCGACCTCCTCGATGCCCAGCACCTCGCCGAAGATCTCGGCCACCAGCTCCTCGGCGTCGCCGCGCGGGGCGGTCCTCGTCCGGGACCCGGCCTCGGGCGCGGGCAGCGCGGCCCGGTCGAGCTTGCCGTTCGCGGTGAGCGGCAGCGCGGTGAGGCCCACCCAGAGCGCGGGGACCATGTAGGCGGGCAGCGTCCCGGCCAGGTATCCGGCCAGCTCGTCGCCCGTGGCCGTGCCGACGACGTAGCCGACCAGCGTCTCCCTGTGCACGGCCACCGCCGCCTGGCCGACGCCGGGGTGGGCCAGCAGCCGCGCCTCGATCTCGCCGGGCTCGATCCGGAAGCCGCGGACCTTGACCTGGTCGTCGAGGCGGCCGAGGAACTCCAGCTGCCCGTCGGCCCGCCAGCGCGCCAGGTCGCCGGTCCGGTAGATCCGCTCCCCGCCGAGGACGCCGGGAACACCGGAAGCACTGGAAGCACCGGGAATGTCAGGAACACCGGGAACGCCGGAAGCACCGAGGACGGGGAAGCGTTCGGCCGTGAGGTCCGGCCTGCCCAGGTAGCCGACGGCCACCCCGGCCCCGCCGACGCACAGCTCGCCCGGCGCCCCCGGCGGCACGGCCTCGCCCGCGCCGTCCAGGATCAGGATCGAGGTGTCGGCGATCGGGACGCCGATGGGCGGGCGCCCGGGGGAGCCGTCCAGCTCGGCGGCGGTGGCGATGATCGTCGCCTCGGTCGGGCCGTAGGTGTTGACCAGCCGCACCCGGTCGCCGAAGCGCTCCCGCCAGCGGGCCACGGCCGCCTCGTGCACCTGCTCGCCGCCGAGGATGACCAGCCGCAGGGACGGCGGCCAGGCGATCTCGCCGATGTCGTCGACGAGCGCGTGCCAGTACGCCGTGGGCAGGTCGAGCACGGTGACCCGGTCGAGGTGGTCGGGCAGGGTGACGCCGCCCTCGGGCAGCAGCTCCAGCCGGGCCCCGGCGGCCAGCGCCGGATAGATCTCCTCGGCGTGGGTGTCGAAGCTCAGCGAGGCGAACTGGACCACCCGGTCGTCGGGACGCAGCCCGTACGCGTCGCGCATCCACCCGACGCGGGCGGCCAGGTTGCGGTGCGAGACCACGACCCCCTTGGGCGTCCCGGTGGACCCGGAGGTGTAGATCACGTACGCGGCCGAACCGGACACCGGGACGAGGGGGTGCTCGTCCGCGTGCGGCGTGCCGGGCCGGGCCGTACGGACGTCGGGTGGAACTCGGTCGTCCGCGTGCGCGCGCGGGGTGCCGGAGGGCAGCCGGTCACCCAGGTTCGCCGTGGTGAGGACGAGGGAGGCGCCGCTGTCGTCCAGCATGAACGCGAGCCGCTCGGCGGGGTGGTCCGGGTCGAGCGGCAGGTAGGCCGCCCCCGCCCGCCAGACGGCGAGCAGGGCCGCGACGGCGTCGGGCGACCTGTCCAGGCAGACGCCGACCACGTCGCCGGGGGCGACACCCCGCCCCCGCAGCAGCGCCGCGAGCTCGTCCGCGCGGGCGTCCAGCCCGGCGTAGGTGAGCGTGGCGTCCCCGCACCCGATCGCCGTCGCGCCCGGCGTGGCCCGTACGGCCGCCGCGAACAGGTCCGGCACCGGGGGAGCGGGCGGTCGCGCGGGTCCCCGCGAGAGGCGCCGCAGCAGGGCGTCGTCGTCGCCGGTGCGCAGCGGCAGCTCGGAGACCCGGTCGCCGGACGCGTCCGGCAGCGCGGTGAGCAGCAGGCGGAACCGCGCGGCCATCGCCTCGATCGTGGCCCGGTCGAACAGCTCGGCGTCGTAGACGAAGCTGAGCGCCAGCTCGTGCTCGTTCTGCCAGGCCTCCAGCATCAGTTCGAGCTTGGCCTGCCGCATGCCGTGCTCGAACCCCGTCGTGGTGAGCCCCGCGAAGGCGTCGCGGGACTGCGCGAAGTCCTGCGTGTGCAGGATGAGCATGGTCTGGAACAGCGGCGTGCGGGTGAGGTCGCGCTCGACCCGCAGGGCCGTCACCAGCTCCTCGAACGGCACGCCCTGGTGGGAGAAGGCGTCCAGGACACCGATCTGGGTCTCGCGGAGCAGGTCGGCGAAGGTGGGGTCGGCCGACAGGTCGCCGCGCATGACCAGGGTGTCGCTGAGGTAGCCGACGACCGGTTCGAGCTGGACCCGGTCCCGGCCCGCGGTGGCCGTACCGACCAGGATGTCGTCGTGCCCGGTGTGCCGCGACAGCAGGACCTGGTAGGCGGCGAGCAGGACCATGAACATGGTGGCGCCGTGCTCCCTGCCCAGCCTGGCCAGGGCGGTGGCCTCCGCCGCGTCCAGCCGGACACTCGCCACGTCGCCGCGCCTGGCGGCCCCGGCGGTGCGCGGCCGGTCGACCGGCAGGTCCAGCGGGGTGGGGTCGGCGAGCCTGTCCCGCCAGTAGCCGAGCAGGTCGCCGAGGTCGCGCCCGCGCTGCCAGAGGGCGACGTCGCCGAACTGGAGCGGGACCGGGGGCAGGGCGGCGGCCCCGGAGTACAGCCGCGACACCTCGTCGAAGATGAGGTTGAGCGACCAGCCGTCGCCGAGGATGTGGTGCAGCACGACGCACAGGACGTGGTCGTCCTCGCCGATCCTGATCAGGGTGACGCGCAGCGGCGGCCTGGCGCCCAGCTCGAAGGGCGCGTTGGTCAGGGCCGCGACCAGCTCCAGCGCCCCGGCCTCGCCCGCCGCGTCCGTCTCCTCGACGGTCACGGGACCGGGCGGGTCGACGACCACGACCGGCACGCCGTCCGCCTCGGGGAACCGGGTGCGCAGGCTCTCGTGCCTGGCGACCGTCCCGGCCAGGGCCCCGGCGAGCGCCTCCCGGTCCAGCGGCCCGCGCAGCCGCCTGACCAGGCACATGTTGTACGACGCGTCGTCCGGGTCGAGCCGGTTGAGGAACCAGAGCCGCTCCTGGCCGAAGGAGAGCGGAGGCACGGTCCCCTCGGGCCTCGGCCGAGGCCCGTCGCTCCGCCCGCCGGACGCGGTCGCGATCAGCTCCGCCAGCCCGGCGACCGTCGGCCGGGTGAACACCTCCCGGACGGGCACCTCCGTCCCGGACAGCGCCGCCAGCCGCGCGGTGACCATGGTGGCGAGCAGCGAGTGCCCGCCGAGGGCGAAGAAGTCGTCGTACGCCCCGACCTCCGCGGCCCCGAGCACCTCCGCGAAGACCTGCGCGACCATCCGCTCGGCCGGGGTGCGGGGGGCGACCGCGTCCCGTGAGGAGGTCGCGTCCACGTCCGGGAGGGCGTTGCGGTCGATCTTGCCGTTGGGGGTGAGCGGCAGCGCCTCCACCTCGACGAACACGCTGGGCACCATGTAGCCGGGCAGCTCGCGCGCGGCGCGCTCCCCGAGCCCGTCGAGCACTCCCGCGCCGCCCGTACTCCCCGCGCCGTCCGCGTCCGTTCCCGTGCTCGCGTCCGTTCCCGCGTCCGGGGCCGGATCCGTCTTCGCGTCCGCTCCCGCGTCCGTCTCCGGTGGCGCGGCGGATTCGGCAGGTTCGGCGGATTCGGCGGGTTCGGCGGGTACGACGAAGGCCACCAGCCGGTCCCCGCGCACCGCGACGACCGCCTGCCGCACACCGGGGCAGGCGTCCAGCACGGCCTCGATCTCGCCCAGCTCGATGCGGTGTCCCCGCAGCTTGACCTGGTTGTCGGTCCGGCCGAGGAACTCCAGGGTGCCGTCGTTGCGCAGGCGGACGCGGTCTCCGGTCCGGTAGTGCCGCGAACCCCCGGGGCCGGGGACGAAGCGCTCCGCGGTGAGGGCCGGGCGGCCCAGGTAGCCGGTGGCGACCCCCTCGCCACCGATGAGCAGCTCCCCGGCCACCCCGATCGGGCACGGCCCGCCGCCGGGGTCGGCGACGCGGACGACGGTGTTGGCGATCGGGCGACCGATGACGATCTCGTTCGGATCCTCGGGGACGTCCCAGGCCGTGGACCAGATGGTGGTCTCGGTCGGGCCGTAGACGTTGACGAGCCGGTCGACCCGGGGACGCAGCTCGCGGGCGAGCCGGGGGGCGAGCGGCTCGCCGCCGGTCAGCCCCACCACGCGCGGCAGGTCCCCGGCGAGCAGGACCCGCCATCCAGAGGGCGTCGCCTGGACGTGGGTCACGCCCTCCTCCCCGACAAGGCGCGCGAGCCGCACCCCGTCGCGGGCCGTCTCCGCGTCGGCGACGACCACCCGCCCGCCCGTCACCAGCGGCAGGTAGAGCTCCAGGGCGGAGATGTCGAACGACAGCGAGGTCAGCGCCAGCCACACGTCCTGGGGCGAGGACCGCACCAGGTCGCGCATCGCGAGCAGGAAGTTGGTCAGCGCCCGGTGGGGGACCACCACTCCCTTCGGCCGTCCGGTGGACCCCGAGGTGTAGAGCACGTAGGCGGTGTCATCGGGAAGCGGCCGGGCCGGGGCGCCGGTCGCCGTACCGGTCGCGGGGGGAAGGTCGTCGAGGCCGGTCAGCACCAGTGCCGCCGCGGAGTCCTCGATCACGTACGCGACGCGCGCCTCCGGGTAGTCGGGGTCGACGGGGAGGTAGGCGGCGCCGCTCATCGCCACGCCCAGCAGGGCGACGAGCATGTCGGCGCCGCGCTCCATCCGGACCGCGACCAGCGAGCCGCGCCCGATCCCGGCCGCGCCCAGCCGTCCGGCCAGCTCCGCCGCCCGCGCGACCAGTTCCGCGTACGTCAGCTCCCGCGCGCCGATCTCGTCCGCCGGCCCGTCGACCGGCCCGTCGACCGGCCCGTCGACCGGCGCGGTCCCGGTGGGCGTGGCGCGTACCGCGACCGCGCCGGGGGTCGCCGCGGCCTGTTCGAGCAGCAGGTCGACGAGGGTGACCTCGGGCAGCTCGGCCGCGGTGTCGTTCCACTCCTCCAGCAGGGCGAGCTCCGCGTCCGGCAGCATCCGCAGCGAGCCCACCGGGGAGCCGGGGTCCGCCACGACGGCCGCGAGCAGCTCCTGGAAGCGGGCGACCATCTGTTCCACGGTCTCGGGGTCGAACAGCTCGGTGCTGTAGATGGCGGTGCCGTACAGGGCGCCGTCGCCGCCCTGGTAGATGTCGACCGACAGGTCGAGCCTGGCGCGGGCCCAGCCGTTGGGGAAGGACGTGGCGACGAGGCCGGGCAGCGGATCGACCGGCTCGCCGTGGGTGTGCAGGGCGAACAGGGTCTGGAACAGGGGCGTGCGGCTCAGGTCCCGTTCCACGTCGAGGTCCACCACGAGGCGCTCGAAGGGGACGTCCTGCCGCGAGAGCCCGTCCAGCACGACCCGGCGGGTGCGGGTGAGCAGCTCCTCGAAGGTGGGCTCGCCGGACAGGTCGCAGCGCAGGGCCAGCGTGGTCGAGAGGAAACCGATCATGGTCTCCAGCTCGGTGCTGCCGCGACCGGCCGAGGGGGTGCCCACGCAGAAGTCGGTCTGGCCGGTGTGCCGGTGCAGCAGGACCTGGTAGGCGGAGAACAGCACCATGAACGGCGTGCAGCGGGCGCGGCGGGCGAGGGCGCCGATCGAGGCGACCACCTCGGGGGCGATCCGGAACTCGACCTCGTCGCCCGCGCCGGTCCGCCGGGCGGGACGCGGCCGGTCCGCGGGGAGGTCCAGGGGAGGCACCCCGGCGAGCTTCTCGGTCCACCAGCGCAGCTCGGATTCGGCGGGGCGCAGGTCGCGAGCGTACTCGCCGTACTGCAGGGGCAGCTCGGGCAGCGGGGCGGCGCCCCGGCTCCCGTAGTGGGCGGACACCTCGGAGCGGAGCACGTTCAGCGACCAGCCGTCGCCGTTGATGTGGTGCAGGACGACGCAGAGCACGTGCTCGTCGGGGCCGAGCTCGATCAGCGAGACGCGGAACGGCGGCGCGGCGGCGAGGTCGAACGCCGTGTTGGTGAGCGCCGTGACCAGGGCCGCGACCTCCCGCTCGCGCCGGACGACCTCGCCGTGGACCGCGAACCGGCCGATCGTCACCGGCGACGGCGGCTCGACGACCGCGACGGGCTCCCCGGCCACCTCGCGGAACCGGGTCCGCAGGCTCTCGTGCCGTGCCGCCACCGCGCTGAAAGCGGCCTCCAGGGCGATCTTGTCAAGGTGACCTTTCAACCTGTAAACATAGGATGTGTTGTAGGCAGAGTCACCTGGATCGAGCCGGTGGAGGAACCAAAGCCGCTGCTGGCCGTAGGACAGGGGGTATTCGGTCCCCGATTGGCCGGTCGGAACGGTCTCCGGTGGGAACACGCAGGGCTCCTTTGTCGGCCGCGGGCCCGTTAGTTCACGCAAACGCGTTGGAGGTTAGTACGCAAAAGGCCCGCTCTGTGCAGATTTGACCAGTTGGGCGGGCATCGGGAAGGGTCTCTTTCTGGAAAGAAACCTTTCAGTTAGTTCTGCGGTCGTCAGTGTTACACCTTCGCCCTTAGGGCGCAAGGGTCACTTTCGCGTGGGTTTTGTTGCCTCTGCGAACCTCTCCCCAAAGTCTTGCGCACCCCTTACGATCATGTAAGACTGACGCTCGACTTTAAATAGTAAAGATTCTTTCCTGTAGTGCCCCGGGTGCTCGCACACACCGAGGGCAGATACATCCGATCTTTAGTGGGAGGTTCACTTGGTGAACCTGACCGTCCCCCAGCTGCTCGGAGACCGGGCCCTCACCGACCCCGACGGGGTCGCGCTGATCGTGCACGGCTCGGCCCAGCTCACCTACCGCCAGTGGCACGAGCGGTCCACCGCGCTCGCGAACGCCCTGGTCACACGCGGTGTCGGCCGGGGCGACCGGGTGGGCCTGGTGTTCGGGGCAGCGGACTGGGCCGACTACGCCGTGGCGTTCTGCGGGGTCCTGGCGGCCGGAGCGGTGGCCGTACCGCTCTCCGACCGCCTCACCCTCGATGACCTGCGCTTCATGCTGGAGAACTGCCGGGCGACCGGCGTCGTCCACGCCGCGGGTCTCGCCGTGCCGGAGATCGGCTGGAGCGCCACGGTCGACGGTCTGGACGCCGAAACGTCCTACGAGAAGGGCGACATCGCGCCTCCGGAGCCCGCGGAACTCGGGGACCTGGCCCAGATCCTCTACACCTCCGGCACGACCGGCCGTCCCAAGGGCGTCTCGGCGACCCATGCCAATCTGGCCTACGGCTGCGGGGCGAAGCGCCGCCCGTTCGCGCACTCCCGGCATCTCGTCCACGCCTTCCCGATCGGGACCAACGCCGGGCAGGCGATGCTGATCAACGCGCTCGACGCCCAGCCGGCCGTCGTGACGCTGCCGCGCTTCACCCCGGCCCGCTTCGCCTCGCTGATCGAGTCCTACCGCGCCGGGACGGTCTTCCTGGTCCCCGCGATGGCCATCGAGCTGGTCAACGCGAAGGTGGCGGAACGGCACGACCTGTCCAGCGTGCTGCTGCTCGGCTCGGCCGCCGCGCCGCTGCCCTCGGCCGTCGCCCAGGCGCTGACCACGGCCTTCCCCAACGCGACGATCACCAACTACTACACCTCGACCGAGGCCGCCCCGGCCCAGACGGTCATGATGTTCGACCCGGACCGGCCGGGAAGCGTCGGCCGGGCCATCGCCGGGGGGCGGGTCAGGATCGCCACCGCGGAGGGGGAGCCGCTCGCGCCGGGGGAGACCGGGGAGGTCTGGATGCGGTCCCCCGCCGCGCCGCGCGCCTACTACGGCGACCCCGACAGCGGGACCTTCCGCGACGGCTGGGTAAGGATGGGCGACCTCGGCTACATCGACGCCGACGGCTACCTCTACCTCGTCGACCGCGAGAGCGACGTGGTGAAGTCCGGGGCCTTCAAGGTCTCCACGATCCACGTCGAGGAGGTCGTCTACCAGCACCCGGCGGTGATCGAGGCCGCCGCGTTCGGGGTGCCGCACCCCGTGCTCGGCACCGTCGTCACCGTGGCCCTCGCCACCAGGGAACCCCTCGCGCCCGAGGACCTGCGGATCTTCCTCAAGGACCGCCTCGCCCCGCACGAGCTGCCCGCGCACGTCCTCGCGGTCGACGCCCTGCCGCGCAACGCCGGGGGCAAGGTCGACAAGAAGGCCCTGCGCCGGACGATGGAGGACGCGTGATGGACCGGGTCACGCCCGAGAAGGCCTCCGGGCCGTCAGCGGAGAACGCACACCGGCTCACCTCTGAGCCGTCACCGGAGAACGCGTCTCTGCTCACCCCCGGACCGTCACCGGAAAGCGGGTCCGGGCCGGAGTCCGTGTCCGCGGGCCTGCCGGAGGTCACGTTCACCCAGCAGGGGATGTGGGTGACCGAGCAGACCGTAGGCGGGGGCGCCGCGTACCACATGCCGATCCTCGTCCACCTGCGCGGCGACCTGGACACCGGCGCGCTCCTGGCGGCCTGCGCGGCGGTGGCCGCCCGGCACCCGATGCTCGGCAGCGTGGTGGCGGAGGTGGACAACGAGCTGCGGCTCGTCCCCGGCGCCCAGGTCCCGGTACGCGAGACGTCGATCCCCTCCAGTGGCGACGGTGACGACGTTGACGACGGCGAGAACGACAAGAGCGGCGAGAGTAAAGAGCGGTACGGGCGGGCCGTGCAAGAGGCCGTGCAGGAGGCCGTGCGCGAGGAGATCCTGCGCCCGTTCGACCTGGAGAAGGGCCCGCTGGCCAGGTTCACCCTGTTCGCGGTCGGCCCCGGACGGCACCTGCTCCTCTTCGTCGCCCACCACCTGGTCTTCGACGGCCAGTCGAAGGACATCCTGGTGCGCGACCTGGCCGCCTTCCACAACGGCGAGCCGCCGCCCCCGCTGCCCGGGATCGACCACGGCCGGGCCGAGCGCGACCGGGTGGCCGCGCTGCTTCCCGGCGCGCGGGAGTTCTGGAAGCCCCGCTGGCGCGACCCGGGCGAGACCGTCGTCCTCGGGCACGCGCTGCGGTCCCGGCGGGCGGGCGAGGGCCGGGTGCTCCGGTTCGCCGTGGACCCGTCGATCCCGCCCCGCTCGCCGTCCGTCCCGCCCTCGGAAGCCGCGTCCGTCCCGTCCTCGGAGCCCTCGTCCGCGCCCGGCCTGTCGTCCGAACCCGCGTCCGGCTCGTTGCCGGCACCCGCTTCCGCGTCCGGTCGGCCGCCGGCGTCCCCTCCGGGCACGCAGGCCCCCGCCCTGACCCGGTTCGAGGTGCTGCTCGCCGCGTTGCACACCCTGCTCCTCGGCTACGGCAACACCGAGGTGACCACCGCCGTCGACCTGTCCACCCGGCCCCCCGAGGCCGCCGGGCACATCGGCCTGTTCGTCAACGAGCTCCCGGTCGCCTCCAGCCCGTCCCCGGAGGCGACCTTCCGCGAGTTCGCCGGAGCGCTGCGCGCCGAGCTGCGGGAGGTCTACCGGTTCCGCCAGGTGCCGCTCTCCCGGGCGATGCCCCGCCTCCGGCCGCACGCCGCGCTGGTCCCCGTCTCCGTCAGCTACCGCACCCGCCGCGACGCCGACCCGGTGTTCGCCGGGCTCGACGCGTCGGTGGAGTGGACCGTCTTCAACCACGCGGTACGCGGCGCGCTGCACCTGCAGTGCGTGGACGGCCCCGGCGGGCTGGAGATCAGCCTGCGCCACGACCCCGAGACGGTGCCCGACGCCGGACGGGTCGCCGACGACCTGCGTCTCCTCCTGGAACGCGCCACCCACCACCCCGACCTGTCACTGCACGAAATTCTGGAGAACGAGATGGGTTCCGTCACCACGCTGACCGACCAGGTGCGCGAGATCTGGGAGGAAGTACTGGGCATCTCGCCGATCGCCGATGACGACGACATCTTCGATCTGGGTGGCCACTCCCTCACCATCACGCAGATCATCGCCCGCATGCGCAAGCGCCTGGACATCGAGGTCTCCCTGGACGCCTTCTTCGACAACCCGACGATCGCCGGGATCGTGGACTCCCTCGGCGATGACTGAGACCCTCGACGGGCTCCGTCTGTCCCCCCTCACCGACGACGACCTGGAGCTCCTGCTCCAGATCAGGCACTTCGAGCTCAAGCTCCTGGAGCTGTACGGCAGGGGCGACCTCAACGGCACCACGCACACCTGCCTGGGCCAGGAGTACGTCCCGGTCGCGCTGCGATCCCTGCTCGGCCCGGCCGACCACGTCTTCAGCAACCACCGGGGACACGGCCACTACCTGGCCAGGTTCCGCGACCCGCACGGCCTGCTCGCCGAGATCATGGGCAGGGAGGGCGCGGTCTGCGGGGGTGTCGGCGGCAGCCAGCACATCCACCGCGACCGCTACATGTCCACCGGCGTGCAGGGCGAGAGCATGCCGGTCGCCGCCGGTGTCGCGCTGCACCTCAAGCGCTCCGAGCCCGGCACCCTGGCCTGCGTGCACATCGGCGACGGCACCTGGGGCGAGGGCGCGGTCTACGAGGCCCTGAACCTCGCCGCGCTGTGGAGGCTCCCGCTGCTCGTCGTCGTGGAGAACAACGGCATCGCCCAGTCCACCCCGACCGCCGCGCAGATGGCCGGTACGGTGGCCGACCGGGCGGCGGCCTTCGGCATCCCGCACCGGCTCGTCCTCTCCACCGACGTCAACGAGATCCGCCTCTCGCTGGAACGCGAGATCGCGCGGGTGCGCGAGGGACAGCCGCTGGTGGTCGAGTTCGTCACCCACCGCCTCGGGCCGCACAGCAAGGGCGACGACATCCGCCCGGCCGAGGTCGTACGGGCGGCCAGGGACAACGACTGGTACGCCCGCTACGCCCACGACCACCCCGAGCACTTCTACCGGCTCGACGGCGTCGTCAGGGCCGAGGTCGAGGCCGTCGCCGACGAGGTGGCCGCGCGCCCGCTCTCCCGATGGGAGGGACCGTGCGCGTAGCGGAGAACCTCAACGCCGCCCTGCACGGGCTGCTGGACGACGACCCCACCGCCTACGTGCTCGGCGAGGACATCCTCGACCCGTACGGCGGCGCCTTCAAGGTCACCAAGGGGCTGTCCACCCGCTTCCCCGACCGCGTGATCGGCACCCCGATCAGCGAGGGCGCGCTGACCGGCGTCGCGGCGGGGCTGGCGCTCACCGGCAACACGGCCGTGGCCGAGATCATGTTCGGCGACTTCGTGGCGCTCGCCTTCGACCAGCTGTGCAACTTCGCGAGCAAGTCGGTGTCGATGTACGGCAGGCGGCTCCCGCTGCGGATGGTGGTGCGCTGCCCGACCGGCGGCGGCCGGGGCTACGGTCCCACGCACAGCCAGAGCCTGCAGAAGCACTTCGTCGGCATGCCGGGGCTGTCGCTGTACGAGATGTCCCCCTTCCACGACAACCGCGCGGCGTTCGCGGCGATGCTGGAGCGGGGCGAGCCGTGCGTGTTCTTCGAGGACAAGGTCCTCTACACCCGGCAGATGGAGCGGGTGGACCCGCTGTTCCTGATGCGCCGCGACGGTGACCTGGCCGTGGTGGACGTCCGCGACGCGGGCGACCGTCCCGACTGCGTGGTCATCGCCCCGGGCGGGATGGCCCACCGGGTGCTGGGCGCGATGCGCTCCCTGATGATGGAGGAGGAGATCGCGGTCCGGCTGCTCGTCCCCTCCCGGCTCTACCCGCTGGACGCCGACGCGCTCCTGCCCCACCTCGGGGACGTCGTCCTGGTCGCGGAGGAGAGCACCGCCGGGGGCACCTGGGGCAGCGAGGTCGCCCACCTGCTGCACGCCCGCCTCTGGGGCCGCCTGCGCGGACCCGTCCGCCTCGTCCACTCACGGGCCTCCGTGATCCCCACCGCCGCGCACCTGGAGAACGAGGTCCTGGTCGGGGAGTCCACGATCCACCACGCCGTACGGGAGGCTCTGCGTGGCTGACATCCACGTCCCCAAGCTCAACAACAACGACACCGAGTACCAGATCGTCGAATGGCTGGTGGGGAACGGCAAGCCCGTCATCGCCGGGGAGCCGATCGCCGTCCTGGAGACCTCCAAGGCGGCCGACGAGCTGGAGGCGGAGGAGACCGGCTACCTGCACCACGCCGCCGCCCTCAACTCCTGGATCGCTCCCGGCGCGCTCCTCGCCCGCGTCACCCCCGAGGCGGCCCCGCCGCCCGCCTCGCCGTCCGACCCGGTGTCCGACGCCGCGCCCGAGGTCGCGTCCGAGACCGTGACCTCCGGGGACGCGGCGGGGCAGGAGGACGCGACGGCGGCCGAGCCGGTCGTCACCGCTCCCGCCCGCGCGGCCATGGAGGAGCTCGGCGTCTCCCACGCCGAGGTCGCGTCCCTGGGGCTGACCGTCATCCGCAGGGCCGACGTGGAGGCCGTGGTCGCCCGCCGTACCGGACGGACGGCCTCCGGCGTGGGCGACGACGTGCTCGAAGGCGTACAGGAGAACACCACGCGGCAGGACGCGCAGGAAGGCGTGCCGGGAGACGTTCTCGAAGACGTGCCGCGACCGGTCGCGGACACGGGCGCGCGGCGCCTCTCGCGGGTGCAGCGGGCCGTCGCGCGCGCCGTCACCACCTCGCACGGCACCATCCCCGCCGCGTACACCGTCGTGAAATTCGAGGTGGGCCCGCTGCTGGAGCGGGCCAGGGGGCTGAGCAGGGAGGTGCGCAGGCCGGTCGGGCTGGCGGAGCTGTTCGTCCAGGCCGTGGCCGCGCTGCACCCCGCGTTCCCGCTGTTCTTCGCCTCGCTCGACGGGGACCTGGCGCGTCCGGCCGACGCCCCGCGCGTGGGCGTCACGTTCGACATGGGCGAGGGCCTGTACGTGCCGGTCGTCCACGACACCGGCTCGCTCAAGGCCATCGCCGACGCGCTCATGCGCTACCGGCTCGCCGCCACCGAGGGCGACTTCCGCGAGAAGGACCTCACCGGCGCCAACATCGCCGTCACCCTGCACACCGACGCCGACGTCGTCCTCGCGATCCCCCTCATCTTCCCCGGCACGGTCTGCGCCCTCGCGATCACCTCGCCGCAGCCCGAGCTGTTCCTCGCCGAGGACGGCGCGGTGACCGCGAGGACCGTCGCCAACATCGGCCTCGCCTACGACCATCGGCTGATCAACGGACGGGACGCCGCGCTCTTCCTCGCGGCCCTCCGGATGGAGTTGCACGCGTGACCGAGACAACGCTGTCGGACGCCAAGAAGGCGCTTCTCGCCAAGCGGCTGAAGAACCGGGGAGAGGCGCGGGCCGCCGTCGCCCGCCGCGCCCCCGGAACCGTCCCGCCCCTGTCCCACGCCCAGGAACGCCTGTGGTTCCTGGAGCAGTACCGGCCGGGCACCACCACCTACACCGTCCCCGTCGCGGTGCGCCTGCGCGGGGACCTGGACGCCGACGCGCTGCGCCGGGCGCTGGACGAGATCGTCGCGCGCCACGAGGCGCTGCGGACGCGGTTCCTCACCACCGACGACGGCACCCCCGAGCTGGTCATCGACGAGCCGGGGCCCGCCGCGCTGCGCGTCGCCGAGGCGGACGACGTGGACGCCGCGATCGAGCTGCTCGACGCCGACCTCGCCGTCCCGTTCGACCTGGAACACGGCCCGCTCCTGCGTACCGTCCTGGTCAGGATCGCGCCCGGCGACCACGTCCTCCTCATCGCCGCCCACCACACCGTCATCGACGGCTGGTCCAGCGACCTGCTCATCCGCGAGCTGCTCGCCCTGCACGACGGCGCCACCCCGCCGCCCCCGCGGGTCGGCTACGGCGACTACGCCCTCTGGCAGCGGGGCCGCGACCACCGCCGCGAGATCGACCACTGGCGCGACCGGCTCGCCGGGCTGCCCGCCATCGAGCTGCCCGCCGACCGGCCGCGCCCCGCCGAGCAGCGCCACGAGGGGGCCGCCCTCGACGTCCGGGTGGACGCCGACCTCACCCGGCGGCTCGCCGAGCTGGGCGCCGCGGCCGGTGCCACGCCGTACATGACGCTGCTCGCCGCCTTCCAGGTGCTGCTGGCCCGCTACTCGGGGCAGACGGACTTCGCGGTCGGCTCCCCGGTCGCCGGGCGCGGGCTGCCCGAACTGGACGGGGTGGTCGGCATGTTCGTCAACACCCTGGTCCTGCGCGCCGACCTCGCCGACGACCCGTCGTTCACCACCTTCCTGGCCCGGACGCGCGAGACCGCGCTGGACGCGTACGCGCACCAGGAGCTCCCGTTCGACCAGCTGGTCAGCGAGCTGAACGTGGTCCGCGACGTGAGCCGGTCGCCGCTCGCGCAGGTCACGTTCGCGCTGCAGAACTTCAAGGCGGGCGAGGAGGACGGGCGCGTCTCCTACCTCACGCTCCCGGCCAGGACCACCCGGTTCGACCTCGGCCTCTACCTGTTCGAGAGCCCGGACGGCGGACTGGTCGGCCACATCGCCTACAGCACCGCCCTGTTCGACCCGGAGACCGTGGAGCTGCTGGCGGCGCGCTTCGAGACGCTGCTGCGCTCGATCGTGGCGGACCCGGACACGCGGGTGGGGGAGCTGTCGCTGCTCTCCGGCGAGGAGCGGGACCTGGTCCTGGGCTTCGGCTCCGGACCCGCCCTGCGGCCGTCCGGGCACGACCTGCTGCACGACCTCGTCACCGCGCAGGCCGCGCTCACCCCCGGCGCGACGGCCGTGGTCCACGAGGCCCCGCCCGCCTCGGGGACGGCGGGCGGTGGCTCGCTGACGTACGCCGAGCTCGACGACCGTTCCACCAGGATCGCCGCCCTGCTGCGGAACCGGCACGGCGTGGGCCCCGACACCAGGGTGGGCGTCTTCCTCGACCAGTCCACCGACCTGGCGGCGGCCGTCATCGGCGTGCTGAAGGCCGGTGGCGCCTACGTGCCCCTCGACCCCAAGCAGCCCCGCGACCGGCTGGCGTACATGCTCGCCGACGCGGGGGCCGTCGCCGTCCTCACCACCTCCGCGCTGCGCGAGCTGGTCCCCGGCGTTCCCGACGCCTCGGTGATCCGCCTGGACTCCGAGGCGCTGGACGAGACCGGGTTCGAGCCCCCGGAGGTCTCGCCCGGCCACCTCGCGTACGTGATCTACACCTCGGGCACCACCGGGCGGCCGAAGGGCGTCGGGGTGCAGCACCGGCAGGTGCTCAACTACCTCGCCGGGGTCAGGGAGCGCTTCGGGGTCGAGCCGGGCAAGGTCTACACGCTGCTGCAGTCGCTCTCGTTCGACTTCGGGGTGACGATCTTCTACCTGTCGCTCATGACCGGAGGGGAGCTGCACCTGGCCGACCCCCAGGCCCCCGCCGAGGAGCTCGCCGGGCTGCTGAGCGGCACCGACTACCTGAAGATGACCCCCTCCCACCTCGCCTCGCTGCTCGCCGCGGTCGACGACCCCGCCGAGCTGCTCCCGCGCGAGCTGCTCGTCCTCGGCGGCGAGGCCTCCCGGTGGAGCTGGGCGCGCGAGCTGACCGCGCACACCACGGTGGTGAACCACTACGGCCCCACCGAGGCCACGGTCGGCATCTCCACCCACGCCGTCACCGGCGAGCACGAGCGGGCGCTGAACCTGCCGATCGGCAGGCCGCTGCCCGGCGCCGGGGTCTACGTGCTCGACGAGCACCTGAGGCTGGTCCCGCCCGGCATGACCGGCGAGATCTACCTCGGCGGCGACCGGCTCGCCCGCGGGTACCTCGGACGCCCCGGCCTGACGGCCGAGAGGTTCCTGCCCGACCCGTACGGCGGGCCCGGCGCCCGCATGTACCGGACCGGCGACCTCGGCCGCTGGCTGCCCTCCGGCGACCTGTGCTTCCTCGGCCGCCGCGACCTGCAGGTCAAGGTCAGGGGCTACCGGGTGGAGCTGTCGGAGATCGAGTCCGTGCTCGCCGACGAGCCGGGAATCGCGCACGCCGTCGTCGACCTGCGCGAGGACCGGCTGGTCGCGTACGTGGTCGCCGAGGTCGGCGGAGAGCAGAGCAGCGTCAGCGAGCTGCGGGCGCGGCTCGCTGAGCGGCTCCCCGAGTACATGATCCCCGGGCGGTTCGTCTGGCTGGACGAACTGCCCCTGAAGTCGCACGGCAAGGTCGACCGGGCCAGGCTGCCCGAACCCGACGAGGCGCGACCCGACCAGGAAGCCGGATTCGTCCCGCCCGAGACGCCCCTCGAAGAGGCGATCGCGGCGGTGTGGGCGAAGGTGCTCGGACTGGTCCAGGTCGGCGTGCTGGACGACTTCTTCGACCTGGGTGGTCATTCGCTGCTCGCCGCGCAGGTGGTCGCCCGCCTTCGGAAAGCCATTCCCGAAGGCGGGCGCCAGGTCACGATCCTGGACCTGTTCAAGCACCGGACCGTCCGCGAGCTCGCGCGGCTCGCCGAGACGGCCGACGACGGCCCGCGGATGCTCCTGCACCGGCTCACCCCGGCCCGCGCGGCCACCTCGACGCTGGTCTGCGTGCCGTACGGCGGTGGCAGCGCGGCCATCTACCAGCCGCTGGCCGACAGGCTGCCGCAGAACTGGGCGCTGCACGCGGTCGCCGTCCCCGGCCAGGAGATGGGGCTGATCGAGGAGACCCGGCCGGTGGGGGAGGTCGCGGAGGGCTGCGTGGCGGAGATCCTCAAGGAGGTCCGCGGCCCGATCGCGCTGTACGGGCACTGCGGGCTCGGCGTCATGCTGATCGTGGAGATCGCCCGGCGCCTGGAGGCGGCGGGCCGTCCGATCGAGGCGATCTACTTCGGCGGCGTCTTCCCCTTCGCGCGGCCCACCTCGGTGCTGGCCAAGCTGTCGAACCTGACCGACCGCCTCCGCAGCGACCAGGTCTGGGCCAACGCCCTGCGGGCCGCGGGCCTGGACGTGGAGGACCTGGAGCACGACCAGCTCAAGCTGGTGATCGACAACCGGCGCAAGGGCACCCGGGAGGCGGAACGCTACTTCACCCGCCTCTTCGAGGAGGGGGTCGAGCCGCTCAGGGCGCCGATCATCTCGGTGGCGGGCGAGCGCGACCCGGCCACCGAGTTCTACCAGGAGCGCTACCGCGAGTGGCATCTCCTGAGCGACTCCACGGCCGTGGTCGTCCTCGACGAGGCCGGACACTTTTTCCTGAAATATCGGGCGGAAGAGCTCGCCGCCATCGTCACCGGCACCCACCGGGCCATCGCCTCCGGCGACACGGCGAAGCTGGCCCGTACCGACCGGTCCACCTGGTGGCTCGGCGGCGTCTCCACCCAGTCCACCCAGGACGCCGCCGCGGAGGTCGCCCCGGCGACGACGGCCCCCGCGCTCACCGGCGCGGGACCTCTTCCCGGCCTGGACCCGGCCTCTCCCGGCACGGGCGCGTCCGCCCTTCCCGGCACGGGGGTGTCCGCTCTCGCCGGTACGGGCACGGGGGAGCCCGTTCTCGCAGGCACGGGCGGCGCGCCACCCGGGACGGGACACCCGGTCGCGACGGACCCCCCGGCGCGCTCCGGCCCTCCGCCGAGCATGAAGCGGTTCGCCGCCGTGGCGGCCGGGCAGCTCGTCTCGATCATCGGGTCGTCGCTGACCGAGTTCGCCATCCCGCTGTGGATCTACATCACCACCGACTCGCTCGCCAGGTTCGCCCTGTTCTCCGTCCTCGCGCTGGTCCCCGGCATGCTGGTGTCCCCGTTGGCCGGTGCCCTCGTCGACCGCTACGACCGGCGCAAGGTCATGCTCGCCGGGGACGCCGGCGCGTTCGGCACCCAGCTGGCGCTGGGCGTCCTGCTGTGGACCGGCAACCTGGAGATCTGGCACATCTACCCGCTCCTGGTGCTGCTGTCGGTCGCGCTCACCTTCCAGCGCCTCGCCTACAACTCCGCGATCCCGCAGCTGGTCCCCAAGCGCTTCCTCGGCCACGCCAACGGCGTGGTCCAGATGGTGACCGGCACCGCCCAGCTGGTCGTCCCGCTGGTCGCGGTCGGCCTGATGTCCCTGATCGGGCTGGAGGGCATCCTCGTCCTGGACGTCGTCTCGTACGTCTTCGCGATCGGGGTGCTGCTCTTCGTCCGCTTCCCGGGCACCATGGCGTGGAAGCGCAGGGAGTCGCTGGTCGCCGAGATGGTCGAGGGCTGGAAGTTCTCCTGGGGCAACCGGGGCTTCCGCGGCATGCTGTTCTTCTTCGCGGTGCTGAACATCTTCCTGTCCCCGCTGTTCCTGCTCATCTCGCCGCTGGTCCTGGGCTTCGCCACCCTGGAGGACGTCGGCCGGATCTCCTTCTTCGGCGGCCTCGGGGTCTTCCTCGGCGGCCTGACCATGACCGTCTGGGGAGGCCCGCGCCGCCGGAGGCTGCGCGGCGTGATGCTCTCCACCCTCGTCCTCGGCCTCTTCTGCCTGGTCACCGGCCTGCAGCAGAACCTCGTCCTGATCGCGGTCGGCGCCTTCGGGATGTCGTTCTGGCTCACCGTGCTCAACGGCGTCTACGCCACGATCATCCAGGTCAAGGTGCCGCAGCGCTTCCACGGCCGCGTCATCGCGCTCAACACGCTCATCGCCTGGTCCACCCTGCCGATCGGCTTCGGGCTGGTCGCCCCGTACGGCAGCACGCTGTTCGAACCGCTGCTGGTCCCCGGGGGGCCGCTCGCCGACACGGTCGGCCTCGTGCTCGGCACCGGCGAGGGCCGGGGCG
Organism: Streptosporangium sp. NPDC002524; assembly: GCF_040295985.1. Classification (NCBI taxonomy): domain Bacteria; kingdom Bacillati; phylum Actinomycetota; class Actinomycetes; order Streptosporangiales; family Streptosporangiaceae; genus Streptosporangium; species Streptosporangium sp. NPDC002524. Next base: position 49,799 of record NZ_JBEOWK010000017.1, on the reverse strand, counting down.
TCGGCCTGATGTACGTGCTGTTCGCCCTCGCCATCGCGGTCACGGCGCTGGTCGCGATGCGGACCCGCACGCTGTCCAGGTTCGACGAGGACGTCCCCGACGCGCTCCCGGACGACCTGGTCGGTTTCCAGGCCATCCAGCGACGCCAGGAACTTCGGCGTCAGGAACGCGAGGACGCCGAGCCGGTCGCCGAGGTGACCCCGATCCGGGGGTGATCCCGATCCGAGGTGACCCCGATCCGGGGGTGACCCCGCCCTGACCGGCGGACCCCCGGACGGGCTCCGGACGGGCTCCGGGCCGGGGACGGCGATCCACCCGATCTCCGTCCCCGAAGAGCCTGGACGGCGCTCGCCCGGACGTCAGGACCCCGGCCCCGGCGCCGGGCCCCGGCGGCGTCGCCAGTAGGCGTGGGAGACCGCGGCGAGCAGCGGCCCCCACAGCAACAGCGGGAGATAGCAGACGTAGAAGATCCCGGCTTCCCATCCGCCGCCCCGCGCCGGGAAGCCCGGATCGAGCGGCCTGCCTCCCAAGGTGACTCCAGCGAATATCGCGAGGAAGGCGGCGGTCCACGTGACTGTCAGGACCACCGCGCCGAGCGTCGCGGGAACAAGGGCGGCCGATGTCGGCACCCTGCGACCACGCAGCCCGGGAATCCATCGCGGGAACCGTTCCCCCCAGGCGGCGACGAGCCCGACAGCGGTGAACGCCACCAGCTCCGCCACGACGACATCGAAGTGGCAGGCGAGGCGGCTGACGGCCGCGAGGCGGTCGAGATCGGCACCGGCGCGGACGTCGTGCTGATGGACGTCCGCATGCCCGGCATGGACGGCCTGACCGCGCCCCGGGAACTCGTCCGCCGCTCGCCGGCCACGCGGGTCATCGTGGTCACCACGTTCGAGAACGACCAGCTCGTCTGGGGCGCTCTGCGCGCCGGCGCCGCCGGCTACGTCCTCAAACGCGCTCCCGCCGCGGAACTGGTGGAGGCGATCCGGCTGGTGCACGCCCGCGACGCGGTCCTCTTCCCGGACGCGCTGCGCCGCATCGCCTCGCCCCATTCCGGCACGGCCAGGCCCCACGCTCCGATCGAGCTGACCCCGCGCGAGCTGGACGTCCTGCGGCACATCGCGCTCGGACAGAACAACACCGAGATCGCGGTGACCCTGCACATCACCAGGGAAACCGTCAAAACGCACGTCCGCAACGTCCTGGACAAGCTGGGCGCCCGCGACCGTACCCAGGCGGCGGTCCTCGCCTACGAACTCGGCCTCGTCTTCGCCGGCACCCTCGCCGGCACCGGGGCCGAGGAACGGCGGGACGGTCGTTGGCGGTGAGAAAGGTCCTGTTTCCCGTTGTGGCGGTGCGCCGGCCGGATGCGAAAGGGCCGGACGGTCAGAGCCCGCCGAAGTGAGGGCGCGCCCCCGCAGGACGCTGCCCCGACGCCCCGCACAGCCCCCCGCGACCTGCGACGCGGCCGGCGGTTCACCGCTGGTGAACCGTCCCGCTGTTACTCAACCCCCGGAACGGGCCCGCATTCACGGTTGGGCCTCCGCTCCGGTGTTCGTGCAGACCGGGCGGGTGCGGCGCAGGTAGGACCAGGCGACCGCGCTCAGTGCGATGCCGTACGCGGCGAAGGCGCCGAGCCCGAACCAGGTCACCAGCAAAGCGTCACCCGGGGTGGGGAAGTCCCCCCGGGAGACGGTCACCACACCTGCCGTGGCGAGCGCGGCGTAGACCACTCCGACCGCTCCGTAGGGTGCGAGCGTGGCGGCACCGATCAGCGCGGGGGTGAGCGGCAGCCAACGAGGCACCCGCCTGCCGCGCAGGACGAGCGTCCATCGAGGGAACACCAGCCCCCACGGTCGTACCAGGCCGAGGATGAGGAACACTCCGAGCGCGGCCAGCAGCGCCGTGGCGTCGATGCCCCAGTGTGCCAGGGTGAGCCACACTCCCGAGGCGCTGTTGTGCTCGCTTATCGCGAGCATCTGCGCTCCGCTGACACCGGCGAAGGTCCCGCCCAGCGCCCACGTCGTCTTCATGGCCGCGTACGGCAGGAACGCCACGGCGCCCGCGTAGGCCAGCACGCGGACGCGCCGTGGAGCGGGTGCGGGTTCCGGCCCGCTCCGCACGCCGGAGGAGGTGTGTACGGCGCCGCACCGCGGGCAGGTGCCGTACACGGCGGAGCGGTGGGAGCGGGCCGTGGCGATGAGCAGCACCACGCCGACCGCGGCGAGCGCCCGGTTGGCGGTCGCCGTCCAGCTGTCGACGGCCTGGTCGAAAGCGAAAGTGATCATGTCCATCAGCAGGCCGAACGCGGCCGCGCCGCTCAACACGCACAGCCCGGCCAGCGTGACGGGAACGACCGGCCGGGGAATCCGCCGGCCCCAGGGCCGTACGGCGGCCAGGGCAGCCATCGCCGCCAGGACGGCCACGGCCACGACGGCCCAGTTCAGGCCGACCGGCAGCGGCTCCGCGGCGCGGTAGAACACCGCGGTTCCGGTCAGCGCGGAGACCAGGCCGAACCCTCCGTACACCACCGCCCAGCCGAAGGCCGCGTACCCGATCCACGAGGACCGCCGACGCCACCGACCAATTGCTGACACGTCCGCCGTACGCGCGATGTCAGCCATTATCAAAGCATCGGAGCGGTTCTGTGAGCCCGCGATACGCGGCGCGTCCGTCATGTTCCGCAAATTTATGGGGGAGAGCCTGTGGCGAAGCTGAGACGGGCTGAGAGGCCTCACAGGGCTCACAGGGCCTCGCGCTCCGAGGTACACGCAAATATGGCACCCCTGTCATCGGGCATGCGCGAATGCTGACAGCGACGACGGCTACGGGTTCGCCGCGCGCGGCCGCCACCACGATCGGGATCGCGGTCACGATGACCTTCCCGTGCCCGTCCCACCCACCGGGGAGGGGTGCGCCCGGAACGGTGAACCGGCCCGACCCGCCGGGCGGGGATTCCTACGCCCTCAGGCGCAGCCCCCGAGGAGTCGGGTGGAACCCCGCGGCCTCCAGGGCGGCGCCCAGGGGGGAGTCGTTGATGGCGGTGCCGTCCGCCCGCTCGACGGTCAGCTTGCCCAGCGCGCCGTCGCGTACGGCGAGCGCGAGGGCGTCGACGGCGGGCTGGAGGCGCTCGTCGGCGGAGAAGGAAAGCAGGGTCTTGCCGCCGCGCTCGACGTAGAGGACCAGGTGCCCGTCGACGAGCACGACCAGGGCCCCGGCCTTCCTGCCGGGCTTGTGGGACACCTCCCCGGGATGGGCGGGCCACGGCAGGGCCGCCCCGTACGGGCTGGCCGGGTCGGCGGACGCCAGCACCACCGCCCGCCGCGCGTCTCCCTCCGCCCGCTCCGGCTTCCGCGTGCTCCACGGGTCGGGTGCCGGTGTCGCGTCCGGCCGGACGAGCGCGCGCATCCGGTCGACGGCGCCGGGGAGGGCGAACTGGGCGCCGCCCAGCCCCTCCACGAAGTAGCCCCGGCGGCACCGGCCGCTCTCCTCGAAGGCGCGGAGCACCTGGTAGACGGTGGCGAACCCGCCCGGCAGCCGCTCCGAGGTCACCGCGCCCCTGGTCACCACGCCGTGCCGCTCCAGCAGCACCTCGGCCTGGGCGTGGGCGCGCTGGGTGCCGTCCTCCGCGACGGAGGGCAGCGCCCACCAGCGCCCGCCCACCGTGGGCGGCCCGCTCCTGGTCGGCAGCACCGCGCGACGTCGCCGGGTCGGGGCCGGGCGGTGCGCGGGGCGTCCCGTCCCGAGGACGGCCCGCAGCGGCGCGAGCGTGTCGCCGGTGATCCGGCCCGACCACACCAGGTCCCACACGGCGGCGGACAGGGCGCGGTCGTCCGGGACGGCGCCGGCCGTCAGGACGCCGACCCGGGCGCCCAGCTCGCGGAAGAACAGCGCGCCCCCGCCCCCCAGGACCTCCAGCACCGCCTCGTGCACGGGCGTCAGGGTGATGTCGGCGGGACCGGGCATCAACAGCGGCGCGGTGTCGGCGAAGTAGAGCGACACCCAGCCGTCGCCGCCCGGCAGCGACCCCTGCCCCGCCCAGATCACCTCGCCGGAGGCCGTCAGCTCGTCCAGGAACGAAGGGTCGTATCCGGGCACCCGCGAGGGCAGGATGAGCGTCTCCAGCGCCGACGCGGGCACCGCCGCGCCCTGCAGCTGCTCGATCGCGCCCACCAGCGCGTCGATCGGCGGCCTGCCCCGCTGCGGGGTGCCGGAGATGCCGTGCCAGGCGGGCGCGAAGGCGGCCAGGACCTCCGCGGGGACCGGCTCCACCTCCTTGCGGAGCCTGGCCAGGGACCTGCGGCGCAGCATCCGCAGCACCCCCGCGTCACACCACTCCTCGCCCCGGCCCCCCGGCCGGAACTCCCCGCTCACCAGCCGCCCCGAGGCGGCCAGGCGGCGCAGCGCGTCGGTGACGACCGCGGGACCGAGGCCGAACCTGGTCGCGGCGGTGCTCGCGAGGAAGGGGGTGCGCGTACGGGCGTGCCGGGCCAGCAGGTCGCCCAGCGGGTCGTCGACCGGCTCCAGGAACGCGTGCGGGACCCCCACGGGCAGCGGCACGCCGAGCGCGTCGCGCAGCCGGGCGGCGTCCTCGATCGCCGCCCACCGCTCCTGCCCAGCCACCCGCACCCTGATGGCCCGCCGGGAGCCCTCCAGCGCGGTCAGCCACGCCGGGTCGCCCTCGCGCACGCTGACGTCCTCGGCCACCAGGGGTCCGTGGGAACGGAGCAGGTCGGCCAGGTCCTCGGCGTCGCGCAGTGGCCGGTCCAGCCGGGCCAGCTCCCGCTCGGCGTCGGTGATCACGTCGAGGTCGAGCAGCTCGCGCAGGTCCGCCTGGCCCAGCAGCTCGGCCAGCAGGGTCGTGTCGAGCGCGAGCGCCTGGGCGCGGCGCTCGGCCAGCGGGGCGTCCCCCTCGTACATGAACGCGCCGATGTAGTTGAACAGCAGCGACGCCGCGAACGGCGACGCCTTGTCGGTCTCGACCTCCACCAGCCGGACCCGCCGCGCCTCGATGTCGCGCATCAGCCGAACCAGCCCCGGCACGTCGAACACGTCCTGGAGGCACTCGCGCATCGTCTCCAGCACCACGGGGAACGACCCGTAGCGGCCCGCCACGTTCAGCAGGTGGGAGGCGCGCTGCCGCTGCTGCCAGAGCGGCGACCGCCTGCCCGGCACGCGGCGCGGCAGCAGCAGGGACCGCCCCGCGCACTCGCGGAACCGCGCGGCGAACAGCGCGGAGCCGCCCAGCTCCTCGGTGACGATCCGCTCGATCTCGTCCGCGTCGAAGATCGCTACATCGGACGGGGGATCGGAGAGCGTGTCGGGGATGCGCAACACGATCCCGTCGTCGGAGTGCACGGCCTGCACGTCGACGCCGTAGCGCTCCCGCAGCCGCCGCCCGATCGCCAGCGCCCACGGCGCGTGCACCCGCGCCCCGTACGGGGAGTGCACCACCACCCGCCAGTCGCCCAGCTCGTCGTGGAACCGCTCGACCAGCAACGTCCTGTCGTCCGGCACGTAGCCGGTCGCCTGCCGCTGCTCGGCCAGGTAGGAGAGCAGGTTGGCGGCGGCGTACTCGTCCAGCCCGGCCGCCCTGATCCTCTCCAGCGCCCCCTCCCGCGCGGTGCCTCCCGCCCCCGCGTTTCCTGCTTGGGCGTCTCCCGTTCCCGCGTTTCCTGCCTGGGCGTCTCCCGCTCCCGCGTCTCCCGCTTGGGCGTCTCCCGCGTCCTTCGCCTTCGCGCGTCCCGCTCCCGCGTTCCCCGTTTCCCCGCTCGCGGCTCCCGCGCCTCCCGCCTGCGGGTCTCCCGCTCCCGCGCCCCTCGTTTTTCCGTTTCCGGCTCCCGCGCCCTCCGCTCGCGCGCCTCCCCGCCCCGCGCCCGTGCCGCCTCCGCCGCCCGCCTCGGCGTCGGCGCCCGCCGCCGACATCTCGCGGAGGAACGCGCCGATGGCCCTCCCCAGCTCCGCCGGCCGCCCGGCGGTGTCGCCGTGCCAGAAGGGGAGCTTTCCCGGCTGGCCGGGGGCGGGGGTGACCAGCACCCGATCGGCCGTGATCTCCTCGATCCGCCAGGAGGTCGCGCCCAGCACGAACACGTCCCCGGCCCGCGACTCGTAGACCATCTCCTCGTCCAGCTCGCCCACCCGGGAGGACTTCTCCCCGACCAGGAACACGCCGAACAACCCCCGGTCGGGGATCGTGCCGCCGTTGGTGACTGCGAGCCGCTGTGCCCCGGGACGGCCCCGCAGGGTGCCGGTCACCCGGTCCCAGACGATGCGCGGCCGCAGCTCGGCGAACTCCTCGCTCGGGTAGCGCCCGGCGAGCATGTCGAGCGTCGCCTCCAGCGCGCTCCTGGGCAGCGTCCGGTAGGGGGCGGCCCGTCGTACGACCTCCTCCAGCCCGTCGACCGTCCACTCGTCCATCGCGGTCATCGCCACGATCTGCTGGGCGAGCACGTCGAGGGGGTTGCGCGGGTAGCGCAGGTCCTCGATCTCCCCGCTCCTCATCCGCTCGGCCACCACGGCCGTCTGGACCAGGTCCCCCCGGTACTTCGGGAAGATCACACCACGTGAGACGGCTCCCACCTGGTGCCCGGCCCGGCCGATCCGCTGCAGGCCGCTCGCCACGCTCGGCGGCGCCCCGACGCAGGCCACCAGGTCGACCGCGCCCATGTCGATGCCGAGCTCCAGGCTGGAGGTCGCGACCACGGCGGGCAGCCGCCCGGACTTGAGCGCCTCCTCGATCTGGGAGCGCTCCTCCTTCGACACCGAACCGTGGTGGGCCCGCACGATCTCCGGGACGACCCCCTTGGCCGCGCCGGCCTGCGCCATCATCGCCGCCGGGGTGGAGAGGGAGGCGGGGGGCACGGGGAACCCCTCGGCCCAGTGCACCGGCTCCGCCCCCGCGCCCTCCTTCTCCTCGGCCCCTTCCCCGCCGCCCTCCCGCCGCTCCCAGGCCAGCTCGTTGAGGCGGGTGCACAGCCTCTCGGCCAGCCGCCGGGAGTTGGCGAACACGATCGTGGAGCTGTGGCTCCCGATCAGCTCGAACAGCCGCTCCTCCACGTGCGGCCAGATCGACCGCCTGGCCGGGGTCTCGGTCAGCCAGCGGTCGTCGTCGGGGGAGGGCGGGGCGGGGGGCGTGTCGAGCTCGGTCATGTCCTCGATCGGGACGACCACCTCGACCTCGATCTCCTTGTCGGAGGGCGGCTGGACCACGGTCGCCGGGCGCGGCCCGCCCAGAAAAGCGGCCACCTCGCTCACCGGCCGGACGGTCGCCGACAGGCCGATCCGCTGGGCGGGCTGGGGCAGGAGGGCGTCGAGACGCTCCAGGCTGAGGGCCAGGTGCGCGCCGCGCTTGGTGGCCGCCACCGCGTGCACCTCGTCGACGATGACCGTCTCCACGCCGCGCAGCGCCTCGCGAGCCTGGCTGGTGAGCAGCAGGAAGAGCGACTCGGGGGTGGTGATCAGGATGTCGGACGGCCTGGTCGCGAACCGGCGCCGCTCCTCGGGGGAGGTGTCGCCGGACCGGATCGCCACCGAGATCTCGGGCACGGGCAGGCCGAGCCGCCGCGCGGTCTGCCGCAGCCCGGCCAGCGGCGCCCGGAGGTTGCGCTCGACGTCGACCGCCAGGGCCTTGAGCGGCGAGACGTACAGGACCCGGCACGGCCTCACCGGCTCCTCGTCCCCCCGCGAACGCCCACGCCCGCGCCGGGGGCTCGTACCGGCCGTGTCACCGGCCCCGCCCGCACCGGCCGCCGGGGCCGTGCCGGAGGGGACGGCGTCCGGAGGGGAGCCGGGAGCGGAGGAGGCGAGACGGTCGAGGGACCACAGGAAGGCGGCCAGCGTCTTGCCGGATCCGGTGGGCGCGACCACCAGGGTGTTGTCGCCCCGGGCGATCGCCGCCCACGCCCCCTCCTGCGCGGCGGTCGGCGCGGCGAACGCCCCGGCGAACCAGTCCCTGGTCATCCGGGTGAAGTGGTCGAGCGCCCCGCCCGCCCCCGTCGTCTCGCTCATCGCCGCCTCCTGGCTCCCGGTCCGGCCGACGAACCGGGTCACCGCCAATACTGCCCGGCCCCACCGACAGAACCCGTCACCGCCCGGCCGGTGATCGGCCGGTGGACGGGAGCGGGCGGCTCGCGCGTCACCTGCGGAGACATGATCCACCGGTGCCGTGGCCGGACCACGGGGAGGCCGGGCTCGCGGCGCTCACCGGGACGGCGGCCGTCCGCCACCATGACATGACGTCCGGGATAGGTTGGCTCCCTGCCGTCAGGGACATGGCTTTGACGAACACACGACGTATTGAGTGGTGAGCTAACGGTGAGCATCGACCATCAGGCCATCGAGGCGACACGCGAGCGGATCAAGGCGGAGCACCTCAGGGCTCACCGCCCGCCGAGCAGCGCGAGGGGGCTGCACCACTTCGCGCTGATCTCCTCCGACGTCGAGACGACGATCGCGTTCTACCAGGACCTCCTGGAGTTTCCGCTGACGGAGATCTTCGAGAACCGCGACTATCACGGCTCGAACCACTTCTTCTTCGACATCGGCAACGGCAACCTGCTCGCCTTCTTCGACTTCCCCGGCCTGGACCTGGGCCCCTACAAGGAGGTTCTCGGCGGGCTCCACCACGTCGCCATCTCCGTCGATCCCTCCACGTGGGAGCGGCTGCGGGGCAAGCTGGAGGCGGCGGGCGTCCCGCACCAGGTCGAGAGCGGCGCCTCCATCTACTTCGCCGACCCCGACGGCGCCCGCCTGGAACTGCTCGCCGACCCCCTCGGCGAGATGTACGGCTCCCGCGTCCTCTGACGACCCGTCCCCCTCCCTGTCCCCGCTTTTACCCGCGACACCCCCTTCTCCCGCCCGTCCCGTCTAACGGGGCCGGGAGAGCGGGACATGGGCGGCCCGGCGACGCGCGGGACGGCTCGCGGTACGCCGGAGTGGATCCATACTTGGGGCATGCGCCTATCGGATTTCTGGAAGCGGATGAAGTCGCACTTCGGCGACCAGTACGCCGAGTCGTGGGCCCGCGACTACGTCATCGCGGATCTCGGCGGCCGGACCGTGATCCAGGCACTGGCCGAGGGAGTCGGCGCCAAGGAGGTCTGGCACGCCGTGTGCGGGGTGACCGACGTCGCGCCCAGACTCCGCTGAGGGGCGGAAGGCACGAGGGCCGGGAAGCGTCAGGACCGGGAAGCGTACGAACCGGGAAGGCGAAGACCGGTAAGGGTGAAGGCCGGTAAGGGTGAAGGCGCGTGAGCGCGAGGGGCCGGTGAGCCTGAGCGGACGCCGAAAGCCCGAAGATACGCGGAAGCCCGAACGCGCGCCGAAGGACCAGACGCCGAGGGAAGGCCCGAAGGCCCTCCGAGGAGTGAGCGAGGGCCCTCTGAGGGATGGGTGAGCCCGGCGGAGCCGGGGAGGGCCGGTCAGGACTGTTCGGTGAGCGGGGAGAGAAGCTTCTCCACCGAGTCGGCCGCCTGCGCGGGATCGTCGGCGCTCTCCTCACCGTCCGGTGACCACAGGAACATCCAGCCGTCGCTGACCGGGGTGGCGAAGACGATGGTCTGCCGGTGGCTGTCCGGATGCCACACCCACAGCACCGGGGCGGTGCCTCCGAGGGTGCGGCTCGACAGCCCCCGTTGTCGCAGTTCGGCGGCCAGGGAGTCGAGATGGGCTAGGCGTTGCTGCGTGAACGCGTTGGGCACGTCGGGCACCTCGGGTCGTTTCCCCTCAGGATCACTCCAGGTCAGCCCGGTTACAACAGGTCCGAGGTAATTCTTGGAAATGTCGCTTCCCGGATGGGTCCCCCACCTCCCGGAGCCGTGACCCGCCGGCCGCGCGCGACCGTGCCCGGTCGTGCGTGGGGGGTCACGGAGGGGAGCTGCGGGGAGTCACGGGGGGAGTTACGCGGCGGTTCGCGACTCCCGTAACGTATGGTGCCAACGAGCGGCGATCGAACAATCGTTCGGCTATATTGAACAGGCCACCACTCCTGGCGTGCCCTCCCGAAATTGTCGGCGGCACCCCGTAGCTTTCTGGCAACCGATCCAACCCGCGACCCTTCAGGGGGCTCCCATGGCAGCTAACGACCGCGAGAAGGCGCTTGAGACCGCACTCGCTCAGATCGAGCGGCAGTTCGGCAAGGGCTCGATCATGCGCCTGGGCGACGAGACCCGGGCGCCCATCGAGGTGGTCCCCACCGGCTCCATCGCGCTCGACGTGGCCCTCGGCATCGGCGGCTTCCCGCGCGGCCGCATCGTCGAGGTCTACGGTCCCGAGTCCTCGGGCAAGACCACGGTCGCCCTGCACGCGGTGGCCAACGCCCAGCGCGGCGGCGGCATCGCCGCGTTCATCGACGCCGAGCACGCGCTCGACCCGGAGTACGCCCAGAAGCTGGGCGTCGACACCGACGCGCTGCTCGTCTCCCAGCCCGACACCGGTGAGCAGGCGCTGGAGATCGCCGACATGCTGATCCGGTCCGGCGCCGTCGACCTGCTGGTCATCGACTCGGTCGCGGCCCTGGTGCCCAAGGCCGAGATCGAGGGCGAGATGGGCGACAGCCACGTCGGCCTCCAGGCCCGCCTGATGTCCCAGGCGCTGCGCAAGGTCGCCGGAGCGCTCAACAACACCGGCACCACCGCGATCTTCATCAACCAGCTCCGCGAGAAGATCGGCGTCATGTTCGGCTCGCCCGAGACCACGACCGGTGGAAAGGCGCTGAAGTTCTACGCCTCGGTCCGTCTCGACATCCGCCGCATCGAGACGCTGAAGGACGGCACCGAGGCGGTCGGCAACCGCACCCGGGTGAAGGTCGTCAAGAACAAGATGGCCCCGCCCTTCCGCGTGGCCGACTTCGACATCCTCTACGGTGTCGGCATCTCCCGCGAGGGCGGCCTGATCGACATGGGCGTCGAGCACGGCTTCGTCCGCAAGTCCGGCGCCTGGTACACCTACGAGGGCGACCAGCTCGGCCAGGGCAAGGAGAACGCGCGAAACTTCCTCAAGAGCCACCCGGACATGGCGAACGAGATCGAGAAGAAGATCAAGGAGAAGCTCGGCGTCGGCCCGCGCGTCGACAGCCCGGCCACCCCGCCGCCCGCCCCCGTGACCTCGGCCCCGGCCGCCGCGTCCGGCCGCGCGTCCGCTTCGGCCGCCGCGGCGTCCGGTCGCGGCGCCAAGGCCGCCGCGGCTCCCAAGCCGGGTGACGCCTGAATCCGGGCTGATCGATGACCACGGGACCTGACTCCGGTCCGGCCGGCGAGGCCGGGCCGAGAGACTGGGGTGCCTGGCCCGACGAGCCTCCGGCGGCTTCACCGGGCCGGCGCGGGCGTGACCGCGGCCCGTCCGTCCCGGAGGAGGGCTTCCGCGAGGAAGCCGCGGATCCCGGGGATGACGGGTCACGAGGCCGGAAGAAGCGCGTCCCACGGCGCGGGCGGCGGTCCGGGGGGGCACCCCCGGGCTTTTCTCCCGACGGATCCGGGGGGCCCGGCGGGCTCAACGGCTCTGACGGCCCCGACGGGCCCAACGGTCTTGGCGAATCCGACGGATTCGACGGACCCGACGGATTCGCTGAGTCCGGGGGATCCGGCGGATTCGGCGGACGCGGCAGGTCGGGTGGGCGCGGCGGCAGGCAGGGCGGACGTGGCAGATCCTCCGGTGGACGCGGCGGGTTCGGCGAGCGTGACAGGTCCGGCGGGCCGGCCGACGGGGGCCGGGTGGGCCGAGAGGGCCGGGAGGCCGGGGCCGATCCGCAGGCGGTGGCGCGGGGCATCTGCCTGCGGTTGCTGACCATGGCGCCGCGCACCCGAGCCCAGCTCGCGGAGGCGCTGCGCAAGCGAGAGGTGCCCCAGGAGGCGGCGGACGCCGTGCTGGAGCGCTTCTCCGAGGTCGGGCTCATCGACGACGAGGCGTTCGCCGCGGCATGGGTGAGCTCACGCCACGCCGGGCGGGGTCTCGCCAGAAAGGCCCTCGCCTCGGAGCTCCGCCACCGAGGGGTGGACGAGGAGACCGTGAAGGAAGCGGTGGATCGGCTCGACCCCGAGGAGGAGGCGGAGACCGCCCGCCGCCTCGTGCGGCGCAAGCTCTCCTCGACCCGGGCTCTGGAGCCCGCGGTCAGGACCCGCAGGCTGGCAGGCATGCTCGCCCGTAAGGGATACGGCCCCGGCCTGGCGTTTCGCGTGATCCGCGAGGTGCTGGAGGACGAAGGGTCGGAAACATCGCCATTCGCGGAGGATCAGGGCTATCCACTCGACTAGTCCAAAGCAGCTTGACAGCGGGTCTTTGCTTGCTCGTTACCTCTCTGACGCTTAATCTCAACGGCAGTGAGGAGTTACTCCGCGCAGCGCGGATTGTCATAGCGGTGTAATACGGACAAGCAGGCTTGGCGGATGAGGACGGGACGACGGACCGGCGGGCACAGCCGGTAGGCGATCCGCTCTGGGTTCACTCCTGTCCCGATGGTGCGCCCCTTGAGCTTTCCGTGCCGTGCGTGTGACCCCTCGTGTGCCTGATATTTGCGACGCGAGGAAGGTGAGGCGCGCATGGATCCGGTCGTGGTCGTCATGTTGACAGTGACGGTTGTGGCTCTCGCCGTGATGACAGCCGTGCTGGTCGTGTTGCTGCGTCGTATCGGTGGAGCCGGGGCCCCGAAGGGCCCCACGCCCGAGCAGGAGGCCGAGGTCCAGGCCCACCTGGAGGAGGCGAGGCGCGAGGCCGCCGACATCCGGGCGAAGGCCAGGGACGACGCCGGAGAGCTGCTGCGCAAGTCGGAGACGGCGATCGAGGCCGCGGCCGAGATGCGCAAGGAGGCCGAGGCCGAGGGCAAGATCCTGAAGTACGAGCTCAAGGAGCTCCGGTCCGACCTCGAACGCAGGGAGAACCGGCTGGCGGAGCGCGAGCAGCGCCTCGACGAGGAGGCCAGGCGCCAGGCCGACCGGGCCCGCAAGCTCGCCGAGACGGAGACCGAGCTGGCCGACCGCCGCGAGGATCTCGAACGGGTCGCCGAGGAGCGCAAGACCATCCTGGAACGAGTGTCCGGGTTCACCAGCGACCAGGCCAGGGCCGAGCTGGTCAGGGAGATCGAGAACCAGGCCAAGCGCGAGGCCGCGCTGATCATCAGGGAGATCGAGGGAGAGGCCCGCAAGGAGGGCGAGAAGCGCGCCACCAAGATCGTCACTCTGGCGGTCCAGCGGGTGGCGACCGAGCAGACCGCCGAGTCCGTGGTGAGCGTCCTGCACCTGCCCGGTGACGAGATGAAGGGGCGCATCATCGGCCGTGAGGGCCGTAACATCCGGGCCTTCGAGTCGACCACCGGCGTCAACCTGATCATCGACGACACGCCGGAAGCCGTGTTGCTGTCGTGCTTCGACCCGGTCCGCCGCGAGACCGCGCGGCTCACCCTGGAGAAGCTCGTCCTCGACGGCCGCATCCATCCGCAGCGCATCGAGGAGGCCCACGAGCGCAGCAAGGCCGAGGTCCAGGAACTGTGCGTGCGCGCGGGCGAGGACGCCCTGGTGGAGCTCGGCATCACCGACATGCACCCCGAGCTCGTCACCCTCCTCGGCCAGCTCCGCTACCGCACCTCCTACGGCCAGAACGTGCTCGGCCACCTCATCGAGTCGGCCCACATCGCCGGCATCATGGCGGCCGAGCTGCGGCTCGACACGACGCTGCTCAAGCGCTGCACGCTCCTGCACGACATCGGCAAGGCCCTCACCCACGAGGTCGAGGGCAGCCACGCGCTCATCGGCGCCGAGATCGCCAGGCGATACGGCGAGCACGAGGACGTCGTCCACGCCATCGAGGCCCACCACAACGAGGTCGAGGTCAAGACCGTCGAGGCCGTTCTCACCCAGGCCGCCGACGCGATCAGCGGCAGCCGTCCCGGCGCCCGCCGCGAGTCGCTGGAGGCCTACGTCAAGCGGCTGGAGCGCCTCGAGGAGATCGCCACCTCCTACGAGGGCGTCGAGAAGGTCTTCGCCATGCAGGCGGGCCGGGAGATCAGGGTGATGGTGAAGCCCGACGCGGTCGACGACATCCAGGCCCAGGTGATCGCCCGCGACGTCGCCAAGCAGGTTGAGGAGGAGCTCACCTACCCCGGCCAGATCCGCATCACGGTCGTCCGCGAATCGCGGTCCACCGAGTTCGCCCGCTGACCCCGCTGACTCCACCGATCCCGCCACCCCGTTGACTCCGCCGATCCCGCCGCCCCCGCTGACTCCGCCGATCCCGCGAGCCCGCCAAGCCCACAAGCGCCCGTAAGCGCCTACAGGAGCCGGTGGAGCCCGCCGAACCTGCCCGGCCCGCCGGGCGCCTCAGACCCGCCCGACCGGTAAGCGCGTCGACACCGGGGAGCACGTCGATCCGCCAGGTCCGCCAGGCCTTCCGGCCCGTCCGGCCCCTCGCTCAGGAGTGGAAGATCTGCTGGTAGAAGGCGAGCTCGGTGGCGAGGGCCGCGCTGCGGGTCTCGGCGCGGCGGAAGCCATGGGCCTCCCCCTCGAACGTGAGGTAGGTGCAGGGAACGCCGCGTTCGGCGAGAGCGTCGGCGAAGGCCTGTGACTGCGCCGGGGGGACCACCGGGTCGGACAGACCCTGGAGGAGCAGCATGGGGCAGCTCACCCCGGCCACCCGGCCGACGGGCTCGCGCGAGGCGTACAGGGCGGCGTCCTCGGGGCCGATCAGCCATTCGACGTAGCGTGACTCGAAGTCGTGGGTGGTCGCGCTGAAGTTGGCGAGCCCGCTCACGCCGTAGTAGGAGACGCCTCCGGCGAACGCGTCGGACTCGCAGCAGGCCGCCATGACCGTCCAGCCGCCCGCGCTGCCGCCCCGGATCGCGATGCGCGCCGGGTCGCCCAGCCCCTCCGCCGCCAGCCACTCGGCCGCGGTGATCGCGTCCTCGACGTCGACCACACCCCACTGGCCGCGCAGCCGCTCGCGGTAGACGCGGCCGTAGCCGGTGGAGCCGCCGTAGTTGACGTCGAGCACGCCGATGCCCCTGCTGGTGAAGAACGCCTTCTCCAGGTCGAGCGCGCCGACGCTGTTTCCGGTCGGCCCGCCGTGCACGAAAATGACGTACGGCGCGGGGCCCTCGCCGCGCGCCACGGGGTTGGACGGGGGGTAGAGGAACGCGTGCACCTCGCGCCCGAACCGGCTCTCGAACTCCACGGGCCTGGCGAGTGGCAGGTAACCGGGGGCGGGCAGCTCGTTGACGTCCCGGCGGAGCTCCTCCGCCCGCCCGGTCGCGATGTCGATCCGGACGATCGACCGGGGCAGCGCCGGACCGTACCCGATCCCGACCACGGTGTGCCCGTCGGTGGCGAGCACCGCCTCCCAGCCCTCGTAGGGCACGTCCAGGTCGCTCAGCACGCCGCTGTCCGGGTCGAGGACCCCCAGCCGCAGGTCGCCCCGCCCGTGCAGGACCGCGAGCCTCCCGTCGTCCATCAGCGCGTACGGCACCGCGCCGAGCTGCCACAGCGGTCCGGCGAACTCCTGCTCCGCCGGGTGGAGCGCCCTCGGTGAGGCGCCGTGTATCCCGACCAGGTAGAGGTTCCACCAGCCCGACCAGTCGGAGATCAGGTAGAGGTGTTGCCCGTCACGCCACCGCGGGGCGAGTACCGACTCGGAGGGGCCGCCCTTGACCTTCCAGGAGGTGCCGTCGTCCAGCCGGGAGACCCACAGCTCGGTGCCGTTCCATGGCATCCGGGGGTGGTCCCAGCAGACGAAGGCCAGGTGCTCGCCGTCGGGGGAGATGGCGGGGGCGGCGTAGAAGTCGTGCCCGCTGACCCGCTCGCGCTGCTCGCCCTCGCCGGACAGCGGGATGGACACGATAGACCGGCTCACCCGGCCGTCGTCGTGGCGCTCCCTGACGCACCAGATCTGCCCGTCGTGGACGACCAGGTCCGCGTAGCGCAGGGCCGCCGGCTCCTCGGGCTCCGGGGTGAGCGGCCTGGGCTCGCCACCGGCGGGCAGCAGGTAGAGCCGCTGGTCGGCGAAGTTGGCGAACACCACCCCCTCACCGGGCACCACCGCGTACGACCGCCCGCCGTACTCGTGGACCCTGGTCCTGGCGCTCCACGGCGCGCTCAGCAGCTCGCGCTGGGCGCCGTCGGCGCCGCGGTGCACGATGGTGGTCCGCCCGCCCTCGGCGGGACGGTCCTCGGTCCACCAGACCTCCTCGCCGAGCACCGTCGGGTATCCGAGGCGCAGCCCGGAACGGGCGACGTCGGAGGTGGAGACCGGCGACGGCCAGGTGGCGTACGGCAGGACGACCTGCTCGGGGGACATGGCGCAATCCTGCCCGATAACCCGCCGCGTGTCGCCGGTATCACGCTCGCGTCATCCGAGATATGCCGCAGGTGAACCGTGGGAGCCGTGAGATCGGAGGGAATGATGAGATGAGGGCCGTTGGTCCGTTCTCTGCCATACGCCGACCTGCGGATGTTTTCCCCCACCCGGGAGGCAGAGCTCGTTACGCGGAGTCCGGCACGCGGAGCCCGGCATGCGGAGTCCGGCCCGTGAGAGCCCGGCACGCGGAAGGTGCACGCGAAAGCCCGGAACGTGGAAGGGCGGCCACCGGGTCCGGTGACCGCCCTCCGACCGTGCCGCTGTACTGCTGTGCCGCTGTGCCGCCTCTACGGTGCGGGGGTGGTGGGGGTTCCGAGGCCGCCCTCGACCGCCGTCGGCGAGTCGGGCCGGGCGATCGGCTTGGCCGCGGTCTTCCTGCTGCGACGGCTGCGCCGCTCCAGCCAGGTGGCGACGGCGCCCACCATCACGTTGATGATGATGTAGATGATCGCGATCACGATCACGGCGGGGATGATGTTGTTGAAGTTGGAGGGCAGCACGCGCGCCCCCGCGTTCAGCAGGTCCTCGAACGACACGATGAAGCCCAGGGCGGTGTCCTTCAGGAGCACCACCAACTGCGCCACGATCGCCGGCATCATCACCGTGACCGCCTGCGGCAGCAGGATCATCCGCATCACCTGCCCGGGACGCATGCCGACCGCGAGCGCGGCCTCGCTCTGCCCCCGGGGGATGGACAGGATGCCCGCCCGCACGATCTCCGCCAGCACCGAGCCGTTGTACAGGACCAGGCCGATCACCACCGCCCAGAACGGCGTCACGGTGAGGCCGAAGACCGCGCTCCCGCCGAACATCACCGCGAAGATCATGATCAGCAGCGGGATCGCCCGGAAGAACTCGACGACCGCCCCCGAGGCGCGGCGGATCCAGGCGTTGGCCGAGAGCCGGCCGATGCCGAAGACGAACCCGAACGGCACCGCGATCACGGCGGCGACCGCGGCCGCGCTGAGCGTGTTCACCAGTCCGGGCAGGATCAGGTTGACCCACACGTCGCCGCGCAGGAACGGCGTCCACAACTCGGCGCTGAGCTGGTTCTTCTCGCCGAGCTTGGTCACCATCACGTACGCCGCGAACAGCACGGCGAGGATGACCAGCACGGTGAGCACGGTGTTGCGGATCCGGGCCTTGGGGCCGGGGATGTCGTACAGGACGCTGACGCGTTCGGAGCTCTCGACGCGCCGCTTGCGCGCCGGGGGCCGCTCGGTGGTCACCGCGGTCATCGGACCACCGCCAGGCGCCTGGCGAGCCAGCCGAACAGCAGCCCGGTCGGCAGGGTGAGGATCAGGAAGCCCAGCGCGAACCCGGCGAAGATCTGGATGACCGCGTCGCCGTGCGCCTCGAACAGCGTCTTCATGGTCAGGGACGCCTCACCCACCCCGATTGCCGCGGCGATCGTGGTGTTCTTGGTCAACGCGATCAGGATGCTGCCCAGCGGGGCGATCACCGCGCGGAACGCCTGGGGCAGCACGATCAGCCTCAGGTTCTGGCCGAACGTGAGCCCGATGGCGCGCGCCGCCTCGGCCTGGCCGACCGGGACCGTGTTGATCCCGGCCCGGATCGCCTCGCAGACGAACGCCGCCGTGTAGGCCGACAGGCCGATGATGGAAAGCCACAGGTAGTTGGTGGACAGGCTCTCGGAGAACGAGACGTCCAGGACGAGGCCGAGGCCCAGTCCGCAGAACACGATCACCAGGGTGAGCGGGGTGTTCCGCAGGACGTTCACGTACGTCGTGCCGATCCCGCGCAGGACCGGCAGCGGGCTCACCCGCATGCCCGCGAGGATCGTCCCGAGCACGAGCGCCACCACCCCACTGGCGAGGGTGAGCCGGATGGTCAGCCAGAAAGCGCCCAGAATGACCGGGAATTCATCGAAGAGTGCCTGCACTCATCCCTCCAGAGGTCACAGAGCCGGGGCGTGCGTACGCCCCGGCCGAGATGTGACCGGTCAGTAGCGCTCGACGGTCGGCGGGGTGGTGAAGAACTTCCCGAACTCGCCGAAGTTGGCGTCGATGGCCTTCTTCCAGCTGCCGTCCGTGAACATCTTCTCGACGGCCGCGTTGACCTTGTCGCGGGTCGCCTTGTCGTCGAGCTTCAGGCCGATGCCGTACTTCTCCTCGGAGAAGGGCTGGCCGACGAGGCGGAACTTGCCGGGGGACTGGGTGGCGAAGCCGGCCAGGATCGTCGCGTCGGTGGAGATCGCGTCGACCTGCTTGTTCTCCAGCAGCGGCAGGCAGGCGCCGTAGCCCTGCTGCTCGGTGAGGAAGCCGCTCTTCCACTCGTCGCCGAACTTCTCGACGAGGCGGGCGGGGGAGGAGGAGCCCTGGGCGCCACAGACCTTCTTGTTCTTGAGGTCCTCGACGCTGTTGATCGTGGTGTCGTCCGCGCGGGTCAGGATGTCCTGGCCGGTGACCAGGTACGGGCCGGCGAAGGAGACCTTCTTCTTGCGGTCGTCGGTGATCGAGTAGGTCGCGATCACCGCGTTGACCTGGCCCTGCTGGATGAAAGACTCGCGGTTGGCCGAGATGGCCTCTTTGAACTCGATCTTGTCGTCCGTGTAGCCGAGCTCCTTGGCGACATACCGGGCAACGTCGACGTCGAACCCCTTGAAGGAGCCGTCGGGCTGCTTCTGCCCGAGACCGGGCTGGTCGACCTTGATGCCCACGACGAACTTGTCGCTGCCGCCGCCGGCGGCGTCGTCACCACACGCGGTCAGACCGGCCATCGCCGCCGCGGCCGCGATCACCACGGCTCCAATACGACGTACACGCATTCTTGCTACCTCGTCTTTCGTCAGGGACATATCAGGGATGAGCAGAGCCGTCAGTGGGTGAGGATCTTGGAGAGGAAGTCCTTGGCCCGGCCGGTCTTGGCGTTGGTGAAGAACTCCTCGGGGGTGTTCTCCTCGACGATCTGGCCCTCGGCCATGAACACCACGCGGTTTGCCGCGCGGCGGGCGAAGCCCATCTCGTGGGTGACGACCATCATCGTCATGCCCTCCTGGGCGAGGCCGATCATGACGTCGAGCACCTCCTGGACCATCTCCGGGTCGAGCGCCGAGGTCGGCTCGTCGAACAGGATCATCTTGGGGTCCATGGCCAGGGCGCGGGCGATCGCCACGCGCTGCTGCTGGCCTCCCGAGAGCTGCGCGGGATACTTCGACGCCTGGGCGCCGATGCCGACCCGCTCCAGCAGCTCCATCCCCCGCCGCTCCGCGTCGCCCTTCGCGATGCCGCGGACCTTGATCGGCCCGAGGGTGACGTTCTCGAGGATCGTCTTGTGGGCGAACAGGTTGAAGGACTGGAACACCATCCCGACCTCGGACCTGAGCTTGGCCAGGGTCTTGCCCTCCACCGCGAGCGGCTGCCCGTCGAAGGTGATGGTCCCCTCGTCGATCGCCTCCAGCCGGTTGATCGTCCGGCAGAGGGTCGACTTTCCGCCGCCCGACGGGCCGATGACGACGAGGACCTCGCCGCGGGAGATCGTCAGATTGATGTCCCGAAGGACGTGCAGGCTGCCGAAGTGCTTGTTGACGCCTTCAAGCACGACCAGAGGAGTCTTGTCCCCGTTCTCCGTCATGGTGCACAACGTAATTCTGTAAAGGGCACCTGGGGCTAACCCTGCGGTACCGATCAGATCACGGCCTGCTCACGCCTTGATCATCGAACCCTGCCCAGCGTAGCCGGGTCGAGGGTGAGTTTGAAGGGTTCCGTCAGTTCCACGGTCGTCCCGGCGGCGACGCGGTGGATGAGCTGGTACTCGCCGTTCTCGTCGAGCGCGTACGTGAAGATCACCGGAAGCGCGTCGGATCCCCGCCCCCGGAACGGCTTCATCTCGATGCGCCAGAAGTGGGAGATGCCGGCCTCCGCGTATTTCGCGTGCTTGATGATCCGGTCCGTGGCCGTGGTGGACCTGGAGACGATCTCCACCACCAGGTGGACCCACTCGGGCTGCGCGACCTCCGCGCCCTCCTCGAAGGGGGCGGCCTCCACCACCATCAGATCGGGGATGACACCGGGCCTGCGATCCAGGAGGAGGCCTGTCGCGGTGACGGGGATCAGATCCTCCGGCGTCACCGTCTCCAGGTAGGTCTGGAGACGGTCTCCGATGCGCTGGTGTCTGAATGGTGGAGCGGGGGACACGATGAGACTCCCGTCGACGAGCTCGTAGCGACTGCCGTCGTCCCGCGAGTTGAGCTCGGACCATTCGTCGAGGCTGAGTTCGCCGGGGGTCTCCCAGACGACCGTTTTCGGCGCCGCCTTCTTGCGGGGCTTCTTGGAGGGCTTCTGGGCGGGCTTCTTGGCCTTCACCGGGGCCTCCGAGGTCTGCACGAGCATCGCCACCGTGGCTCACCACTCTCAGCTGTCGGTCGAGTCCTAATTCTCGCATGCGGCTTTGGAGCCCCAGCTCAGCGAGCTGATTGACGTTGCGTGACCGATCGATTACCCAAAGTCCGGCGGGCCGAGGGCGTACCTGAAGGTTCGGCGGAGCGCCTACCCTTGTCGTGAGATGACTGCCACCGTGGAGAGCGCCCGCACGTACGAGGTCCGTACCTATGGGTGCCAGATGAACGTGCACGACTCCGAGCGCCTGTCGGGCCTCCTGGAGAACGCCGGATACGTCCCGGCCGCCCAGGGGGAGACGGCCGACGTGGTCGTGTTCAACACCTGTGCCGTACGGGAGAACGCCGACAACAAGCTCTACGGCAACCTCGGCCACCTGCGCCCCTCGAAGATGGGCAACCCCGGCATGCAGATCGCCGTGGGCGGCTGCCTGGCGCAGAAGGACCAGGGGGAGATCGTCCGCAGGGCGCCCTGGGTGGACGTGGTGTTCGGCACCCACAACATCGGCTCGCTGCCGGTGCTGCTGGAGCGGGCGCGCGTCCAGCAAGAGGCCCAGGTCGAGATCAAGGAATCCCTGGAGACCTTCCCGAGCACGCTGCCGACCAAGCGCGAGTCCGCCTACGCCGCGTGGGTGTCGGTCTCCGTGGGGTGCAACAACACCTGCACGTTCTGCATCGTGCCCGCCCTGCGCGGCAAGGAGAAGGACCGCCGTCCCGGCGACGTCCTCAACGAGGTGCGCACCCTGGTCGGCCAGGGCGTGCTGGAGATCACCCTCCTGGGCCAGAACGTCAACACGTACGGCGTGGAGTTCGGCGACCGGCTCGCCTTCGGCAAGCTGCTGCGGGCCTGCGGCGACGTCGAGGGCCTGGAGCGGGTCCGCTTCACCAGCCCGCACCCGGCGGCGTTCACCGACGACGTCATCGCGGCCATGGCCGAGACGCCCAACGTGATGCACCAGCTCCACATGCCGCTGCAGTCGGGCTCCGACCGGGTCCTCAAGGCGATGCGCCGCTCCTACCGGGCCGAGCGCTACCTGGGCATCATCGAGCGGGTCCGCGCGGCGATGCCCGACGCGGCGATCTCCACCGACATCATCGTGGGCTTCCCCGGCGAGACCGAGGAGGACTTCCAGGGCACCCTCGACGTGGTGCGCGAGTCGCGGTTCGCCAACGCCTTCACGTTCCAGTACTCCATCCGCCCCGGCACCCCCGCCGCCACCATGGACGACCAGGTTCCCAAGGAGGTCGTGCAGGAGCGCTACGAGCGGCTCGTCGCCCTGCAGACCGAGATCTCCTGGGCGGAGAACAAGCGGCAGGTCGGCCGGACGCTGGAGGTGCTGGTCGCCGAGGGCGAGGGCCGCAAGGACGAGGCGACCCACCGCATGTCCGGGCGGGCCCCCGACAACCGCCTGGTGCACTTCGCCCCCGGTGCCGAGACCCCGCGCCCGGGTGACGTGGTGAGCGCCGAGGTCACGTACGCGGCGCCGCACCACCTGGTCGCCGACGGTCCCGCGCTGGGGCTCCGCCGCACCCGCGCGGGCGACGCCTGGGAGGCCCGCCAGGGCGCCCCGGCCGGAGCCGGTCCCGGGGTCATGCTCGGCATGCCCTCGATCGGCCGTCCCGCCCCGCTCCCCGAGACCTCGGGCTGCTCCGTCTCCTGACGGGCACCTCCGCCGGAACGTCTCACCCGGGTTTCCCTCCGGGCGGGACGTTCCGGCGTCTTTTTTCCCGGGACGCTTCTCCGGGCGGTGCGAAGCTCATGATCGAATCGCCGGAACCTCCGATGGCGACGGGGATTCCGGTGCGCCGACGTCTCTGCCAGGGGGTATGTGTACGGCGTCATCACGGGTTCCCGAAAAGAGGATATTTCGTGATTCGCCTGTGATTGATGTGCGAGCATTTCCCTGCTGTGGCTACTGTGGTTCGGCACCCTCGGAAGCCGTGGAGGTTTCCCCCCGAGAGCCGCAGGGAGTTTTTCCTCATGCACGTCCCTCCGCCATCTCCGGGCAGTCCCGGAGAACCAGAGATCCTCGCCGGCCCCGCCGACGAGCCCAAGAAGCCCCGCAAGCGCAAGCCCCAGCGGATGAGCGGCCTGGCCATAGCCGTCTTCTCCGTCCTCGCCGCCGCCGTCGTGGGCGGAGGCGCCGTCTTCGCCTTCATGAACGCCGGGGGCGACGACCCCCTGGTGCCACCGGCACCGGACACCGCCCAGGAGGCGTCCCAGGAGCCCGCGCCGGACCGGAGCCCGCCGCAGGCCAAGGAACAGGAGCCGGAGGAGGGGGCGGACGCGGCCTCCGGAGCCGACGACACGCCCGCCGGAGGCGGCGACACAGGCACCGGCACCGGCTCCGGTGCCGGCAGCGGCACCGGCGGGGCGGACGGGAGCGAGCCCGGGGCCGAGTCGGCCGCCGGTAACCCCTCGAAGAACAAACCGTCGAAGCGGCCGCAGGACTCCGGCGCCGACGACCCCGCCGGATACGTGGAGCCCCAGGGGCCCATCGGCGGTTACTGACCCGATCCCGGGAAGCGGTTACTGACCCGATCCCGGGGAGCCGCACGACCGCGGCCCACCGGACATGAACCGGACATGATCGGCACGCGGGGCACGGTGAGATCGTCACCGTGCCCCGCCGTGTTCCCCTACCCCCTGCGGACGTTGTCCCATGCGGTCGTTCTCGTCATGGAACGGCCCGCGGGACGGCGACGCGGTTCCTGGAAAGGGCCCCTGTCATCAGAGCTGTGCTGGCGAGGCTCTGCCGGTGAGGGCTCCGTTAGTCTGGCGAGGTGCTTGTCGCCGCGGCCGTGTGCCCGCATCCCCCGCTGCTGGTCCCCGAGCTGGCCGGGAGCGCGGCCCCGGAGCTCGACGACCTCAGGACGGCCTGCGCGGCCGCGGCCGGGGCGTTGCGCGACGCCGGGGCCGACGAGATCGTGGTGGTGGGAGGCGCGGACCGGACCGCGGCGTACGGCGCGGACGCCTCCGGGAGCCTCGCGCCCTGGGGCGTCGACGTCCGGAGCGGAGAGGGGGAGCCCGTCCTGCCGCTGTCCCTGACGGTCGGCCGCTGGCTCCTGGAAGGAGAGCGCCTGACCGCCTCGGGATTCCACGCGATCTCCTTCGGCGCGGCTCCGGGGGAGTGCGCGGCACTGGGCGGGCGTCTGGCGGCCGGCGCGGGTCGCGTGGCGATGCTCGTCATGGCCGACGGCTCGGCCTGCCTCACCGAGAAGTCCCCCGGATACCTGGACCCGCGCGCGGAACCGTACGACAGGATGATCGTCGAGGCGCTCGCCCGCGCCGAGGTGCCGGAGCTCGACCCCGGCGAGGCCGCCGAGCTGTGGGTCGCGGGCCGCGCGGCCCTGCAGGTCCTCGGCGGGTGCGGGAGCGCCCTGCGCGGTGAGATCCTCTACGACGACGCGCCCTACGGCGTCGGCTACTTCGCCGCCCGCTGGACGGAGTGATCCCGGGAGCCGATCCCCGCCGGGAGTGGTTACGGTGTCCGGGGGCCGGGGGCGGTGGGTCCGGCGGGTTTCACGAGGAGGCACGAGGCCGATGGCGGGGAGCGTGGCGTTCGGGAGCGTTCCGACGCGGCAGGGGGACATGGTCGTCGCCGTGACCGAGGACGGCGTGGCGAGTGTGGGCTGGGGCGATTTGTCCCGGTTCAAGGCTCGCCTGCTGGAACGGCTGGGACTGGAGGAGACGGACGACCCCGCCAGGACGGCGGCCGTGCTCGGCGAGCTGGGCGACTACTACGAGGGCAGGCTGAAAGTCTTCGGGGTCCCGGTCGACTGGCGGCTGACCTCACCGGTGCAGCGCAGGGTGCTCGGCACCCTCTACGAGACGGTCCCGTACGGCAGGGTGGTGACCTACGGGGAGCTGGCGGCCCGCAGCGGGACGGGTGTTCCGGCGCGGGCCATCGGATCGATCATGGGAGCCAACCCGGTCCCCGTCATCGTGCCGTGCCACCGGGTGATCGCCGGGAACGGGCTCGGCGGGTTCAGCGGTGGCGACGGCGTGGAGTCGAAGCGCTGGCTGCTCACCCTGGAGGGCTACCTGCAGCCGATGCTCGACTGGGACTGACCAGGACCGGAGCCGGCCCCGCCGCCTGTTTACGGCCCGTAGGGCGGCGGCGTGGTGCCGGGCTGGCCGGGGCCGGGCGCGGTGTCGCCCCGCCCGGGAGGCGTGGCGCGGCCGGGCGCGGGTGTCGTGCCCGGGGGCGTGGTGTCCGGCTCGTCGATCTTGTCGGCCATCTCCCTGGCCTTCTGCGCGGCGGTGTCGATGGTCCGGGCGTGCTTCCCGCCCAGTCTCTCCTTGGCGATCTGTTCCGCCTTGTCGATGCCCTGCTTGGCGAGTTCTTCGGTCTTGGCGTTGCCGCCCAGCATGTGCTTGACCTTGTCGAGGATCGACATGGTGAATCCCCCAATTCCGATGCGAGGACGCATCGCCTCTCATCCATACCCGGGGAGTTGGCAGACTTACCCCGTGCCTCAGCTACCCGTCATCGCCGTCGTCGGCCCGACCGCGGCCGGAAAATCCGACCTGGCCGTGGATCTCGCCCTCGAACTGGGGGGCGAGGTGATCAACACCGACTCCATGCAGCTTTACCAAGGAATGGACATCGGGACGGCGAAACTCTCCGTGGCGGAGCGCCGGGGGGTGCCCCACCACCTGCTGGACATCTGGGACGTGACCAGGGCGGCCAGCGTGGCCGAGTACCAGTCGCTGGTCCGGCCGATCATCGACGGCCTGCGGGCCAAGGAGATCGCGCCGATCCTGGTGGGCGGGTCGGGGCTGTACGTGCGGGCCGCCCTGGACGACCTGGAGTTCCCCGGCACCGACCCGGAGGTCCGCGCCCGGCTGGAGGCCGAGCTCGACCTGAGCGGCCCCGGCCCCTTGTACGAGCGGCTCCGCGAGCGCGACCCGAAGGCCGCCGGGACCATCCTCCCGGGCAACGGGCGCAGGATCGTCCGGGCCCTGGAGGTCATCGAGATCTCCGGACGGCCGTTCTCGGCCACGATGCCGTCGTACGACGCCGTCTACGACAGCGTCCAGCTGGGGGTGGAGGTGCCCAGGGACGTGCTGGACGCCCGGATCGAGGCCCGGGTCGAGCGCATGTGGCGGGCCGGGCTGGTGGAGGAGGTCGGGGAGCTGGCCGCGCGCGGGCTCGCCGGAGGCCGTACGGCCAGCCGCGCCCTCGGGTACGCGCAGGTGCTGCGCTTCCTCGGCGGCGAGTGCACCGAGGAGGAGGCGAAGCAGGAGACGGTACGGGCGACGCGCAGGTTCGTCCGCCGCCAGGAGTCGTGGTTCCGCCGCGACCCCCGGGTGATCTGGCTCCCCCAGCGCGAACCGGACCTCCTGGGCCGCGCCCTCGCCGCGATCCGCGGCTGACCGCCGCAGCCAGACCGCAGCCGGGCCGGGGGGCGGGGCGGCGGGGGAGGGCGCGTGCCTGGATAGAGTTGGCCGCATGCGATTCGCGAAGGGACACAGCACCGAGAACGACTTCGTCATCCTCCCCGACCCGGACGGTGAGCTGGAGTTGCCCGCGACGCTCGTGACGGCGTTGTGCGACCGCCGCGCGGGGATCGGCGCGGACGGCGTGCTGCGCGTGACGCGGACGAAGCTCAGCCCGGAGGTGTCCGGCCAGGCCGGAGAGGCCGAGTGGTTCATGGACTACCGCAACGCCGACGGCGGCATCGCCGAGATGTGCGGCAACGGGGTGCGGCTCTTCGCCCGCTACCTGGTCGACACGGGTCTCGCCGCGCCGGGGGAGTTCGGCGTCGCGACCAGGGGAGGCGTCAAGCGGGTGCGGCTCGCGGAGACGGGCGACGTGACCGTCGACATGGGCCCGCCCCGGGTGCTGGGGGAGAGCAACACGACGGTCGCGGGTCACGAGTACGGAGGTCTCCACGTCAACGTGGGCAACCCCCACCTGGCCTGCGTCATCGGCGACCCGGTGGCCCAGCTCGACCTGAGCCACCAGCCCGCGTTCGACCCCGAGGTGTTCCCCTCCGGGGTCAACATCGAGCTGCTCAACCCGGTGGGCCCGCGCCGGGTCGTCATGCGGGTCTTCGAGCGCGGCTCGGGCGAGACCAGGTCCTGCGGCACCGGCGCGGTCGCCTCGGCCGTGGCGGCCGCGCGGCTGGCCGGTGAGACCAGCGGCACCTGGGCGGTGGAGGTGCTCGGCGGCACCGTCACCGTCACCCTCGACGAGCACACCAGCTACCTCGCGGGTCCCGCCGTCCTGGTCGCGTCCGGCGAGCTCACACTCTGAGCCGTACGCGGGACCTCGGGTCCTCCGTGACCCGCGCGGTGTCGCCGCGGGCATGTCATGTCACCTGGGCGTGCCCGCCGGGTCATGTTCCAGGGAGTCGTGCCCGCTGAGTCGTGACCACCGGGTCGTGTCCACCGAGGTCACGCTCCGGGGCGTACGGGTGAATCTTCCATGACCCCCGTGCTGTCGCCGGGGGCCTCGCGGCCGGTGGGATCGGGCTCGTGCGCACGTGCGCGGGGCCATACCGTGAGGCCTCGGGGTTGCACGGGATCGTCAAGCCGTTTGGGGCATGCTCGCCGACCTGGCAGACTGACGTCTCATGGACGTGGACATCTGGGCCTGGGTGGGCGACACCCAGCGGCAACTGCACGAAGCAGGTAACACCGGTCTGGCTATGGCGATCGGAGACGTGCCCGCGCAGGCGCTGGAAGGCCGATACGCGCAGCTCGACGTGCTCGCGCCCGCCATCGCGCAGCAGGCGGAGAACCTGCGGCTGCCCTGGCTGGAGTTCTACGCCCGCTACTGGCACCTGATCGGCCGCGTCGGCGACCGCGCGCAGGGGACGGTCGCGATCGCCGACGCCGAGACGCTGGTGGAGTTCACCAGGCGGGAGGACGTGCGGGAGTGCCCGGCCGTGCCCGGTGCCGTCGTGGCGCTCGCCATCGCGCAGGCGAACGCCGACGGTCCCGGTTACGCCGCCGAGCGGCTGGCCGCGCTCTCGGCGCTGGACGTCGAGCCCGACTCGCTGGCCTTCGCCTCCGTCGCCGAGCACTACGTCGCGGCGCTGGTCGACGCGGGCCGTGTCGACGAGGCCATCGCGCACGCCGAGACCGCGGTGGCGGCGCTGGGCGGCGCGGGCCGCGAGGCGAGCTGGGAGCTGGGGGCCGCCTCGGCCCGCGCGCTGCTGGCCGCCGGACGCGCCGAGGACGCGCTCACCGCGCTCGACGCCGCGACCGGTTTCAAGCCCGACGACCCGGTGGCCAAGGAGCACCGCGAGGGAGTGCTCCACGCGCTCGTGCTCGCCACCCTCGACCGGGTGCAGGAGTCCGTCGACGCCCTGCCCGACCTCGACGTGGTGGGCGACCACCCCCGCGTCTGGGTGGAGTGGTCGCACGCCATCCGCGCGCTCGCCGGAACGGCGCAGATCACCAACACCTGGCAGCTGGGCCGGGTGCTCAAGCAGTGGATCGACTACTTCGCCATGATGGGCGGCTACCGCGCCAGGGTCGAGCTGGCGCTCGTCGCCGGGCACCTGGCGGTCGGACGTCAGGGACTCTGGCAGGCGCGCCTGCTGGCCGACCTGGCCGAGTCGGCGGCCGGTGAGCTCAGGAACCCCGGTGACGTCGCCAAGCGGATCGCCGAGCTGCGCGCCGCCGCCGACGAGGCCACCGCGCTTCCGGCTCCGGGTCCCGAGGCCGAGCTGGTCGGCGCCTTCGACGCCGCCGACGGCTTCAACGCCGACCCGGAGCGCTGGGTGGGCTGGCTGACCCCGCTGTCCGGCCGTGACGTGGAGGCCACCCGGCGCCACACCACCACGCTGGGCTTCCTGGGCTACCCGGCCAGGGGCGCCGACATCTACTGGACCATGCTGGTCGAGTCCGGCGACATCGAGAACGCCGACCCGCAGGACGTGTCGTACCTCAGCGGCCTGCTGATCGAGGCCCGCCAGGACGAGCGCCTGGAGCAGGTGGCCGAGCGGCTGCCCGCCGGGCAGCGCCACCTCGCCCTGGGCCGCCTGTACACCGCGCGGGAACGCTGGGAGCAGGCGGCGGCCGAGGGAGAGGCGGCGGCCACCGCGGGCGCGGGCATCGAGGCGGCCCGCCTGTGGTCGGCCGCGGTGCAGCAGCTCGGCGACAACGCCAAGGGCGCGGGCATCCTGCGCGACCTCCTCGACTCCGGGGAGATCGAGCAGCAGGACGTCTGGCGGATGGTCGTGATGGCGACGGCCGCCGAGGACTGGGAGACCGTACGCCTGGGCGCCGCCAAGATCGGGATGCCGCTGCAGTCGAGCGAGGGGCCGATCGAGGAGGAGATGGGCCTGGTGCGCATCATCCTTCCCGCCCCCGACGGCAGCCAGCGCCAGGTCCTGAGCGTGCGCACCGGCCCCGCGACGGCGCGCCTGGCCATCCCCCAGCCTCCCGGCATGGAGTACAACGCGGGTGACCTGGTCGTCTTCGAGCCGCAGCTGCTCGAGCCGATCCCGGAGAGCGCCGAGGAGCAGGAGAACTTCGTCCCGCCCTTCGCCGCGGTCAGCATGCTCCGCCCGGGTGGTTACACCAGCTGGTTCTTCGACGGCGCCGCTCCCAGTCAGACCGACTGGACGGAGTTCAACGACGTCATGGCCGAGCGCGGCTGGCCGATGTGGGTCTACAGCGACGACAACTACACGGTGAACCACCCGACCTCCGGTGAGCCGCTGCCCGGCGTGTTCGGCTGGATCGCGGTCCCGCCGGACGTCAGCCCGGTCGAGCTCGACGCGCTCCTGGACGACGCCACCGAGCGCTGGGTGCACCCGCTGGCCTGGCTCGACCTGGCCAAGGCCGTCGACGTCGAGGTGGAGCGGCACGAGAGGATCACCAAGGAGTACGGCCTGTAGGGGCGCCTGCGGGGGCACGGAGGACGATCCGCCACGGCCGCGTCCGGCGGCCCGTGGCGTCGTCCGCTCCCCGGGAGCCGTGAGGGGTGGCCGGACCGCCTCCGGAACTCCCCGAACGTTCGGACTGTTCGGATCGCCAAGCGCACAGCATGTCGTGTCGCCCGTGAGGAGACCCCTCACGGGCGATTCTCGTCGTGGTCACTAGAATTTCCTTCGGCGTATTGGGCGGACGAAGGAGGATCCGGATGCTGGAACGATTCCGGCTGGACGGCAAGGTCGCGATCGTCACCGGCGCGTCCTCGGGGCTGGGGGTCGCGTTCGCGAGGGGCCTCGCCGAGGCGGGCGCGGACATCGTGATCGGCGCCCGCAGGAAGGACCGCCTGGAGGAGACCCGCGCCCTGGTCGAGGAGACCGGCAGGCGATGCGTGGCCCTCGTCACCGACGTAACCAGGCCGGAGGACTGCCAGGCGCTGGCCGAGGCGGCGGTGGCCGAGCTGGGCGCGGTGGACATCCTGATCAACAACGCGGGGGTGGGCTCGGCGGTCCCGGCGCTGAAGGAGACGCCCGAGCAGTTCCGGCAGGTCGTGGACGTCAACCTGCACGGCACGTACTGGATGGCGCAGGCCTGCGCCAGGCTCATGCGGCCGGGCTCCTCGATCGTCAACGTCGGGAGCATCCTGGGCGAGACGACCGCCGGGCTGCCGCAGGCCGCCTACAGCGCCTCCAAGGCGGGGGTCGTCGGCCTCACGCGCGATCTCGCCCAGCAGTGGACGGGGCGGCGCGGCATCCGGGTCAACTGCGTCGAGCCGGGTTTCTTCGCCTCGGAGATGACCGAGCAGTACGCCGAGGGCTATCTGGCCTGGCACCTTGAGCACCGGGTGCTGATGAAGCGCCCCGGCGATCCGGCCGAGCTCGTCGCCGCCGCGATCTTCCTCGCCTCGGACGCGGCCTCGTACGTCACCGGAGCGGTGATCCCGGTCGACGGCGGGATCCTGGTCACCTGACCCCGGAGGGCCGTTCACCCGGCCGGGCGGTCGTGGGGGCCTCCTCCCCGGGGTCCGGGCGAGCGGCCGCGCGGGGAGAAGGGGAAAAGCAGAGAAGGGGAGAAGGCGGGAGGGGCCGGCTACGTCAGGGGAGCCAGTCGACGGCGTCGACGGTGTCGTCGGTCTCCAGCGACTCCTCCAGCGAGTGGTAGGGGGGCAGTGTGCGCTCCGTGCCCGCGTAGTCGATCAGCAGGACGGAGTAGCCGGTGTTGTTGACCCACGACGAGACGTTGTTCGCGGCGGTGGAGGTGCCGCCCGCGCCGCCCGGCAGCGGCACGTCGTTCAGATCGGTCGGGTAGCCCGCGGGGATGCTGTATCCGGGCCCGTTGAAGCCGTAGTCGCGGTAGAGGCAGAGGGTGTTGAAGGTGCATTCGACGCCGGGGTCGAGCCGGACCACCCGCGAGGGCGGGGCGGGGGCCCGCAGCTTGGCCGCCGGGGCGGCGGAGGCCGCGGCGGAACCGGATCCGGAGGCGAGGAGCAGGGTGGCCGCGGCACCGGCCAGCCCGGTCACGGTCCGTGCGAGGTGGGGACGACGCGATGAGATCCGTCTCATGCGAATCCTCTCCGTAGCGAATGACTCACGGGGTGTGAGCGCTCCTGGTCATTAGAACACCGCCACTTTGCGTAGTCGATAGTCGCGTTGCGTGAATATTCGAGGGCGCGCTTTTCGGGAGAGCCGTGTCCCTCCTCTCCGGGCGGCGCGTCTGTCGGGGCCTTTGTGCAGGTCACGCGAGAGATGTCGTTAAGGCGCGGATTGATAGGCCGGAAATTCTCGCGTTCCCCCAAAGACTGCTTGAGGCTTTTAAGATTGAGGACGGTATCTGGGGTAATTTGCCGCTTCAGAGAGTGACGCGCGTGAGAGGTGGCAGGGTGCGGGCTGCGCTGGTACGAGGTGTGGTCGTCGCGACGATCGCGTTCACGGTGGCGGGCTGCGGCCCGGTGCCCGGCGGGAGTGTGGACGACGGGACGCAGTCCTCCGGCGGGGGGCAGTCCGCGTCCGAGGCGCTCAAGGACCTGGGGAAACTCGAGGTCAAGGGCCGCGCCTCGATGACCGGATTCGACCGCGACGAATTCGGTGCCGCGTGGTCGGACGTCGACAAGAACGGCTGTGACACCCGCAACGACATTCTCATTCGCGACCTGAAGGAAGAGGTCTTCAAGAAGGGCGAGGACGGCTGCGTCGTACAGTCCGGAATTCTCGAGGACCCGTACAGCGGCAAGACCATCAAGTTCGAGCGCGGGACGCGGACCAGCATGGCGGTGCAGATCGACCACGTGATCGCGCTCGCCGACGCCTGGCAGAAGGGCGCCCAGCAGTGGTCCGCCTCGAAGCGGAAGGAACTCGCCAACGACCCGCTGAACCTGCTCGCCGTGGACGGGCCGCTGAACAGCCAGAAGGGCGCCGGAGACGCGGCGACCTGGCTGCCGCCGCGCCGCGCCTACCGGTGCCCCTACGTCGAGCGTCAGATCAAGGTGAAGGTCAAGTACGGCCTGTGGGTGACGTCCGGTGAGAAGGACGCCATGGAGTCCGTTCTCAAGTCCTGTTGATCAGTCGTCGTAGTCGCGCTTCAGCTTGATGATCTTTCCGGTCCTCGCCGACACGTAGACGTCGTACTCCCAGGCGCCCTTGTGCAGCTCGACCTTCCAGGCTCGCTGGCCGTGCTCCCACTCGCGCTCGACCTTGCTCACGCGCGCGCCGGGGACGCGCTTCTTGGCGATCTGCACGGCCTTGCGGGAGGAGATGGCCGCCGAGGTGGTGACCGGTGCGGCGGCCGTGCGGGCGGTGCCGGTCACGGTCGCGCCGGTCGTGCCGGCGGCGGTGGCGGTGGCGGTGGCGGTGATCGCCGTCCTGTCCGGCTGTGCGGCGAGGGCGATGCCGCCTCCGCCGATTAGGAGGGCGGCGGTGGCGAGGGTTCCGACGGTAATCCTGGTAATTCGTGTCATGTCCCAAGATTTGCGGAGATTTTGCTAGGGGCACGCTAAGGGATCGTTAACCAAAGGGGAGTCCGGCCCGTCCTCGGATTCCGGGCGCGTTTCCGGCCGCTGTTTCCGGCGGGCCGCATCAGGGGCCGGCTTGTCCGGGGCCGTCTTTCCGGAGATCGGGGCCCGCCCGTTCGGCCATGGACGCCCGGTGCTCGTCGGCGGCGGCCTGGCGGCGATGCGTCAGCGCCTGGAGCCGGTGGGTCTCCGCGTCCCCGCTTCCCGCCGCCGCGGCCCGGTCGTGGCTCGCGGCCGCGTTCCGGTGGGCCTGGGCCGCCGACCGGTATCCGGTCACCGCGCGCTCCCTGGCCTCGTCGGCCCGCAGGCGGGCCTTTCCCAGATGGGCGTCGGCCCGGTCCGTCCGTTCGGCGCGCGACAGGAGTGGCGCCGGAGGCGTGGGGGACGACGGGGATCCGGGCGATGCCGGGGCGGTCCCGCCGTGGGCGAGTTCGTGCCTGCGCTCCGCGGCCTGCCCGGCTCGCTCGCCGGCCCGGGTGATCCGCTCTCGAGCGCGCTCCTTGCGGGCCTCCTGGCGCTCGTCCTGCGGTTCGTCGCGGGCGTCCGGGCTGTCATGGGTCTCGGGATCGCGGGCCATGTGGCCTGCCCTTCGTGGAACCGCTGAGGCGGCTCGGCGGAATTCCGCTCCCTTCGAGGAGCGGAAAAGTCATGACATCATGCTTTCCGCCACGGGCGCGGGTAATCGTGAGGGCGCCTGATCATCCGTTCGGCGACCCGGGCGCGGTGTGACTCAGCCGGACCCGGCGGGGAACGAGGCGCTGAGCTCGCGCGCCCGATCCGCCTTCGCCGGGTTGAGATGGTCGCCGCAGGCCAGCCTCACCGCGGCCCGCATCGCGATGTGGACGTCCAGCCCGGCCTGGAGGGCGGCCATCCGGTTGTGGATCTCGGCCAGCGCCGCGCAGGTCGTCTGCGTCTGCAGGTGGAGTATCTCCAGGCGTGCCGCCGCCTCCCGCCTCAGGCGCGCGGCCCGCTCCAGCGCCGGGTGCGCCGCGCGCTCGGCGGGCGGGTGTCCCGTGTCCCGCGAGGGCCGGGGCGTCGTCGTGCTCTCCGCGAGGGGGACGGGGCGCTCCCGGGACGCCGCGCTCTCCGGGAGCGGGACCGTGCGCTCCAAAGGCGTCGTGCTCTCCATGAGGGGGACGGTGCTTTCCTGGGGCGTCGTGCTCTCCGGGAGGGGGACGGTGGTGGGCTGCGGGGAGGGCTTCCGCGGGCCGAGGGGCCCGGCGCGCCCGACGGTGTCCCGGCGGGCGCGGCGCCCGCCGCCGATGCGCCGCAGGACCGGGGAGTGCCGCCGGGGGAGCGGGGGGACCTCGGGGAGGTCGTCCACGCCGAAGGTGTCGACCAGGCCGGGGTGCTCGGGCTCCTGCGCTCCCCAGAGGACGGTGAACAGCCGGACCACGGTCGGGGAGGGGACGACGAACAGCTCTCCTCCGGCAGCGCGGAGGCTCTCGTGAACCCGCTCCAGCGCCCGGGCCCCGCTGACGTCGCAGAAGAGCAGCTCTCCGGCGTCCACGAGGATGTGTCGCGTGCCGCCGAGCATGAGTGACTCCAGCTCCGACTCCAGCAGCCGGTAGTTGAAAGCGTCTATCTCGCCCATAACGGCCACTAGAGCCGTATCACCGTATTGGTGAATGACATACACCGACATATCCATATTGGCCATACCCTTCAAGGGTCTTAAGAGGCCCCGCCGACAATCCTACGGTTCCCCAGTATGAATGGGTCCTGACGGGATAGAAGCTAAATGTGGCAGGTTCCAGCGGGCGTGATGTGGTGGTCGTCGCGGCTTCGGCCGGTGGCGTGGAGGCTCTGCGCGCCCTGCTCGCGCTGCTGCCCGGCGATCTCGCCGCCGCCGTCCTGGTGGTGCTGCACCTGCCCCCCCGGGCGGGGAGCTCTCTCGCGGGAATCCTCGACAGGGCCGGGCCGCTGGAGGCCGCCACCGCGGGAGACGGCGAGTCCCTGCGGCACGGCCGGGTCTACGTGGCACCCCCGGACCGCCACCTGATGATCCAGGACGGCGAGATCAGGCTCTCGCGCGGCCCCCGCTACAACGGCCACCGTCCGGCCGCCGACCCGCTGTTCCTCAGCGCCGCGCTGGACGCGGGTCCCCGTACGCTCGCCGTCGTGCTGAGCGGCACGCTCGACGACGGGGCGAGGGGGGCCGCCGTGGTGGAGCGCCATCTCGGCGCGGTCGCCGTCCAGGACCCCCGGACGAGCGCGTTCGACGGGATGCCCCGCGCCGCCCTGGCCGCGGCGCGGAGCGCGGAGGCGCTGTCCGTGGAGGAGATCGCCGAGTGGATCGTGCGGCAGAGCCGCACGTCCGTCGAGGACGAGATCGTGAAGGATCCGGGCGTCGAGAAGGAGATCGCCCTCTATCTTTTATCCGGTGAGATCGGCCCGTACGGGGGCGATCTCACCGGACTGAGTTGCCCGGAGTGCGGCGGGCCCGTGTACGAGGCGAAAAGCGGGGCCGAGGCCCACTACGGCTGCCGGGTGGGGCACGGCTGGTCCCCGCAGGGCATGGCCGCGAGCCAGGCCGAGGCCGTGGAGCGGGCGCTGTGGACGGCGACCCTGCGGCTGGAGGAGCGGCTGCGCATGCTGGAGCGGATGCTGGAGCGCGCGGAGGCGCAGGGCAGGAAGCACTCGTCGCGGCGCCTGCTGGAGGACGCCGAGCAGACCAGACAGGCACTGGAGACCATGAGAATGCTACAAAGCCGCATCGACGGCAGCGGTGACAGCCTTGCTCTCACGTAGCGGTCGGTGACGGGCCTAGGCTGAGACTGTGATGCCCGGCGACGAACGTGAATTCGACGATCTCCTGCTCATGTTGAAGGAGACGCGCGGTTTCGACTTCACGGGTTATAAGCGGACCACCCTCATACGCCGCATCAGCAGGCGTCTGGAGGCTCTCAAGCTCCGTGACTACGGTGAGTACCGGGACTATCTGGAGCTGGAGCCCGAGGAGTTCAACCGGCTCTTCGACAGCCTGCTGATCAACGTCACCGCCTTCTTCCGCGATCCGGCCGCCTGGCAGACGCTCCGCGAGACCGTGATCCCCAGCCTGCTCGCGAGCAAGGGGCCCGGCAAGGTCATCCGGATCTGGAGCGCGGGCTGCGCGACGGGCGAGGAGGCCTACAGCCTCGCGATGGTGCTGGCCGAGCAGCTCGGCATGGAGGAGTTCCGCGAGCGGGTGAAGATATACGCCACCGACCTCGACCAGAAGGCCCTCCAGACGGCGCGGGCGGCCGTCTACAGCGAACGC
The DNA here is from genome assembly GCF_040295985.1 of Streptosporangium sp. NPDC002524. NCBI lineage: Bacteria > Bacillati > Actinomycetota > Actinomycetes > Streptosporangiales > Streptosporangiaceae > Streptosporangium > Streptosporangium sp. NPDC002524. The sequence continues at coordinate 13,945 of NZ_JBEOWK010000017.1, read as the reverse complement.
CAGCTCGCCGACATGCCGGAGGAGCTGCGCCAGACCTACTTCGAGCCGGTGGAGGCCGGCTTCGGGTTCCGGCGCGACCTGCGGCGCCAGCTGATCTTCGGCCGCAACGATCTCACGCGTGACGCGCCGATCTCCCGGGTCGACCTCCTGCTGGCCCGCAACACGCTGATGTACTTCAACAGCGAGACCCAGCTCAGCATCGTGCGCCGGTTCCACTTCGCGCTCTCCGACCCCGGCTACCTCTTCCTGGGCAAGGCGGAGATGCTGCTGAACCACGGTGACCGGTTCGAGCCGGTGAACCTCCGGATGAGGCTGTTCAAGAAGATCGGGTCGCCGCCACCCGGCAACCGCGCCACCTGGTCCCCCGGCGCGGGCGTGTCGCAGGCCCGCCCGTACGTGCGGCACACGGTGCTGCAGGCGGCGGCGCTCTCCACCGGCCCGGTCGCCCAGATCGCGCTCGACCGCTCCAGGAACCTCGCCCTGGCGAACTCGCGCGCCGAGCTGCTCTTCAACCTCAACCCCCGCGACATCGGGCGGCCGTTCCAGGACCTGGAGGTCTCCTACCGGCCGGTCGAGCTCCGCTCGGTGATCGAGCAGGTGGAGCTGGACCTGCGCGTCGCCGAGCTGCAGGACGTCACCTGGCACCGGCCGAACACGCCTGAGCCGAGCGTCTTCGACATCGCCGTCGTCCCGCTGCTGGAACCGGGCGGCGAGCTGGTCGGCGTCGGCGTCAACTTCCACGACGTGACGCGCTACCGCCAGCTCCGCGACCGGCTGGAGCAGGCGAACCGGGAGCTGGAGCACGCCTACGAGGAGCTGCAGTCGACCAACGAGGAGCTGGAGACCACCAACGAGGAGCTGCAGTCCACGAACGAGGAGCTGGAGACCACCAACGAGGAGCTCCAGTCCACGAACGAGGAGCTGGAGACGATGAACGAGGAGCTGCAGTCGACCAACGACGAGCTCCAGCAGATCAACGACACCCTCAACTCCCGCAGTGACGAGCTCAAGCGGGCCACCCTCCTCGTCTCCTCGGTGGTGCGCAGCCTCGGCGACGCCGTGGCCGTGGTCGACACCGACCTGCGGGTGCTGGTCTGGAGCCCGGGGGCCGAGGAGCTGTGGGGGCTCCGCGCCGACGAGGCGATCGGCCACCGGCTGGCCTCCCTCGACATCGGCCTTCCCGTCGGGGAGCTCCTGACCAGGGCTCAGCGGATGCTGGAGACGGTGCCCGAGCCGGGAAACGACCGCGGCGACGGCGTCACCCTCGACGGCGTGAACCGGAGGGGACGCCCCGCCCGGCTCAACGTCGAGTTCTCCCGCCTGCACGCCGAGGACATGTCACCCCATGGAGTGATCATGGTGATGAACCTCCTCCAGCAGGAGCAGGAGTAGGGCCCCGTACGGCCGGCCGGTCGCCGAAACGAGACCGTGCCGGTGGCCCCGCGGGAAGCGGGATCACCGGCACGGCAGGTCATGCGAGGTGGTGGCGGGGGACGGTCAGCGGCCCCAGCCCGGCTTGGTGCCGCACTTGGCGTCCGCGTTGATGCAGACCTTCACCAGCGCGCCGAGCGTCTCCGGGGTCCACGCGTTCATGAAGTCCCCGTGGATCGAGGAGGGCAGGCCCGACGACAGCGTCAGGCCGTCACCGCCGAGGGAGTCGTAGCCGAGCATGAACGAGAGGTTGGGAACCGCGACCGGGTAGTCGCCGGAGCACGTGCCGTTCTTGGCCGGCCCCATGTGCGACTTGTGGTCGGGCGAGTCGATGTTCTTGCCGTCCCAGCAGTCCTGGAAGGTCAGCTGGTAGATCAGGTTGCCGCCCTTGGCGCAGACGGGCCAGTTGCCGTCGGCGCTACGGCCGATCTCCGCGCTGCCGGCGCACCAGAACTGGCCGGAGGCACCCTTCGGCGTCGCCACCTGACGCTTCGCGTCGCCCTGCACCACGCGCAGGCCCGGCGGGAACGGCACGACCTCCGACGGGTCCTTGAGCCGGGAGCCGTAGTACACGCGGAAGTCCTTCATCGGAACGGGCTTGCCGTCCTTCAGCAGGGTCGGTGCCCAGTAGGCGCTGTTGTCCCCGAGAGCGTCACAGGTCGTGGTGCTCTTGAGCAGGTCCTCGGTCGTGGTGTTCGCCGACACCTTCGGGCCGAAGAAGGTGTGCATGTGGGAGGCGCCGACCAGGCCGGGCAGCACGATCGGGTCGTCCTTGGCCTCGTTGGCCACCGTGCAGTTGGTGTGGAACTCGGGCACCCTCACGATTCCCGCGGGAACCGGCTGGGGGGCGACCTTGTTGTAGATGTCCAGGGCCTTCTTCCACGCGGCCTGGTTCACCGGCACCCAGCCGCCGGCGGGGGCGGTGGTGGTCGGGGTGGCGCTGGGCGTGGGCTTGGGCGTCGTGCTCGGGGTCGCGCTCGGGGTCGAGCTCGGCTTCGGGGTCGCGGTCGGCTTCGTGGTCCCGGTCGGGGTCGGGGTCGGGTTCGAGGTGCCCGAGCCGGTGCCGAAGACCTGGAACTCCCACAGCGAGACGCCGTACTTGCTGGACCGCTTGGTCGCGTACAGCCGCACGAACCTGCCGGTGGCCGACAGGTCGATGGTCTGGACCCCGCCCTTGCCCGCCGTGGTGGTGTGCACCGTCTTCCAGGGGCCGTCGCCGTCGGCGGCGGTCTGGATCTGGAACGCCGTGGCGTAGGCGTTCTCCCAGTTGATGACGATCTTGTCGATCGCGGTGGACTTGCCGAGGTCGACCGCGAGCCACTGCGGATCGCTGAACTTGCTGCCCCAGCGGGTGTTGGCCTTGCCGTCGAAGGCGGCGGCGGCCGACAGGTCACCGCGCTCCGCCGAGGAGGCGATGGCGGTACGACCCTGCGAGAGGGGCACCTCGGCTGCGGCGGCCGGAGAGGTGACGCTCACCATGGAGGCGCCCAGGAGGCCGACGAGAACACCGGCCAGCGACAGGCGGCGGACCTGGCGTACGACGGACGCGCGTCCGGCTCGGATGCCGCGCGAGGCGGTTGTACTCATAGTGAATGAAGTCCTTGTCCTGTTGGGAGATCACGGAGGGGACGTCCGGCGGCGCTCGCAGGCGCCGTCACATCAGGAGACCCGCAGGCCGCGAACGGATAACGAAAATTTGTGAGAAGTCCGAAATTTTGTTTTCCGTCCCGCGCCTCGGACGCCCCCGGCGGCGAGCCGCTCAGTGACCGGCGGCCGTGGCGCGCTCCCTGACCAGCCGCTCCTCGCCCGACAGCGTGTTGAGCGGCTTCTCCTTGATGAACAGGACCGCCACCAGCGCGAGCGCGGTGAGCGGCACGCCGATGAGGAACAGTTCGGCGGTGGCCGTCGCGTACACGTCCTGGATGACGCGGACGACGGGGGCGGGCAGCTTGGAGATGTCGGGCACGGCGTCGCTCTCGCCGCCCGCGCCACCGGCGGCGGCCAGCGGGCCGAGCCTCTCCGCCATGAGCGTGGTGATCCGGCTGGCCAGCACCGCGCCCAGGGCGCTGACGCCGACGGCGCCGCCCATGCTGCGGAAGAAGGTCAGCACCGAGGTGGTGGCGCCCAGGTCGTGGGCGGGTACGTCGTTCTGGGCGGCGAGGACCAGGTTCTGCATGAGCATGCCGACGCCGACGCCGAGCACCGCCATGTAGACCCCGAGCAGCACCGTGCCGGTCTGCCCGTCGATGGTGCTGAGCAGGCCCATCCCGGCGAGCATGACGACGCCGCCGGCCACCAGGAAGCCCTTCCAGCGGCCCCACTTGGTGATGAGCTGGCCGGCCACGGTGGAGGAGATCAGCAGGCCGAACACCATCGGCAGGCTCATCAGGCCGGCGACCGTCGGCGACTTGCCGAGCGCCACCTGGAAGTACTGCGACAGGAAGACCGTGCCGCCGAACATGGCCACGCCGACCAGGACGCTCGCCACGGTGGCGAGGGCGACGGTGCGGTTCCTGAAGATGGTGAGCGGGATGATCGGCTCGGCCGCCCGCGACTCCACCCAGACGGCGAGCGCGAGGATGATCACGCCGCCGCTCACCAGGGCGGCGGTCCACCAGGAGCCCCACTCGAACTGGTGACCCGCCAGCGACGACCAGATCAGCAGCGTGGACACGCCCGTCGTGATCAGCAGGGCGCCCAGATAGTCGATCTTCACTTCCTTGCGCACCACCGGCAGGTCGAGCGTGCGCTGCAGCAGGACGATGGCGAGGATCGTGAACGGCACGCCGATGAGGAAGCACCAGCGCCAGCCGAGCCAGGAGGTGTCCACGAGCACGCCGCCGATGAGCGGGCCCGCCACGGTGCCGACGCCGAACACGGCGCCGAAGATGCCTGCGTAGCGGCCGAGCTCACGCGGCGGGATCATGGCCGCCATCACGATCATCGCGAGCGCGGTCATGCCGCCGGCGCCGACGCCCTGCACGACGCGGCTGACGATGAGGATCTCCACGTTCGGCGTGAGACCCGCGATCAGCGAGCCCGCCACGAACAGTCCCAGCGAGAGCTGGATCAGCAGCTTCTTGTTGTAGAGGTCGGCCATCTTGCCCCAGAGCGGCACCGTGGCCGTCATGGCCAGCAGCTCCGAGGTGACGATCCAGGTGTAGACGGTCTGCGTGCCCTGGAGGTCGGTGATGATGCGGGGCAGGGCGTTGGCCACGACGGTCGAGGCCAGGATGGACACGAACATGCCCACCATCAGCCCCGACAGCGCCTGCAGGACCTTTCTCCTGGAGGCGGGCGCCGCGGCCACGGACTCGGGCTGCGCGCTGGTGGATGTCATCTTTCCTCGGTTTCTCGGGCGGGGGCCGGCGCTCCGCGGGACTTCCGCGGAGGCCGGTCGAGGGGAACGTTCACGGGGCGGTCAACGGCCGACGGTTACGGATCGGGTAGGCCCGCGGTCGACGGTCATGGATCGGGCAGGCCCGCGGTCGACGGTTACGGATCGGGCAGGCCCGCGGCGATCTGGGAGAAGGCCTCGTCGACCAGGTCGGCGAGCGCCGGGTGGCCGCCCGCGGCGCTCCAGCGCATCATCGCCGCCCGGAAGGCCGTCAGGGCCACCGCGGTGACCAGCTCGGGATAGCCGCTCGTGCCCAGTTCGACGCCGGACCTGCGCGCGACGGCGGCCGACACGGCGAGCTCGGTCTCGGTGCCGCTGGCGACCAGCCGCGGCAGGAGCGACGGGTTCTGCTCGAACACCTTCAGCCGCAGCAGCCACTGCTCGCGCCGTCGCTGGACGTGCTCGGCCTCGGCCCGCGACATCAGGCGCAGCGCCTCCAGGACCGGCACCTCGGCGGGCACGGCCTCCAGCCTCTCGCGCAGCTCGGCGGCGGACGCCGGGCTCCCTCCGACGAGCGCGTCCTCCTTGGAGGGGAAGTAGTTGAAGAACGTGCGGGAGGAGAGGTCCACCGCCGTGGCGATGTCCTCCACCGTGACGCCCGCCAGACCGCGCTCGGCCACTAGCGTCAGGGCGGCATGCTCCAGTGCCGCACGGGTCTCGAGCTTCTTCCGGTCTCTCCGGCCGAGCTCGTAGGCGCTTTCTACGCTGGTCACACTGTCAACAGTAGAGATGATTTTTCAGATTCTGCAACATTTCATCATCTGAAGTGCGGCAGATCACACGCGTGAACGGGCAGACAGCTGGGCGGACGGCACCGCACCGGGCGTACGGCTGCTCTCCGGCCCGCGCGCGGACCGCCACCGGCCGGACGGACGGGCCAGATGGAGGACGGGCCGGACGGGGAATCCACGGGTGCGGCACGGCATTCCGTCACCGGCGGGGGCGCCGGCCCGCGAAGGCCCGATGAGGAGCGGGGGTCAGGGCGTGACGGCGGGCAGGAACAGGATCACGCTCGCCCCGCCCTCGGGGGAGGTGCCCAGCGACAGCGAGCCGCCCGCCGACTCCGCCGTACGGCGGGCGATGTCGAGGCCGAGACCGGTCGACCCGGCACCGCTCTCGCCGCGCTGCGACGGGTCGGGTGTGGCGAAACCGGGACCGGCGTCGGCGACGGTCAGCAGCGCGCCGCCACCGGTCGTCTCCGGCCGCGCGGTCTCCGGCGGTACCGCCTCCGGCCGTGTCGCCTCCAGCCGTACGGAGAACGAGACCCCCTCCGGCGTGTGCGCGAACACGTTGCCGAGCAGGGCGTCCACGCAGGCGGCGAGGTCGTCCGCGGCGACCCCGACCGGCAGCGGGCCGGGGGCCAGGTCGAGGGTGAAGTGCCGCGACTGGTCCTCGGCGAGCACCGACCAGAACGCGACCCGCGCCCCGGTCACCGCCGCCGCGTCGCACTCGGCCCGCTCGCGCCCCCGCCGCCTCGCCTCGGTGATCACCGAGGTGACGGCGCGTTCCAGGGCGTCCACCCGTGCCTCGATCCTCACCGACTCCTCGGGGTCGGACAGCGACTCCGCCTCCAGCCTCAGCCCGGTCAGCGGGGTACGCAACCGGTGGGACAGGTCGGCGGCGCTCTCCCGCTCCTCCGCGAGCAGGCCGGTGATGCGCTCGGCCAGGTGGTTGAGGGCGACCCCGACCGCGTGCACCTCGGGAGGTCCGTCGGGCACCGTCCTGGCGGACAGGTCGCCCGCCGCGAGCCGGTGCGACACCCCCGCCAGCGCAGTGATCGGCCTGATCACCATGCGGGCCAGCAGGTCGCCGACCAGCACGCCCAGCCCGACCAGGGCGAGGCCGAGCGCCGCCAGCCCGGCCCAGACCTGGGGCACGCCCCTGGTCAGGCGGCCGTCGTCCAGGAACACCCGGACCACCGCCGTACCCCCGGCCGCGCCCTGGACCGCGACCAGGATCTCCCGCCCGCCGGGGGCGGCGGCGGTGACGCTACGGCCCCGGGAGGCGAGTTCCACGGCGGTGGAGCGCGGGGCGGGATCGCCGACCACCTCGCCGCCGGGCAGGAAGACCGTGACCGGGTGCTCGGCCTGCTCGGCGGTGAGCCGCAGGGTCTCGGTGTCCACCGCGCCGACCACGACCGCGACCGACTCGGCCTCGCTCTCGGCCTCGCTCACCGCCCCGCTCACCGCCACCGTGCGGACCAGCAGGGCGAGCGGGACCAGCAGCGCGATCAGTACGAGGGAAGTGGTCGCCGCGACCAGCAGGGTGAGCCAGCGCCTCATGCCGGGGCGGCCAGTCGCACGCCGACACCCCGGACGGTCTGCAGGTAGCGGGGTTCCTGGGACGTCTCGCCCAGCTTGCGGCGGAGCCAGGAGAGGTGGACGTCCACCGTCTTGTCGGCGCCGCCGTAGGGGATCTGCCAGACGTGGGTGAGCAGCTCCCGCTTGGTGACCACCTCGCCGGGCCGGGCCGCCAGATAGTGGAGCAGGTCGAACTCCCGGGGACTCAGGTCCAGCGGCGTCCCGTCCAGGGTCGCCTCCCGGGTGCGCGGGTCGATCCGCAGGCCCCCGACGGTGACCGCGCTGTCGGCGCGGCTCTCACCGGCCATCCGGCGGAGCACCGCCCGGATCCGCGCGTCGAGCTGGGCCGCGCTGAACGGCTTGACCACGTAGTCGTCGGCGCCCGCGTCCAGCAGCCTGACCATCTCCGCGTCGCCGTCCCGCGCGGTCGCCACGATCACCGGGATCCGGCTCACCGCGCGGAGCATCCGCAGCAGGTCCAGGCCGTCCATGTCGGGCAGGCCGAGGTCGAGGACGACCAGGTCGGGGCGTTCCTCGACGGCCAGCCGCAGGCCCTCGAGAGCGGCGGGGGCGGACGACACGGCGTGGCCGCGATCGCGCAGGCCCCGGGTGAGGGAGGTGCGGATCGCGGCGTCGTCCTCGATGAGCAGCACATTCGACATTTGCCGCCACGTTAGCCCCCTCCCGTACCGCGTCAAAAGCGGGTTAGCGGCTCCTTAGCGTTGTCTTATCGTTTCCGGTGGCACAGTGAGGGCATGCGCAAGCGTCTTTCCCTGGTTGTGGCCGGATGGCTGGTCACCGGGCTCCTCGCGATCGGAGCGGGGGTGGCGGTGATCGACCGGCTCAGCGAGCCGCTGACGGACACCGGGCTCCGGCCGCTCTCCGCCGCCGAGGTCGACGAGGCGCTCGCCCTCGCCTCGTCCCTGCCCAACGCCCTTCCCCCGTCCGTCCCGCCCTCCGTTCCCCCGTCCGTTTCCCCGTTCGCCTCTCCGTCCGCCTCGCCGGACGAAGGCACTCCCGCGCCGACCGTCACCGTCACCACCACCGCCACGCCCGCCGCGGAGCCCGGCAAGAGCCGGTTGATCACCACCGCGGGCGGCAAGGTCATCGCCCGGTGCGAGAACGGCCTGGTCACCCTCCGGTCCTGGAGCCCCGCCCAGGGATTCCAGGCCGACGACGTCGAGCGCGGACCCGCGGAGCGGGCCCGCGTCGAGTTCGAGACCGAGGAGGACGAGGTCAAGGTCGAGGTCCACTGCGCGGCCGACGGCTCACCCGTCCACCGCGTCCAGAGCTGACCCGGACCCGAGCCCGGACTTGATCCGGAGCTGAGCCGGCCCCAACCCGGAGCTGATCGGGGGCCGGTCGGGGGTGCGGCCGGACGGGAGCCCCGGGGCCGCGCCCGATCCCGCAAGGCATTCCGCACGGCACCCCGTACGGCCGCCGGGGATGTCGCGGGAGCGGCCGTCAGCCGCAGCCGTTCGCCTTGGCGTCCTCCGGGTTCGCGCCGGGAGCTTCGTCGGCCACGGTGACCGAGAGCTGGGCGGTCGAGGCGACCAGACTGCCCTCGGGCGACCTGGCAGCCTGCTCGTCGACCACGATCCCGCGCTCGCCGAGCAGCTCGTACGTCTTCGCGTCGAAGATCAGATCCTGCCTGACGCCGTCGACGCCGACCCTGCCGACGCCGATCCCCTCGCGTCCCGCCGCGTCCTCGGCCCGCTCGGTGACGTCGACCCCGGGGATGGTGCCCACCGCCTTGAACAGCGCCGCCCGTTGCGCCGGAGGCATGTAGGTCTCCCTGAGCATGTCGCCCGCCGCGGTGAAGGCCGCCTCGTCCCTGGAGTGGCCGCCCCGGTCGCCGGTGTAGAGGTGGGCGCGCATCCCCTCGGCGTCGGCGGGGAGCCTCCTGAGCGCCGCGTGGTCGGTACGCATGTGCTCGGGGGTCTTCCCGCAGTTCACCAGCGGGAGCGTCTCGACCCCGGTCTTTTCGTACGCCGTCTCGGGGATCGGCCAGCCGGGGTAGGCCCTGGGCTCCAGGTACTCGATCCGCACCGAGCCGTTCCTCGTCCCGTCGGCGGACAGCCAGATGACCCGCCTGGTCCGGTAGAGGTAGCGGGTCTCCCCGCCGGTCTCACCCGTCTCCAGGTTCGTCCCCATGCCGCTGAAGGAGCCGTACATCGTCTCCGACTCGACCTTGACGAACTGGTCGTCGCGCGGTGCCAGGTCAGTCCGCACGGCCGCCCGCGCCGCCCTGTCGAGCACCTCGCTCGCCGAGACGGCGGCGATCTCGGGCATCGTCACCACGACCTCCTCCACCGCTCCCCGCGAGCCGTCCCGAGAACCCGCCAGGGTGATCGCGGTCGCCCCCACCGCCACCGCGAGCGCCCCGGCCACCGCCATCGCGTACGGCCCGCGCCACCGCGGGGTCCACCCCCGGGCCCGCGGCGTGGCGGCGGCGACCAGCCCCCGCCGGGCCGCCTGCCTCGCCCTCTCGTCGTACGCGGGCGCCTCGGGCCGGATCGCGGCCACCAGCCGGATCTCGTCATCGTTCATCTGTGCGACTCCAGGGAGCGGCGGATCTTGGTCCGGGTACGGGAAAGGCGGGACCTGACGGTCCCGATCGGGATGCCGAGCGCCTGCGCGGCCTCCTCGTAGGACAGGTCGGCCCAGGCCACCAGCAGGAGCAGGTCCCGCTCCGCGGAGCCGAGCCCGGCCAGCGCGGCGGCGAGGGCGGGCCTGAGCCGGTCGGCGGTGACGCGCTCGGCGCTGCGGTCCTCGAACCCGGCCGCGCGCTCGGGAGCCTGCCGGGCGAGCGCCTTCAACCTGCGGGTCTCCGACCTGCGGTGGCCGGAGATCAGGTTCGAGGCGATCCCGTACAGCCACGGTCTGGCGTCGGCGCGGGCGGGGTCGTAGCGGGCCCTCTTGCGGAAGGCCACGAGGAACGTCTCGGCCGTCACGTCGTCGGCCGTGGTCACGTCGTCCAGCCGCCGGGCCACGTACCGGTGGATCTCGTCGGCGTGGCGGTCGAAGAGCCCGGCGAACCTGTCGGGGTCCGTCAGGGACTCGCCGATCAGCGTCGCGTCGGTGGCGTCAGTGGCGTCGGTGGCGCCAGTGGCATCGGCCGCGCCGGTCGTCGCGTCGGTGGTGCCGATCACGCCGGTCGTCGCGCGGGTCGTCGCGTCGGCGGTGCCGGTCTCTTCGGCGGGTGCGGGCGGCGGGGAGGCCCCGGTCCGTCGGGGGAGACCCAGTGTCACCACCCGCTTCGTCCAGTCGTTGTCACGGTGCATCCTTACCGGAGCGCGTCCGCGCTCTCACCTCCTACTCCGCCGTTCACCCGCATCGGGTTCCATGGGTGGATATGTCTCCCTTGGGCGTCGAGTCGCCGGAGGCTCCACCGCTCTTGATCGGCCGCCACTAGGCTCCGCCTTCACGAAACGGGTGCGAAAGGGAGAGATGATGAGCGCTCAGAAGGCCGGGGGCGGCAGACGGCTGCTGCTGAAGGGGTTCCTCCTCGTGGTCGCGCTGCTGGTGGTCTCCGGGTTCGCCCTCAGCGCGTGCTCGCGGGTGAGCACCCAGCCCGACGAGGTGGTCCTGCACTACGCGGGCGGGGTCCTGGAGGCCATCAAGTTCGAGAAGTGCATCAACCCCTCCAGCGGCGCCACGCTCCTCGGCCCCGGCGACAACGGCTACTCCTACCCGTTCGGCCAGCGGACCTTCGACTTCTCCGGCGCGGACGACGCCGAGTCCAAGCCGCTGTCGGTCGTCTCGAAGGACAACGTGGAGATGACCGTGTCCGGGGTGGCGACGTTCACGCTGAACACCGACTGCAGGACGCTGCAGCAGTTTCACGAGAAGATCGGGCTGAAGTTCCGCGCCTACTACGAGGAGGGCGAGTCGTCCGACGGCTGGCGGCGGATGCTCAACATCTACATGCGGGTGCCGCTGGACCGCGCGATGGACGCCGCCTCGCAGGAGTTCGAGTGGCGGGGGCTGTTCAACGACCCGAAGGTGAAGCAGGCGTGGGAGGCGCGGGTCGGCCAGCTCGCCAGGGAGTTCATCAAGGCGACGGCCGGGGGCGACTACTTCTGCAACCAGAACTACGGGGGCAGCGGGCAGTGCGGCGACATCTCCCTCACCATCCAGAAGCCCGAGCCGCCGGAGGCCCTGGTCGCCGCGCTCGCCTCGGAGCAGGCGGCCAAGGCGGAGAACGTCGCGCAGACCCAGCGCAACGCCAAGGTCCGCACCGAGATCGAATCGATCAAGGACCTGGTCAGGGTCCTCGGCCCGCAGGGCGCCGTGCTCTGGCAGGCCATCCAGAAGGGACAGGTCAGCGTGGTCCCGGTACCGCAGGGCAGCAACCTCAACATCACCCCTCCCGGCCGCTGACCCCGCTCCCGGGGGCGGGTGACCGGCTCACGGCGTGTGGTCCGCCCTGGCGGGCATGACCGGGCCCAGTTCGGCGCCGAAGTCGTGCGCGATCCTGCGCATGCCCTCGGCGAGGTCCCGCCGGTCGAGCGCGGTGATGCGCTCGGCCGGTCCCGACACCGACAGCGCGGCGATCGTCCGCGCCCCGTCCCGTACGCCCACCGCCAGGCAGTGCACGCCCAGCTCCTCCTCGCCCAGGTCCATCGCGTACCCGTGCTCCCGCACCCGCTCCAGCTCGGCGAGCATCCCGGGCAGGTCGGTGATCGTGTTGGCGGTCCTGCGCGGCATGCCGGTCCGCTCGACGAGCGACGCGACCTCGGTGTCGGCCCGGCCGGCCATCAGGACCTTCCCCACGGCCGTGCTGTGCGGCAGCACCCGCCTGCCGACCTCCGCGAACATCCGCAGCCGCCTCGGCGAGGGCACCTGGGCGACGTAGACCACGAAGTCACCCTCCAGCACCGCCAGGTTGGCCGTCTCGCCCGACAGCTCGACCAGCCTCGTCAGGTACGGCTGCGCCCACACGCCGACCATGCGCTCGGCCACCCCGCCGAGCCGCACCAGCGCGCCGCCCAGGGCGTAGCGGCGGTCGGACTCCTGGCGTACGTAGCCCCGCGCGAGCAGCGTGCGCAGCAGCCGGTGGATCGTCCCGTACGGCAGCCCGGTCCTGGCCGCGATCTCCGAGAGCCCGGCCTCGCCGCCCCGCTCGGCGAGCGCCTCCAGCACGTCCAGCGCCCGGTCGACCGACTGTACCGCGCTCATGCGTCCCCCTCGATCCCGCACCGGCCCGCCGGGCCGCCCGCGAGGCCCCCGTCCGCGAAACTCCCGCTCACGGAACTCCCGTCCGCGAGACCACCGCCCGTAAGACCATCGCCCGCGAGACCCCCGCTCACGGCACCCTCGCCAGCCCGCGCAGGGAGGCGTCGAGGACCTGGGCGGTGTGCGCCACCGGGATGGGCTCGGCGCCCCGGCGGCGGATCGCCGCGGCGATCTGCATGGTGCAGCCGGGGTTGGCCGAGACCAGCAGGTCGGCGCCGGTGTCGAGCACCCGCTCGGCCTTGCGGTCACCGAGGTCCCTCGCGGTCTCCGGCTGGAACAGGTTGTAGGTCCCCGCGGAGCCGCAGCAGATCGCCGACTCGGCGATCTCCCTCACCTCCAGGCCAGGCACGCCGTCCAGGAGCTTACGCGGCTCCGACCGTATCCCCTGGGCGTGGGCCAGGTGGCAGGCGTCGTGGTAGGCCACGGTGAGCGGCAGCGGGTGCCGCTCGGCCGCCGGGCCGAGCGCGACGAGGTACTCCGCGAGGTCGACGGTCCTGATCGCCCGCGCCCTCTCGACCCAGTCGCCGCCCTCGCCCTCCAGGATCTCCGCGTAGTCCTTCATCGTCGACCCGCATCCGGCGGCGTTGACCACGATCGTGTCGACGCCCGCCCGCTCGAAGGTGGCGATCGTCCGCTTCGCGAACCGCAGGGCCTGCCTCTCCTGGCCGGAGTGCAGCGACAGCGCCCCGCAGCAGCCCTGCGACGGCGGGATCACCACGTCGCAGCCCTCCATCGCGAGCACCCGGGCCGTGGCCTCGTTGACCTGCGGGAAGAACTCCCCCTGCACGCAGCCGGTGAGCATCCCGACCGTGGCCCTGCGCGTCCCCCGCGCCGCGATCCTGCGCGGCAGCCGCAGCCGGGCGGCGGCCGGGGGAGCGAGGTCGGCCATCGCCGCCAGGGACGGGTTGATCCGCTCCAGCCTCGGCGCGACCGCCCGGCGCAGCCCGGCGCTGAGCCGCAGCGGCAGCCGCATCGCCCGCAGCCGTCGGGGATAGGGGAACAGCTGGAAGACCAGCGCCCGCAGCGCCCTGTCGTCCGGCTCCCGCACGTGCACCCGCTCCACCTCGGCCCGGGTCTGCTCGATCAGCCGGTCGTACCTCACCCCGGACGGGCAGGCGGTCACGCACGCCATGCACCCCAGGCACGCGTCGAAGTGCCCGGCCATCTCCGGCGTGATCGGGGTGCCCTCGACGTGCTGTTTCATCAGGTGGATCCGGCCGCGCGGGGAGTCCATCTCCTCGCCCCACAGGACGTACGTCGGGCACGAGGGCAGGCAGAACCCGCAGTGCACGCAGTCGTTGATCAGCTCTGGGTCCACGTCAGATCCCTCCCGCGAACCGGCCGGGGGACATCCTCCGGCCGGGGTCGAACCGTTCCTTGACCCGCCGCATCAGCGGCAGCGCCCCCGACGGGCCCCAGCGGTCGACCCCGCCGGCGAGGGCGGGGGGCGCGGCGAGCACGGTCAGCGCGCCGCCGAGCCGCCGCAGGTCGTCGCGCACGCCCGTCACGAACCCGGCGAATTCCGCCGCGCCGGCGTCCTCCGGCGGCGCGACCGACAGGACCCCGGAGGCTACCGACC
>NZ_JBEOWK010000016.1:96176-274544 GCF_040295985.1 Streptosporangium sp. NPDC002524 | reverse complement strand
TACGGGGTGGAGGCCGCCGCCAAGCGGTTCTTCGGCGTCAAGGCCGCCGATCTCACCTTGCCGCAGGCCGCGACGCTGGCCGGCGCCGTCCAAGATCCCAACGCCACCGATCCCAACCTGGGCAAGCGGCAGCGTGAGCGGTTGCTGAACCGGCGCAACGTGGTGCTGGACCGGATGGCCGAACTCGGCAAGATCACCGCCGCTGAGGCGGCGCAGGCCAAGGCCGCCAAACTCGGCTACAAGGGCACCAAGTTCCCCGGCGGGTGCGAATCCAGCGCCTACCCCTACTTCTGCATCTACGTCCGCAACGAGATCCTGCGCAATCCTGATTTCGGTAGGACGGCTCAGGCGCGGGAGGACTTCCTCAACCGGGGCGGGCTGACGATCCGCACCACGATCAACCCGGCCATGCAGGTGGCCGCCGATGCGGCGATCAAGAAGTGGGTCAACCCCTCCGACAACCCGGTGGCGGCCGAGGCCCTGGTCCAGCCGGGGACCGGGGCGATCAAGGCGATGGCCGCCAGCCGGCCGTATGGCCGCAGCAAGGCCAGGAACGAGATCTCCTACAACCTGGTCGCCGATGCCGCGCACGGCGGCGGGGTGGGTTTGCAGGCCGGTTCGACCTTCAAGACGTTCACGTTGCTGACCGCGCTGGGGCAGGGGATGAAGGTCAACGACGGGCTGGCGGCCGGGGCGGGTTTCCGTGCTTCGGGGCTTTCGGCGTTTCAGAACTGCAAGGGCCAAGACATCGGCGACCCGAATCACACCGTCACCAACGATGAGGGCAATCCGGGCTGGAAGACGTTGCAGACCGGCACCTGGGGGTCGGTGAACACCTTCTTCATGGCGCTGGAGCAGAAGGTCGGCCTGTGCGAGACGATCAAGACCGCCAAGTCGCTGGGCATCCACCGCTCCGACGGGTTGAAGCTGCTGGAGTTCTCCACGTTCACGCTGGGCACCAATGAGATGGACCCGGTGACGGTGGCCAACGCCTATGCCGCGATCGGCGCGCGGGGGAAGTACTGCGCGCCGATGGCGATCACCCGGATCACCGACCGCAACGGTAAGGTCACCGACTACAGGCCCAAGTGCCGCCAGGCGATCGACCCCGAGGTCGCCGACGCCGCGGCCGACATCTTGTCGGGGGTGTTCACCAAGGGCACCATGCGCGCCGTGGGCGGCATCGGCCGCGACGCGGCCGGCAAGACCGGCACCACCGACAGCTCCGCCACCGCGTGGTTCGCCGGGTTCACCCCGGACCTGGCCGGAGCGGTCAGCATCGGCGACCCACGCGGTTCGCAGGACTACAAGCTGAACGGCGTCACCATCGGCGGCCGCTACTACGGCTCGGTCTTCGGCGCGAGCATCCCGGGTCCGATCTGGAAGGACACGATGCTGGCGGCGTTGAAGAACGTCGAGCCGACGTCCTTCACCCCGATCAACACCGAACGCTTCGGCGGCTGCGGCCAGAGCTGCCAGCCCGCACCGCCCCCGTCGGACGACGAGGACGAGGGGCCCATCGAGCTCAACGGCCCCGACGACTCCGGCGGCTTCGACAGGCCCGGCTGGGACAACGGCCCCGGCGGTCGCGACGGCGGCAACGGTGGAAACGGCCGTGGCGGCCAGAACAACCCCTTCGGCGAGGGCGACGGCTGACGGGGACCCACCGCGACGGCTGACAGAAGCTCACCGCGACGGCTGACGGGGATCCACCGCGACGGCTGACGGGGACCCACCGCGACGGCTGACAGAAGCTCACCGCGACGGCTGACGGGAGCCGGGGCGTGTCAGCGGGCGCCGGGACCGCGGCTTCGGCGGGCCTTCGGGGCGGCGGGTGGCGTGCCTCACGCCGTCGAGGCCGACTGAGAACGGTGTCCGAAGCGCGCTTCTCGGTGGTGGCGTTCTCCCGCCAGGGCTCACGTCCTGCCGGGGGTGATCCCGTACCGCTGGAGCCGGTCGGCCTCGCCGGTGTGGCCCAGCTGTCTCAGCAGGCCGATCGCCCGTCGCAGGGCGCCAGGGAGGCCCAGCTCGGCGGCGCGCAGGTAGGCGAGGACGGCCCGGTCCGGGTGGCCGGTCTCGTGCAGCAGGACGGCGGTCCAGATCAGGGCGTCGGTGTCGCCCGCCTCGGTACGGGCGCTCAGCCAGGTGACGGCCTCCTCCGTCTCGCCGGTCTCGTACATCAGGTCCACCGCGTGGCCCAGGGCGTCGGTGTCGCCGGTCTCGGCGCGGGCCCGGAGCCAGGTGATCGCCTCTTCGGAACGGTCCATCTGGTACATCAGGGTGGTGAACCGCCCGAGGGCTTCGGCGTCGCCGGTCTCGGCGCGGGCTCGCAGCCAGGTGACCGCCTCCTCGGGTCGGCCGGTCTCCTGGAGCAGCTCGACCGTCTTCCACAGGGCGTCGGTGTCGCCGGTCTCGGCGCGGGCCCGGAGCCAGGTGATCGCCTCCTCGGTCCGGTCCGCCCGCTGGAGCAGCTCGACCATCCGCCACCCGGCGTCGGCGTCCCCGGCGTCGGCGGCGTGCCGGTACGCGGCGAGGGCCTCCTCGGTCCGGCCGGTCTCCTGGAGCAGCTCGACCATCCGCCAGCCGTCGCCGGTGTACCCGGTCTCGGCGGCGTGCCGGTACGCGGCGAGGGCCTCCTCCAGCCGGCCCTCCCGGTGCAGCAGGGCCGCCATCGACCAGTGCGAACCGGCGTTCCCCGACTCGGCGGCGCGCCGGTGGGCGGCGATCGCCTCCGTGGTCCGTCCCGCCCTCTCCAGAAGGTGCGGCAGCAGGTCGAGGGCGAGGCGGTCGCCGGTCTCCGCGCGGGCGTACAGCCAGGTGATCGCGTCCCCGAACCGGTTCGACTCCCGCAGTAGCTCGACCGCCTCCTCGAGGGCGAGGCGGTCGCCGGTCTCGGCGCGGGCGCTCAACCGGGTGATCGCCTCCTCGATCTGTCCCGTCCGCTGGAGGAGGCCGATCGATCGCCAGTAAGCGTATGTGTCGCCGGTCGCGGCGCGGGCGCTCAGCCAGCCGATCGCCTCCTCGGTCCGTCCCGTGTACCGGAGCAGCTCGACCGTCTTCGCGATCGCGCGATGGTCGCCCCTCTCGGCGCGGACGTACAGCCAGTTGATCGCCTCCGCGGCCCGGCCGGTCTCCTGGAGCAGCTCGACCGCCTCCCACAGGGCAGCGGTGTCGCCCTTCTCGGAGCGGATCCGCAGCCAGGTGAGCGCCTCCTCCGTCCGTCCCATCTCCCGCAGCAGGGCGACGGCCTGCTTGAGGGCGTGGCCGTCGCCGGTCCTCGCGGCGCGGCGGCAGGCGGTGATCGCCTCCACCTCACGGCCGGTCCGGTACAGCAGGGACGCCAGCCACTCCGGGGCGTCGACGTCCCCGGCCTTCGCGGCGTGCAGGTAGGCGGTGAGGGCCTCCTCATGGTGTCCCGCCCTGTCGAGGAGCGCCGCGGTCCAAACGGGAAGACCGGCGTCGCCGAACCAGTCGTGGGCGCTCAGCCAGGTGAGCGTCTCCTTCGCCCTTCCCTTGTTCACGAGCAGGGTGATCGCCTCTCTCGGTGCCTCCGCGTTCCCCGCCTCCGCGGCGTGCCGGTAGGCGGCGATCGCCCTCTCGCGGTGTCCGGCCCCCTTGAGGATGGCGGCGCTCCAGCCGAGGGTCCGGGCGCTGTCCGGCCCGCCGTGGACCCGCAGCCAGCTGAGCGCCTCCTCGGTACGTCCCGTCTCCTCCAGCAGGGCGATCGCCTGCCGGGGGGCGTCGGGGTCACCGGCCGTGGCGGCGGCCCCGTACAGCAGGAGGGCGTGGTGGTAGAGGCCGCGCTCCCGAGCCTGGGCGGCGAGGCGCGGCAGGTCCTCGGGGTCGGCGTGGAAGACCAGCGCGTCCCACAGGGCCGCGGGAGCGGGAAGCGTACGGCGCTCGGCGCGGCCGAGCTGCTCCAGGTGATCCGCCAGCCGGTAGCGGGGGGACGCGGACGGCTCGCCGTGGCCGGGGCGGACGCGGATGAGGGGACCGTGAGCACCGCAGGCGTAGGCCAGGGCCCGTTCGAACCAGTCCCGGGGCAGGGAGCCGTACTCGTAATCGGTCAGGTAGTCGAACGCGGCGGTCTTCAGGAGGGCGTGCGGAAGGGCGGGGCCGTGCTCCGCGCGCCGGGCGTCCATGGCGGCCTCGATCACGGCCTTGGCGGGGGCGGGCGCGTTGCGGTAGCGCTCCACCATGCCGGGTACGCCGGTCAGGTACTGGGTGATCCGGCCGTCGCGGGCCCCGGCGTACGCGCGCTCCAGGCGCGGATCGCCGCTCGCCGCGCCGCGCACCGCCGCCAGGGGAGAACCGGCGAAACGACCGGGAACGTGGATGGCCGCGCCGCTCACCAGCGCCCGTGCCTGGGTACGGGGGTCGGCGCCGCCTCTCGTGGCGGGAGCCGCGGTGAGGGCGGCCCAGTACTCGGGCCAGAGGGTGCCGAGGACCAGTACCGGGCCGCGCTCCGGGTCGTTCACCAGGGCGCGCAGCCCGGCGGCGACGCGCTCGCCCAGGCCGTCGGCCGGGTTGAGCAGGTAGGACTGCGCCTCGTCGAGCCACACGACGGTCCGCGGCGCGAGGGAGCCCAGGGCCAGGGCGGTCGTCTCCGGACGGCCGGGATCGCCCGGATGCCACAGCCGCCACCCGCCGGGCAGCAGTTGTACGGCCTCCCAGCAGGCCCGGGTCTTGCCGGTCGACGAGTCGCCGACCAGCATCGCGACCGCGCTGCGCCCGGCCACCGCCCGCCGTACGGCCGCGGCCAGGCGGTCGTCGTGGGGGCGCGGCACGTAGGTGGGCAGGCCGGGCATTCCGGCGGCCCCCGCGCCCGCGTCGATCGCCCGGTGCACCCCCAGCGAGAACGGGTCGGCCAGCGAGCGGATCGGCAGCCCGGCCGGTGAGGCCAGGCGGGCACTCCTCCACAGCTCGCGGCCCCGTCCGACGGCGTCGGCGGTGTCGGCGGGGTCTCGCCGGGCCAGCCGGGCCAGCACGGTGATGACGGCCGTCAGGTCGGCCTGGCTGGGAGGCGGCTCCGCCGAGGCCAGCATCCGGCGGACGGTCTCGGGTCCGGGGGCACGGGGGCCGGTGAGGTCACCGGCGATCTTCTCGGCGATGTCGTCGAGAGTGGGGGCCCCGGCTTCCTGGTACAGCTCGTGCAGCAGGTCCCCGAGGTCACGGAGCGGTCCCTGAGGAGGCCGCGGGCGGATGAACAGGAGCGGTCGCCGCCGTACGTCGCCGCCGTTCTCGTCGCCGTTGTTCATTTCTTGTCGCCACTCATCGCAACATCATCGCTCTCGATGGAGCATGTGAAAGACTGAAATCGGCAATAATAAGGTGACAAATATGCTTCCGTCGTAAGCGGAGGTCGGTTTCCCGATGGCGTGGTGCTCGCGGGAGGCGCCCCGGCCGTAGCTGTCGATGCGGAAAGGGACCTTTCCGCTGCATGAACCGATAATAGGTATTTAGACGTTTTCAGCGCATGTTCAGGGGATATTTCCGGGCTTGCCAAGCGAATCCGAAGGTTTCACCGGACCTCACCGCACTGGCCGAACGCGCCGGTGCTTGCCGGACGCGCTGGTGCTTGCCACACGCGCCAGTGCTTGCCGGTGTGCCGGTGCCCGCCGGAGCCGCGGGCGTCTGCCGAACGGGCCGGTATCTGTCGGAACCGCCGGTGTCTGCCGAACGGGCCGGTGTCTGCCGAACGAGCCTTGTGCCCGTCGGAGCCGTCGGAGTCGCCGGCGCCTGTCGGTGAGAAGTCCTGCCCGCTCCATTTTCGCGCCGCTCTGTAACGCGTACCGCCCCGCGCCCCCCGCTCCGCCCCATGCTGTTCCGTATTTTCCGCGCCGCCCTCGTGCCGCCCTCGTGCTGCCTCGCACCCCCGCTCAGCCCTTGTCCCGCACCATGCCGCATCACCGCGACCACCGCGACCACCGCGACCACCGTGACCACCGGGATTGACGCGACCACCGCGATCACCGGGTAATGAGGTGGCGCCGGTCCATGAGCCCCTGTTTGGATGCGGGTCATGACTGACACCGAGGGCTCGGGGGCCCTGCTGGACCTGATCGAGCACTACTACGACGCGGTTCCGCGACGCGAGGCCAGGGTCGAGGACCACGGGCCGCTCACCTTGTTCGTACGGGAAGGCGCGGGATGGCCCTTCTACGCGCGCCCGGCTTCCGAGTGGTCCGGCCCGGTGCGGGCCGACGACGTGGCCAGGGTCCGCGACCGGCAGCGCGAGCTCGGGATCCCGGAGAGCTTCGAGTGGGTGGCCGAGATCACGCCTGGGCTGCGCGCCGCGGTCGAGGGGGCGGGGCTCACGGTCCACGAGCATCCGCTGATGGTGCTCGGAACGGACACCGCGCCGGTCGGGCCGGAGGCGGCGCCCGGATACCCGGTGGTGCGGGTCCTGGGGGCGGACGACCCGGCGCTGCCCTCCGCGCTGGTGGTACCCCACCTCGCCTTCGCCGAGCCCGGCACCCGCGTCGGCGCGGCGGACACCGCGGACCTGGCGGAGGCGATCCTCGCCCGTGCCGGTGACGGCTCGCTGGAAAGCGGCGCCGCGCGGGTCCGGGCGGGGCTGACGGTGATCGCCGCGGCTGTCGAGGACGGTACGGCGCTGTGCGCGGGCCAGCACAACCAGGTCGGGGAGGTGAGCGAGATCGTCGGGGTCGGCACGCTGCCCGCCGCCCGCCGCCGCGGCCTCGCGCTCGCGGTCACCGCGGCGTTGATCGCCGACGCCCGCTCCCGGGGAGTGAAGACCGTCTTCCTGTCGGCGGGAGACGAGGATGTCGCCCGGATCTACGCCAGGCTCGGTTTCCGCCGCGCCGGCACGGCCCTGATCGCCGAACCCGCCGGTTAGCGCCCTGACCGGTCAGTGCCTCACCGGTCAGTGCCTCACCGGTCAGTGCCTTACCGGTCGGCGCTCTCACCGGTCCGAGCGCCTGGTCTGAGCGACTCGGTTCGAGCGACCCGGTCCGAGCGCCCTGGTCCGAGCAGCCCGGTTCGAGCAGGCCCGTCCGAGCGGCCTGGTCCGAGCGCCCTGGTCTGAGCGGCCCGGTCTGAGCGGCCCGGTCTGAGCGGCCCGGTCTGAGCAGCCCGGTCCGAGCAGCCCGGTCTGAGCGCCCTGGTCCGAGCAGTCTCGTCACGCGGAGCCGGCGACGGAGACGAACCCGGAACCGGGCCGGTAGTCGGGAGACTGGTGCCGGAAGTAGGTGTTGTAGACCCGGCAGTAGTGACCCCCGCGAGCCAGCAGCGTGGTGTGGTCGCCCTCCTCGACGATCCGGCCGTGGTCCAGCACGATGATGCGGTCGACGTGCTCGATCGTGGACAGCCGGTGCGCGATGACGATGGAGGTACGGTCGGCCAGCACCCGGTCCAGGCCCTCCTGGATCTGGGCCTCGGTCAGCGGGTCGACGCTGGCGGTGGCCTCGTCCAGCACCACGATCGACGGATCCTGGATGAGCAGGCGAGCCAGCGCGACGAGCTGGCGCTGGCCCATGGACAGGGCGCGGCCGTGCTCGCCGACGTCGGTCCGCAGGCCGTCGGGCAGGGCGTCGATCCAGTCGCCCCCGCCGACCGCCGTGGCCGCGGCGAGCACCTCCTCGTCGCCCGCCTCCGGCCTCGGGTAGCGGATGTTGTCGGCGACGGTGCCGCTGAACAGGAACGGGACCTGCGGCACCGCGCCGATCTGCCGGCGGTATCCGGCCAGGTCCAGCGTGCGGACGTCACGATCGTCGATCAGCAGCCGGCCGTCCTGGAACTCGTAGAACCGGGTGATCAGCTTGCTGAGCGTCGACTTGCCCGCGCCGGTGTGGCCGACCAGCGCGACGCTCTCGCCCGCCTCGATGGTGAGGTCGAAGCCCCGCAGCACGGGGCTCCCGGCCTCGTAGCCGAACGTGAGGTCGCGGAACTCGATGCGGCCCGCCAGCCTGCCGACCGGCTGGGGATCGGTCTGCACGACCCGGGGAGGCGCGTCGATCAGGGCGAAGACCCGCTCCGACGCGGACAGGCCCTGCTGGAACTGGGACCAGAACGCGGCGATGGAGGTGAGCGGGAGCCAGAAGAGCGCGACGCTCTGGAGGAAGAGGAACCAGTCGCCGCCGGACAGGCCGCCGCCGAGCACGGCGGTGCCGCCCAGCTGGACGAGCGTGACCGTGGCCAGCCCGGCGACGAGGAAGAGCACGGGGAAGATGCCGGAGAAGACGAACCCCTGCCTGAGCGTCACCTGGTAGCTCTGCCGGTTGATGGGGCGGAACTCGTCGTAGATTCGCTGCTCCTGGCGGAAGTTCTTGGCGACGGTGATCCCGCCCATGGTCTCCTGCAACGTGGCGTTCACCCGGCTCAGCGAGCGCTGCGCCCTGCGGGTGCTGCTCCGGGCGATCCGCCGGAACAGCAGGGCGACGCCCATCACGATCGGCGCCACGAGCAGGGTGAGCAGGGCGAGCTCGACGCTGCGCAGGAAGAGCATGATCGTGACGAAGCCGATCATCAGCACCTGGCTGATCAGGTCCATCGTCAGGGTGGAGACGGTGGCGAAGTCGTCGGTGTCGGAGGTGACCCGGCTGACGATCTTCCCGGACGGGTTCTCGTCGTAGAACGACAGGTCACGCTCCAGCACGGCGTCGAACGCGTCCTGGCGGAGATGCAGGACGACGTCGCCGGTGACCTTCGCGCTGTACCACTGGCGGACGAAGTTGAACAGCCAGCCGAGCACTCCGGCGACCAGCAGACCGGCGGTGAGCTGCCAGCCCACGTCGGCGATCGTGCCGTCCTCGATCCCGTCCACACCCCAGCTGACCAGCAACGGCATGGCCGCCTGGCTCAGCGAGAACAGCACGATCATGACCGCGACCAGGACCATCGATCCCAGCTTCGGCCGGAAGTAGGACAGGATCCGGAGGAGGAGGGCACGATCGCCGTAGGTGCGGTCGTAGTCCTCGGCGTCGAGGCCGTCCATGATGAAGCCCATCAGCCCTGCGCTCCCTGCTCGCCCGCGAGGACCACGGCCGGATCGGTGGTGTCGCCGGACACGGCGCCGTCGGCCGCGTCTGCCGTGCCGGACGTGCCGGACGTGTCGATCTCGTCGTGATGGGAGAAGATCCGCCGGTAGAGGCGGCTCCGGGTGAGCAGCTCGTCGTGCGTGCCGTAGTCGACCAGCTCGCCCCTGCGGAGCAGCAGGACCTTGTCCGCCCAGCGGATCTGGGAGAGCCGGTGGGTGATGAGGAGGGTGGTGCGCCCGTCGAGAACGCGGCCGATGGCCTGCTGGATCCTGTCTTCGGTGGCGGAGTCGATCGCGCTCGTCGAGTCGTCGAGCACGAGGATCGCCGGATCCGTCAGCAGGGCCCGCGCGATGGCCAGGCGCTGGCGCTGGCCGCCGGAGAGGGTGACGCCGCGCTCACCGATGACCGTGTCGTAGCCGTCGTCGAGCTCGCCGATGAAGTCGGCCGCCTGGGCCTCCTCGGCGGCCCGGACGACGGCGTCCCGCTCCGCCCGCTGGCCCAGCCCGAAGGCGATGTTCTCGGCCACCGAACGGGAGAACAGCACGATGTCCTGCTCGATGGTGGAGATCTGGGAGCGCAGCGAGTCGAGGTCCCACTCGCGGACGTCCACGCCGTCGACCAGGATCCGGCCCGCGGTGACGTCGTAGATCCGGGGGACCAGCTTCGCCAGGGTGCTCTTGCCCGAGCCGGTCTCGCCGACGATCGCCACGGTCTCGCCGGGTCGCACGGTGAACGTCACCCCGCGCAGCGCCGGGTCGTCCTCCCCGTAGCCGAACGTCACGTCCTCGAAGACGATCTCCCCGCTGATCGGCGCGGTGTGGCCGTCGGCGCGCTGCCCGAGCTCGGTCTCGGTGTTCATGATGCTCAGGATCCGGCGGGAGGACACGATGCCGATCTGGACCAGCGAGAAGGTGAAGATCGAGATGGTGGTCGGGAAGCCCAGCATGCTCACCAGGCCCATGAAGGCGACCAGCTCGCCGACCGTGAGGTCGCCCGCGGCGTGCAGGTGGAGGCCGTGCCAGAGCGAGCCGGCCATCGCGAAGGCGAAGAGCAGGGTCGGCAGGTAGCGGGCCTGGACCAGGCCGTTGCGGGCGAAGGAGTCGCGGTAGTGCCGCGCCAGGGTCCTGAACCGCCGCCGCTCCTGGTCCTCCTGCGCGGTCACCTTGATGACCTCGATGCCGCGGACGGCCTCGTTCAGCCCGGCGTTGAGATCGCCGAACTGCTCCCGCATGCGGGTCGCCACGGGGTTGAGCCGTCCCATGTAGTGCCGGAGCGCGAAGACGAAGGCGACCATGAAGAGGCCGGGCACCAGCAGCAGCCGCGGATCGATCGCGACGATGAAGACCAGGGGCACGACGCCGGTCAGGCCGGAGTCGACGATCAGGTCGACCCCGGGGCTGATCATGATGGAGAGCTGCCGGATGTCGTTGGCCGCCCGCGCCATCAGGTCGCCGACCCGCTGCCTGTTGTGGAAGGTCTGGCTCTTGCCGAGCAGGCTGACGTAGAGCTCGTCCCTGGCGTCCCGCTCCAGCCGCTTGGCCAGCACCTCGCTGGCCAGCCGCGCGAGGACGTCGGCGGTGCCGCGGACCAGCACGATCGCGAGCAGCCCCAGCGAGATCGCGCCCAGTGCCCGCGCCCCGCCGCCCCCCTCGCCCAGCACGGCGTCGAAGGCCGCGCCGGTGAGCCCGGGGACCGTGGCGTTGAGCACGACCGCGATCAGCGACGCGCCGAGGAACCCGATCAGATGGAGCGGGTGGCGGCGGACATGCGACCAGAGCCAGCGCACCGGACCCCGCCTGTCGTACGGGCGGCCGGATACGGAGAACTCCGAACTGCTGGTGATCACGAGCTCGCCCCCGAGCGGATCGATGATGGGATCGAACTTGCTTTCTACCACCGGGCACCGACCGTTTCCCATCGCATTTTCCGGCCCCCGCCCGGCCCCCACCCCGCCCGGCCCCACCCGGCCCCACCGCCTGCCTCACCGCCTGCCTCACCCCACCCGGATCTCGCCCTGCACCGGGAGGCGAGGGAGACCCGTAGGGCCGTGGGGAGAGAAGCGTGCGTGACATGCGCCGTTCCCGATATCGGGATGCCTGATCAGGAAACCGGCATGCACCCCGCGCGGGGAACTCTGGAGGGAAATCGTCGCGGGGCACGTCGAGGTCGGCCGGCCCACTTACAAGCCATAGCCCCCACAAGCCATAGCCCCCACAAGCCATAGCCCTCACAAGCCATAGCCCTCACAAGCCATGGCCCCCACGAACTCCGGCGCTTCGGTCCCCGGTCCCCGGTTCCCGGAGTCGGATGTCTCCGGATCATGAGCCGGAGCGCCCGTGACCGGCGATCGGTGCGAGGAGCCGGGCTGTTCCCGCAGAGCACCATCGCGCCGACCCATCTGGAGGGGGCGGCTGAGAACCGGGTGACGGAGAAACCTCGTTGGTCGCGGCAAGGGCCGACGTGGCGCCTCCCGGCGGGCTCCGGTGTACCGGATCACCGCCGGGAGGCGCGGGGAGGCGCTGGGAGGCGCCGGGTCAGTCCGTCACCTGGAGGTCACTGCCAGGTGTCCAGGCGGCAGCCGTCGGTGGTCTTGCCGTTGTTGCAGTGGTTGAGCTGGAGAGAGTCGAGCTGGTAGACGAAGGTCTGGCCGGCGGGGCTGACCACCGAGATCTGGACGCTGGCCGCTCCGGTCGGGGCGGTCGCCCTGTGCCGATACTCCGTCCAGGTGCTGGTCAGCGCGATGGTCGGACCGTCACTGGCGGAAATCAGGGTATTGGACGAGTTGTACCACGACAGGCGCAGCTTCACGTTGCCGGAGGTGGCGGTGGTCATCTTGGCGAAGAACTTGTAGGGCTGGCCGGCGGTCACCGCGGGTTTACGGGTGACCGATACGACGCCGGCGGCGTGCGACTGCACGTTCATGGTGAGCGACCGGCGGCCGTCGTAGTGCTTGGCCGAGATCTGTGCCGTCGGGCCGGGCGGGGTCACCTGGATCCAGCCGCCGCCCGAGACGCTGAACCCGGTCGGGGTGGCGTACGGCGCGTCGGCCTCGACGGTGCGTTCCTGCGCGGTCAGCAGGTCGTTGCTGTAGCCGGTGTCGCAGCAGGTGGGGGTGGTGAAGTAGGGCCAGGCCGCGACGTTCACCTTGCGGGTGTCACTGGCCTCGTTGCCGGTGTAGAAGGTCGCCGTGGTCTCGCTCGGGTCGTAGTAGTTGTTGAAGTCATGGTCCAGCTGCCAGTCGTAGGTCGGGTTGGACATGACGTCGGGATAGCTGAGGTGGTCGACGGCCTCGGTGACCTTGGGATGGTCCACGTAGAAACTGTCCGCGCCGAGGTGGATCAGTTCGTGCAGCTGGGTGGCGCTGGACCATTCGTCGGCGGTCGCCGCGCACGTCGTCGTGCACCAGGCGGTCGCGGTCCCGTTGAAGTCCTCGAACACCACGTACTTGCGGTTGGCGTTGTCGTATCCCGCCGTGCCGAGATCATCGGTGATCTTGTCCACCGTGGTCTCGCCGCCGATCACGCCGGCCTCGATCTTCTCCGGTATCACCAGCGCGCGGGCGTAACCGGCGTAGGTGCTGGTGTCGTAGCCGGTGCGGCAGCTCAGCTTCAGGTGCTGGTCGTAGTTGGTGGACTCGTCCAGCTCCAGGTCCATCCGGTCGACCAGCTTGGCGATCTGCTCGACGTGGGTCTCGTAGTTGTTCCCGCCGCCGTCGTGCCAGGCGTAGATCACCTGGATGGCCGGGGTGCTCCCGCTCGCGTTCTTGGGGTCGGACAGCGTCGTGGTGCAGCCACGCTTGGGCACGGCGGCGTCCACCGGCAGTGCGTACGGACCGGTGGGTTCGTTGATGTACGGCGGCGCGAATGCGGCCACCGGACTCGCCATCGTAAGAACGACGAGTCCCCCCGCGGCGATCGCCGACATGATGCGACGCAGTTTCAGTGACAAAGGTGTTCCTCCCGTTGAGAACCCATGATCGGGAGAGTAATCAGCGCCGCTGACGAAATAAATACCTCATTTCAAACATTTTCGGACTGATAAATAAACATATAGTTTTGTCGTGATATTGGGTGCGCCGTAACTAAAAGTACAATGCCAATAATGGCTTCAGTTGACCATCTTTTTCTGATAAAAACCCCAATAAGATATCTTGCGCAGATTTAATTACTTGTGTCCCTGAAAAGGATGGTTTGTGCATTTTGCGCCATATGACGGAGTCGACGAGCCGACAGGAGTCCCGTGGCGAACAGTGAAAATCCAATGAATACGGCCCTGAGCTGCGGTTACCGAGGGTTTTGAAGACGGGTGCCAATCTCCTCGGCCACCCCCGATGACCCCCTGGAGATTCCGCAGGCGGGTTGGCGGGCCGGCTCGGCGTCATCCGTCTCGGCCGTTTCCACTGGCCAAGCGGTCATCTCAGTCCTCGTGGCTCCATGCCCGCCGTCTCTCGGAGAGGCGGAATGGGCTCTCGCCGGGGGAGACGGGACGCTCGTCCGCGAACGCGGCGGGGGCCCACGCGGGATCCCGTACGGCTTGGCGGCGACGTGTCTGGGGAAGGGTTCACCGGCTCACGAGCACCGGGGCCGTCTGCTCGCCGTGGGCATGACGACCGGATCGCCGGGCCGTACCGGCCGGAATCGGGATGCCCGATCCGGAAACCGGCGTGTACCCTGCGCGGGGAACTCTGGAGGGAAATCGTCGTGGGGCACGTTGAGGTTGGCCATCTGACATACGTCCTGCCGGATGGGCGGCCGTTGCTGGACGACGTGTCCTTCCGGGTCGGCGAGGGGGTCAAGGCGGCACTCGTCGGGCCCAACGGGGCGGGCAAGACGACCCTGATGCGGCTGATCGCGGGCGACCTGCAGCCGGTCGACGGGAGCGTCGCCAGCTCCGGCGGCCTGGGCATCATGCGGCAGTTCATCGGCAGCATCCGCGACGGCAGGACCGTGCACGACCTGCTGGTCAGCGTCGCCCCGGTGCGCGTACGGGAGGCGGCCGCGCGGCTCGACGCCGCCGAGCTCGTGATGATGGAGCGCGAGGACGAGAAGGCGCAGATGCGCTACGCGCAGGCCATCACCGACTACACCGACGCGGGCGGCTACGACATCGAGGTGCTCTGGGACACCTGCGCCATGGCCGCCCTCGGCATGCCGTACGACGACTGCAAGTACCGCGAGGTCAACACGCTGTCGGGCGGCGAGCAGAAGCGGCTGGTGCTGGAGGCGCTGCTGCGGGGGCCCGACCAGACGCTGCTGCTCGACGAGCCGGACAACTACCTGGACGTGCCGGGCAAGCTCTGGCTGGAGCGGGCGCTGCGCGAGACGGCCAAGACGGTGCTGCTGGTCAGCCACGACAGGGAGCTCCTGGCCAACGCGGCCGACCGGATCATCACCGTCGAGTCGGGCAACATCTGGGTCCACGGCGGGGGCTTCCGCTCGTACGCGCAGGCGCGCAGGGAGCGCAACGAGCGCCTCGACGAGCTGAAGAAGCGCTGGGACGAGGAGCACGCCAAGATCAAGCGTCTGGTCCTCATGCTGAAGCAGAAGGCCAAGTACATGGACACCATGGCCGCCGCCTACCACTCGGCCCAGACCCGGCTGCGCAGGTTCGAGGAGGCCGGGCCGCCGGAGGCGGCGCCCAAGGAGCAGTTCATCAGCATGCGGCTCAAGGGCGGCCGGACCGCCAAGCGGGCGGTGATCTGCGAGAAGCTGGAGCTCACCGGCCTGATGAAGCCGTTCGACCTGGAGATCTGGTACGGCGAGCGGGTCGCGGTGCTGGGTTCCAACGGCTCGGGCAAGTCACACTTCCTGCGCCTGATCGCCGGGGAGGAGGTCCGGCACACCGGCGTGGCCAGGCTCGGCGCCCGGGTCGTCCCCGGCCACTTCGCCCAGACGCACGCCCGCCCCGAGCTCATCGGCCGGACGCCGTGCGAGATCGTGATGACCGAGCACGCCCGGCTCAAGAACGAGGCGATGAAGGTGCTGTCCCGCTACGAGCTGGCCGGGACCATCGCCGAGCAGCGCTTCGAGACGCTGTCCGGCGGCCAGCAGGCCCGGCTGCAGATCCTGCTGCTCGAACTGTCGGGCACCACCCTGCTGCTGCTGGACGAGCCGACCGACAACCTCGACCTGGCCAGCGCCGAGGCTCTCCAGGAGGGGCTGGACGCCTTCGACGGGACCGTGGTCGCCGTCACCCACGACCGCTGGTTCGCCGATGACTTCGACCGGTATCTGGTCTTCGGCGCGGATGGGAAGGTCTACGAATCATCCGAACCGGTGTGGGACGAGGCCAGGGTTGTCCGGCAGAGGTAAAGACTCCGGCCGTTTCCGGCGTGTCCAGGTGGGCGGGAGGCCGTCACCGGTTATCACGGCTAGGTGACGCACAGCACCCGAATCGTCGGCGCCCTCGCCCTCCTCCTGCTCGTCGGATGCGCCGGATGCACCGACGACGACGAGGAGACGAAGCAGGCCGCCGCGCTCCAGCCGATCGCGGTCAGGGAGCAGGCCTCGTCCATCATCAAGGGCGATGATGGATACGTGGTGAACTGGGCCGGAGTGCTCGCCAACACCAATCCCTGGCACTTCGGCGAGCACGTCGTGGCCACCGTGGTGGCCAAGAACTCCGAGGGCAAGGAGGTCGTCCGGCTGGAACAGCCGCTGGACGCCGTGCCCCCCGCGGGGACCCTCCCCTTCACCGGCCAGGTGGTGACCCAGGACAAGCCCGCCGCCGTGAGCATCGCGTACCGCCCGGCGCGCTGGCACCAGGCGGGCCGGATCGTCTCGGCCTTCCAGCCCTTCCCGGTCCGCGAGGTGCTCACCGACCGCACGGCCGACGGCGACTATCTCGTCACCGGCTACGTCGGCACCCCGTACGTGATACCGGCCCGCAGCCTGGCCGTCACCGCGCTCCTGCGCGACAAGCGGGGCAAGCTGCTCGGCGGCGGGAGCACGTTCGTGGACAACGTCCAGGCGGGCCAGAAGCGGCGGTTCATCCTGCAGATCAAGAGCGTCGAGAACACCGGCGACATCGCCTCCGCCGAGGTGAGCGCGCGCACCTGGGGGTCGAGCAGCCGTCCCTTCGAGCAGCTCGCCCTCGGCGGTTCGCTGCCCCTGAACACGGTCAAGCCGAAGATGCCGCCGTTCGCCAAGGACCGAGGCAGGCAGGCACCCCTCGCGGGCGCCGTCAGCCCGTGATCGTCAGCCCGTGGTGATTCACCTGTACTTGTTCGCCCGTGACTGTCCGCCCGTGACCGTCTCCGCCGGTTCGTGATCGTCCGGCCGTGGCCGTTCGTCCACGGCCGGGACTCCTTCCCTGATGTACCGATAGAGACGATTAATTCAGTTAAATAGCTATTCATCAATATTTATGATTGCTATTAACGGCACGCTTTCACTCGATTCATTGACACGGCTAAGACAATCGGAGTCACCGCCCTCGAATCGCTGGAATTTCCGGTTACCCAGCGTTTACCTTCGATTGCATGACTGACAGTGTCCTGGTCGCGGCGTTGTGCGCGAGGAGTCCCGGAGCCCTCGCCGATCTCTACGACTCGTACGCGGAAAGCGTCTATCGATACTGCCGTTCAATGCTCGCCACCTCCGACGCCGCGGAGTCGGCGCTCCTCGGCACCTTCATCGCCGCCGAGGCCCATGTTCACGCGCTCGCCGACTCCCGTCGGCTGGAGGCGTGGCTGTACGCACTCGCTCGGGGGGAGTGCGTACGGCGTCATCTCGCCGAGGGGCCGGAGCCGGTGGTCCCCGCCCCGCCGGTTCCCGTCCCGGTGGTCACCGCCGGAGGCGACGCGGACCTGCGGGTGATGGCGTGGAACGCGACCCGGAGCCTGTCGCCCGACGACCGTGAGGTCCTCGACCTGAGCTGCCGCCACGGCTTCGGGCCCATCGACCTCGCCGCGGTCCTGGGCGTCACCCCCAAGGTCGCCGGAGCGCTGTACGAGTCGGCGAGGGAGCGCCTGCGCGACGTCGTCACCGCGGAGGTCCTCGTCCGCAAGGGGCCGTACGACTGCGCGAGCCGGGCCCGCATGCTCACCGGCTTCAACGGTGAGCTCACGCCGGAGGCGCGCGAGCGGGTCATCCGCCACGTGAACCGCTGCGACACCTGCGCCCCGCACCGGGTCAGGCAGGTCTCCGCGGCCAAGGTCTTCGACCTGCTCCCCCTGGTCGCCCTCCCGCCCACGCTGCGCGCGTGGGTGATGAGCTACTTCACCGACCCCGAGCGGGTCCCCTACCGGCGGGACGTCGCCCACCTGGCCGGTCCCCTCGACGGTGCCGGGTTCCCCGCCGGCGGGGATCGCGGACGTCGCCGGCCCTACGCGGCGGCCGGTGTGGCGGCCGCGGTCGCCGCGGCGGCGGCACTGGCGATGTTCCTCGCCCAGACCGTGGCCGACCCGGGGGGCGCGGGCTCCGGGGTCGCCTCGGGGACGTTCCCGGTGGTGGCGGAGCCTCCGGACGCCCGGACACCGGCGGAGTCCCGGCGGGGAGGCACGTCCGCGCCGCTGGAGCCCGTCGGGGAGGGGGTGGCCGTCGAGCGGATCGGTTCGCTCGGGATGACGGAGCCGGTCAGCGCGACCGGGCCCGCCTTCGGGGACGACCGGCCGGGCCCGACCGGCCCTCCGGCAGAGGATTCGCCCCGGCGGCCGGGTGACGGCCCGTCCGGCGACGGACCGGCCGATCCCGCCCGTGAGGGACCTCCGGGTGAGGGACCTTCGGGTGAAGGACCTTCGGATGAGGGGCCCGCCGACCGGCCGGCCGCCCCGGCGGAGAACCCGGCCCGGCCGTCCCTGCCCGTGTCACCCGTGTCACCCGTGCCGCCGGGATCTCCCGGGGTCGGCGCGCCGGACAGGCATCACCCGTCCCGGGACCACCACGGACACTCCTCCCGCCGCTGCGGGATCACCCACCGACCGGCGGATCCGGCGCCCCCGCGGGCGAACCCGGGCTCTCCGCAGGCGGATCCGGCGCCTCCGCGGGCGAATCCGAGGCCCCCGGGAGGGGAGCACGGGCCTCCGCGCGCGGCGCCTCGGCCGCCGCGGGCCGACGCGGAGCCTCCGCGGGCGCACCCCAGGCCCCCTCGCGCGAATTCCGGGACCTCGCAGGCGACTCCCCGGCCGCCGTACGCCGATCCGCGGCGCCCGCGGACGAACCCCGGTCGCCCCGGGTCCGGTCCGCGGCAGGTCCCCGGCGATTCCCGGCCGGCCCCCGCCGGTCCGGGACGGACCCCGGACGGCACGGGTCACGGGACGAGCCCGGACGGCCATGGCCCGGACCGGATCCCGAACCGCTCGGGCTCCGGGCGGACCCCCGACGGTTCAGGTCCCGGGCGAACCTCTGACGGCTCCGCGTCCGAGCGGACCCCTAGCAGCTCTGAGTCCGGGCGGACCTCGGACGGAGTGAGCCGGGGGCGGGCCTCGGACGGAGTGAGCCGGGGGCGGGCCTCGGACGGTGCCGGTCAGGGGCGGTCGGCGGGCGATCCAGGTCAGGAGCGGTCCTCGGCGGGGCAATAGCGATCCTCGGCGGATCGGGGGCGCTCTTCGGCCGGTCAGTGGTCCTCGCTGTTAGGGGTGGTCCTCGGCCGGTCAAGTGTGGCCCTCACGGTCAGGAGTGGGTCAGGTGTGGCCCTCACGGTCAGGAGTGGGTCAGGTGTGGTCCTCGCGGTCAGGGGTGGTTCTCGGCGAATCGGGGCACTTGTCGGCCGGTCAGGAGCGGTCCTTCGGAGGTTCCCCGCCGGCTTCCACCGGTACGAATCCCGCCATACCGCCCTCGCGGCCGGGGGTTCCCGCCCCCCGGGTCGGCTGCCACGCCGGCCTGACCGATCTGACCGATCGACTGATCTGACCGGCTTGATCGGCTTGACCGGTCCGCCGCCTCCCTTCTTCGACCTTCGCTTCCCTTTTCCCGGCTTCCCCGGCACCGCTTTTCCCCGGCACTGCCCTTCCTCGACTCCTCGCCTTTCTCGTCCTCCGGCCTCTGTTCTCGGCCCGCCCTGGATCTGCGCCGGGCGGGCCGTACGGACGTCCGGGGAGAAAACCGTCGCGTACCCGGCGCGCACCCGTCGTACGAGAGATCAGGTGTGAGATACGGGAGTCAGGGGCCCTGCCGACGGGGGTATTGTGGCGGGCGGTGAACACGGGGCGTGAGTGACATGTGTGCGGAGAGTGACGAGCGGGAATGCTGAGGTAGGCCGCCGCCTGGCACGCGGCGACGCGCCGCGTCGTTCGGTGAGACCGCGACACGTGGTGAGACCGCGATACGCGGTATCCAAGGTGACTCCGGGGGGAGACGCATGCATTCAGTCAGACGGCGCCGTCATGCCGCCGCGGTGGCGGGCCTCGCCTGTTGCCTGATCGCCGGGCCGGGGCTCCCCGCCGGCGCTGTTCCCGGCCGGCCGGGACCGGCCGACGACGCCGCGCCGGGCGGCGTGTCGGGGCCGTCGGCCGACGAGGTCGCCGACGCGCGGGCGCTGGCCCGCGAGCGTGGTGAGAGGCTCGGCTCGACCACGGTCCTGGTCGCCGAGGCGCAGGCCAGGCTGGAGGAGCTGGTCGGCCAGGCGGAGCGGCTCGTCGAGTCGTACAACGGGGAGCTGGTCAAGACGGCTCGCGCGAAGAAGCTCGCCGAGGAGGCGGCCGGGCGGGCCAGGACGGCGGGCTCCGAGGTCGGGGAGGCGCGGGAGGCGGTGGCCGCGATCACCGTCCAGAACTACGGCGGGCTGGACATCGCCCAGCCCATGATGGCCATGATGACCGACAGCGGCGGCCCCACGGACGACGGCTACCTGCGCAGGGCGAGCATCCTGGCCCACATGGGCGGGGGGCAGGCGGAGACGCTCAAGCAGCTGCGGGAGGCCCAGGAGGTCTTCGCCATCCTCCAGGCGCAGGCGGACGACGCCTACGCCCTGCAGCGGGAGGCGCAGGCGAGGGCCGAGGAGGCGAAGGCCGCGGCCGAGGAGGCCGTCGCCAGGCAGGTCGACGAGACCCGGCGGATCGAGGAGGAGCAGGCGCGGCTGGAGAAGCTGGCCGAAGAGGCGCGCGACACCGCCGACCTGCTCGCCAGGAGGCGCGAGGCGGCCCTGGAGCAGGCCAGGATCGCCAGGGAGCAGGCCGAGCGCGCCCGATACCAGGAGGCCGCGATGCGCCGCGAGGCGGCACGGATGGCGGTGGCCTCGGGGGAGTCCGCGTCGCGCTGGGCGCGCACCGTGGCGGCCGGTTCCGCCAGGGGCGACATCGCCGCCGACTGGGCGCTCACCCAGCTCGACAAGCCGTACGTGTGGGCGGCCGCCGGGCCGACCTCCTACGACTGCTCGGGGCTGACCATGCGAGCTTGGGAACGGGTCGGGGTCCTCATGGACCACTGGACCGGCACGCAGTGGACCGCGGGCCCGCACGTGCGGCTCAGCGAGCTCCAGCGGGGCGACCTGCTCTTCTACGGGCAGATCACCCAGAACCCCGGCGACATCCACCACGTGGGGATCTACATCGGCCGGGGGCTGATGGTGCACGCCCCGCAGACGGGAGACGTGGTCAGGGTCGCGCCGATGTGGCGCAGCGACCTCATCGGCGCGACCCGTCCCGCGTGATGACCGGCCGGAGAACGACCGGCCGGACGACCTGCTGGAGAACGATCGTCCGGCGGGCGACCCTTCGGCGAATGACCGGTCGAGCGACCTATCGGAAGACGACCGTCCAACGGACGATCGGCCAGACAGGCCGAAAAAGGACGACCTATCGAAAAGGCGGCCGACCGACGGACGAACCGCCTAAGGACGACCGGCCCGAACAACCAACCGAAAAACGACCGATCGAAAGACGACCGGCCCAAAGACGACCGCCTCAACGACAACCGACCGAAAGACGACCGGCCCAAAGGCGACCGGCCGAAGAACGACCGTTCAAGAAGATGGCCGGCCAAGGGGTGGCCGGCCAAAGGCAGGGTGACGACCCTGTCGCGAATCAGTGCTTTCCGTGGACCTCGTCCTTGGCGCGCTTGATGGAGCGGACGATCTCCTCTTCGGCCTCCACCCTGCCGACCCAGTTGGCGCCCTCGACCGACTTGCCGGGCTCCAGGTCCTTGTAGACCTCGAAGAAGTGCTGGATCTCCAGGCGATCGAACTCGGGCACGTGGTGGATGTCGCGGATGTGCTCCATCCGGGGGTCGGTGGCGGGGACGCACAGGACCTTGTCGTCGCCGCCCTTCTCGTCGGTCATGCGGAACATGCCGACCGCCCGGCACTTGATCAGACAGCCGGGGAAGGTCGGCTCCTGGAGCAGCACCAGGGCGTCGAGTGGATCACCGTCCTCGCCGAGCGTGTCTTCGATGAAGCCGTAGTCGGCGGGGTACTGCGTGGAGGTGAAGAGCATGCGGTCGAGCCTGATGCGGCCTGACTCGTGGTCCACCTCGTACTTGTTCCGTTGCCCCTTGGGAATCTCAACGAGAACGTCGAACTCCACCGCGGTTCCTCCACTCAGGCCCCCGGGCACCCCCGGTTGGGCGTTAATGTCTCGTAGGCGATTTATGCCTTTTGGATACCGATGATGAGAGGACGGCGACGAAATGCGGCGTGAGCGGTGGGTGGCCTTGGTCACTCTCGTCCTGCTGCAGATTTTCGTCGTCGCGGCCGGGGCACACCTGCTCACCAGCGATGTGCTGGTCGAGGGTGAGCCCGAGACGATCGTCGCGTCGGCCGAGCCGCCCCCCGTCCCGGTCATCACCGCGGGTCCGGTGCTGGCCGCGGGGGGGAACGGCCCTCTCCCCGCCAAGGGTACTTTGGCGGAGCGGCTGACCGAGGCGTTGGGTGACCCCGCCCTGGGGAGAAGGGTCGGCGCCGCGGTGATCGACGCGGAGACGGGCGCCCTGCTGTTCGGCAGCGGCGCGGCCACGGGCGTCACCCCCGCCTCCACCACCAAGGTCGTCACCGCGGTCGCCTCGATGGCCTCGCTGGGACCCGACACCAGGCTGAGCACCCGCGTGGTGCGGGGGTCCTCGCCCGATTCGATCGTCCTCGTCGGCGGCGGCGACCCCACCCTGGCGAGTCCCAGGACGGCGGGGAGCCCGGTCTATCCCCGGCCCGCCTCGCTCGCCACCCTCGCCTCACGCACCGCGAAGGCGCTCAAGGGGGCCGGGGTGGCCAAGGTGACGGTGGCCTACGACGACTCCCTCTACACCGGGCCGCGCACCGCCGCGACCTGGAAGCCCGGTTACGTCCCCGAGGGCAGCGTCGCCCCGGTCACGGCGCTCATGATCGACGAGGGCAGGGCCTCGCGGGGAAGCGACCAGCGGGTCTCCAACCCCTCCCGCACGGCGCACGCCGCGTTCGTGTCGCTGCTGTCGAAATACGGGATCACGGTCTCCAAGTCCGCCAGGCGGTCCAGGGCCCCGGCCGGCGCGCAGGAACTCGCCCGGGTCGACTCCGCGCCGGTCTACGCCCTGGTCGAGCGGGCCCTCACGCTCAGCGACAACGACCTGTCGGAGGCGCTGGCCAGGCACGTGGCGATCAAGGAGGGGGAGCCGGCCTCCTTCGACGGCGGCGCCGCGGCCGTCGGCAAGGTGCTGACCAGGCTCGGCGCGGCGAAGGGTGTGCGGGTGTTCGACGGCAGCGGGCTGTCGCCGAAGAACCGCATCGCCCCCGAGGCGCTCGCCCGCCTGGTCTCGACGGCGGCCTCCCCGGCCAATCCCGGCCTGCACCCGATCATCAGCGGCATGCCGGTCGCCGGATTCAGCGGCACCCTCGGGCACAGGTTCGACAAGCTCCGCTCCGCGTACGGGCTGATCCGCGCCAAGACGGGCACCCTGGACGGGGTCAACACCCTGGCGGGCATGACCACCACGCGGGGCGGACGGCTGGTGACCTTCGCCTTCATGGCGGACGAGGTCCCGCCGGGCTGGGGCAAGGCGGAGGCGGCCCTCGACAGGCTCGCCGCCGCGGTCGCCGCGAGTTGATCACAGGTTCCGGGTGCGCGAGTCGATGGGAGAGCACGTACGGTGGACGGTATGCAGGTGATCGACTGGGATCTTGCCGTAGCGACCGGAACGCGCCTGGTGCGCCCCGGGCCGCAAGTCAGCCGAGAGGAGGCCCGGCAGGCCGTCGCCGATTTACGGCGGCTCTCGCGCGAGGCCGAGGGCCACGTCCGCGAGTTCACCCGAATCGACACCGAGACCGCGCCACAGGCCGCGACCATCGTCGACAGGCCCGGCTGGATCAAGGCCAACATCGAGGGCTTCCGGGTGGTGCTGGAGCCGCTCACCGAGCGGATGTCCGCCCGGGGGAACCAGACGCCGGCGATCGTGAGCGCGGTGGGCTCGCGCGTCACCGGGGTCGAGGTGGGCGCGGTGCTGGCCTTCCTCGCCTCCCGCGTCCTGGGGCAGTACGAGCTGTTCCTGCCGCCCGACCCGACCGGTCAGGCGCCCACGGGCCGCCTCACCCTGGTCGCGCCCAACATCGTCCACGCCGAGCAGGAACTCAACGTCAACCCGCGTGACTTCCGCCTCTGGGTCTGCCTGCACGAGGAGACCCACCGGGTGCAGTTCACCGGCGTCCCCTGGCTGCGCGAGTACGTCAGGACGCAGACGACCGACTTCCTGCTCGCCTCCGACATCGACCTGCCCGCGCTGCTGGAGCGGCTCCGCTCGGCCGCCGACACGTTCGCCGACGTCGTCAGGGGCGGGGAGGGCAACCTGATCGACGCGATCCAGACGCCCGAGCAGAAGGTGATCCTCGACCGGCTCACCGCGGTGATGACCCTGGTCGAGGGACACGGCGACTACGTCATGGACGCGGTCGGCCCCTCGGTGGTCCCCTCCGTCGCCGACATCCGCGCCAAGTTCCACCACCGCCGCGAGGGCGGTTCCCGTCTCGACCGCACGATCCGCAGGCTGCTCGGCCTCGACCTCAAGATGAGGCAGTACGCCGAGGGCTCGGCCTTCGTCCGCACGGTCGTGGGGCAGGTGGGCATCGACGGCTTCAACAAGGTCTGGACCTCGCCGGAGACGCTCCCCACCCAGGTGGAGATCGCCAAGCCGGAGCGCTGGATCGCCAGGGTGATCGGCACCCCGGCCATTCCCGAGGCCAGCGGCACCGTCGGCTGACCGGTTCGGCCGGGCGCCCCGACACGTCGGACCGCCCGGCCGCGCAGGCCGTGCCCCTCGCACCGCCCCGGTCGCCCTCTCTCAACCGCGCTGATTTCGCCCATCGCACCGTCCCGGTCGACCTCCCTCGACCGTGCCGACTTCGCCCATCACACCGTCCTGGTCGCACTCGCCGACACTCGCTGACTTCACCGCTCGCACCGTCCCGGTCGACCTCACCGGCCCCGCCCACCCCCGCCGACTTCACCGGCCACGAGCGGGGGGTCGTGTCGTCGTCCTCTCCGAGGCCGGACAATGGCGGGCATGGGTCCGCATCCCGCCGTCGCCGACGTCCGGCGCGCCGTACGGCTCGCGCTGGGTGACCTGGAGCCGGGCGCGCTCGTGCTCGCCGCGTGCAGCGGCGGCGCCGACTCCCTGGCCCTCGCCGCCGCGCTGGGTTTCACGGCGCCCCGCGCCGGGCTCCGGTCCGGTCTGCTCAGCGTCGACCACGGCCTGCAGGAGGGGTCGGGCGACCGCGCGGGCGACGTCGTGCGGCTCGCGCCCGCCCTCGGGCTCGACCTCGCCGAGGCGCTGCCTGTCTCCGTCGGCACCTCGGGCGGGCCTGAGGCGGCGGCGCGGCAGGCCAGGTACGCGGCCCTGTCCGGGGCGGCGGAGCGTCTCGGGGCGGCGGCCGTGCTGCTCGGGCACACCAGGGACGACCAGGCGGAGACCGTGCTGCTCGGGCTGGCCAGGGGGAGCGGCACCCGGTCGCTGGCCGGGATGCCCGCGCGGGCCGGGGTCTACCGGCGGCCGCTGCTGGAGCTCGGCCGCGCGACGACCGTGGCGGCCTGCGCGGCGCTCGGCCTCACCCCGTGGGACGACCCGCACAACCTCGACCCCCGGTACACCCGGGTCCGGGTCCGCGAGCGGCTGCTGCCCGCCCTGGAGGACGAGCTCGGTCCCGGCGTCGCCGAGGCGCTCGCCAGGACCGCGTCCCTGTGCCGCGACGACGCCGACGCGCTGGACGCCTGGGCCGGGGAGGTCTACGCCCGCGTCGCCGTACGGGATTGCGCTCTTAGCGATATCAGCACGGTGACGGTGGCCGTACGGGACCTGGAGGGACTTCCGGCCGCCGTGCGGCGGAGGGTGTTGCGGAGGGCGGCGATCGACGCGGGGTCGCCGCCGGGCACGCTCGCGGCATCGCACGTCCTGCAGGTCGACCGTC
Organism: Streptosporangium sp. NPDC002524; assembly: GCF_040295985.1. Lineage (NCBI taxonomy): Bacteria > Bacillati > Actinomycetota > Actinomycetes > Streptosporangiales > Streptosporangiaceae > Streptosporangium > Streptosporangium sp. NPDC002524. Next base: position 249,246 of record NZ_JBEOWK010000016.1, on the reverse strand, counting down.
TGGTCACCGCGTGGCGGGGGCAGCGGCGCGTAGAGGTGCCCGGGGGGGTGGGCGCGGTTCGCCGGTATGACACCCTGATACTCGCCAGACAGCCAGCCAGCCCCGTTTCGTAAGGAAAATCCCAAGGTGGACGCAGCCGATATGGGCAGGGACCTCTCGAAGGTCCTCATTCCCGAGGAAGAGCTCCAAGCCAAGATCAAGGAGCTCGCGAGCCGGATCGACGAGGACTACGCGGGTGAGGACCTGCTGATCGTGGGCGTGCTCAAGGGCGCGGTCATGGTGATGGCGGACCTGGCGAGGGCCCTGCACCTGCCCGTTCAGATGGACTGGATGGCCGTCTCCTCCTACGGGGCGGGCACCAGGTCGTCGGGCGTCGTGCGCGTGCTCAAGGACCTCGACACCGACATCGCCGGACGCCACGTGCTCGTCGTCGAGGACATCATCGACTCCGGCCTGACCCTGTCGTGGCTGGTCCACAACCTGAAGTCGCGCAACCCCGCCTCGGTGGAGATCTGCGCCGCGCTGCGCAAGCCGGACGCGATCAAGGTGCCGATCGACGTGAAGTACGTCGGTTTCGACATCCCCAACGAGTTCGTGATCGGTTACGGCCTCGACTACGCCGAGCGCTACCGCAATCTCCCCTTCATCGGGACTCTCGCTCCCCACGTATACGGAGCGGGCTGAAAAGTACGCCCTGCGCGAAGTAAGTCATTCACAAACGCGACATTGCCCATAGCGGCGGGGAACACGGACCTACCTGACGTACGTTGGTAGGGCAAAGCCGGTCTGTCCGCGCGGTGACCCCGTGCGCCACGCCGGTGTACCTTCGGACAACCGAAGAGGTGGCCTCCCGCCGTCTCTGGGTAGTCAGTTGGAGCGGTTAGGGATACCGCGAACCCCGGGTTCGCCCGGGGTTGCCAGGCTCTGGTCAGGAAGGGACGGGCCCGCCGGGGTTCCGCATCGGATGGATCTCAAGCGATTTACACGTGGGCCACTGCTGTGGATCCTGGGCATCGTCGTTCTGCTTCTTCTCGTCACCACGATGTGGGGCGGTGAGGGCAACTTCGAGAGACGAGACACCTCACAGATCATCAGCTGGATCGACGAGGGCAAGGTCTCCAACGCCAAGATCATCGACAAGGACCAGCGCATCGAGGTCACTCTGACCGACAAGAAGCGCTACTACTCCTCGTGGGTGACGGGTCAGGGCGTGCAGCTCGCCGACCGGCTCCAGACCGCCAAGGCGGCCAACAAGCTGCCCGGCGGCTACAACGTCGACGTGCCCAAGGAGAACTTCCTTCTCGGGCTCCTGGTGAGCTTCCTGCCGATCGTCCTCATCGTGCTGTTCTTCCTGTTCATCATGAACCAGATGCAGGGCGGCGGCTCCCGGGTGATGAACTTCGGGAAGTCGAAGGCGAAACTCATCACCAAGGACACCCCGAAGACCACCTTCGCCGACGTCGCGGGTGCCGACGAGGCCATCGAGGAGCTCCAGGAGATCAAGGAGTTCCTGCAGGCCCCGGCGAAGTTCCAGGCGATCGGCGCCAAGATCCCCAAGGGCGTCCTGCTCTACGGCCCGCCCGGAACCGGCAAGACCCTGCTCGCCAGGGCCGTCGCCGGTGAGGCCGGGGTGCCGTTCTACTCGATCTCCGGTTCCGACTTCGTGGAGATGTTCGTCGGTGTCGGCGCCTCCCGGGTCCGCGACCTGTTCGAGCAGGCCAAGGCGAACGCTCCGGCGATCATCTTCATCGACGAGATCGACGCGGTGGGCCGCCACCGCGGCGCCGGTCTCGGCGGCGGGCACGACGAGCGCGAGCAGACGCTGAACCAGCTCCTCGTCGAGATGGACGGCTTCGACGTCAAGGGCGGCGTGATCCTGATCGCCGCGACCAACCGGCCCGACATCCTCGACCCCGCGCTGCTGCGCCCCGGTCGTTTCGACCGCCAGGTCACCGTCGACCGCCCCGACCTGGAGGGCCGCAAGGGCATCCTCAAGGTGCACGGCCGCGGCAAGCCCTTCGCCGAGGGCGTCGACCTCGACATCATCGCCCGCCGGACGCCCGGTTTCACCGGTGCCGACCTGGCCAACGTGATCAACGAGGCCGCGCTGCTCACCGCGCGGGCCGATCAGAAGCTGATCACGATGGAGCTCCTGGAGGAGTCCATCGACCGCGTGATGGCCGGTCCCGAGCGCAAGTCCCGCGTCATGTCGGACCAGGAAAAGAAGATCATCGCGTACCACGAGGGCGGGCACGCCCTGGTCGCGCACGCGCTGCCCAACTCCGACCCAGTCCACAAGATCACGATCCTGTCCCGCGGACGCGCCCTGGGTTACACGATGACGCTGCCGATGGAGGACAAGTTCCTCGCGACCCGCTCGGAGATGCTGGACCAGCTCGCGATGCTCCTCGGCGGCCGTACGGCGGAGGAGCTCGTCTTCCACGAGCCCACCACCGGCGCCTCCAACGACATCGAGAAGGCCACCTCCATCGCCCGCCGCATGGTCACCGAGTACGGCATGAGCGAGCAGCTCGGCGCCCGTAAGTTCGGCAGCGGCAACGGCGAGGTCTTCCTCGGCCGCGAGATGGGTCACGAGCGCGACTACTCCGAGAAGATCGCCTCCACGATCGACGAGGAGGTCCGCCGCCTCATCGAGTCCGGCCACGACCAGGCCTGGGAGATCCTCGTCGAGTACCGCGACGTGCTCGACAACCTGGTGCTGGAGCTGATGGAGAAGGAGACCCTCTCCCGCGACCAGGTGCTGCAGATCTTCGCCCCGGTCGTCGTCAAGGAGAAGAGGCCCTCCTACTCCGGATACGGCAAGCGGCTGCCCTCCAACCGCCCGCCGATCCTGTCCCGCAAGGAGCAGTCCGGCAACGGCGCGCTCCCCACGGGCGAGGCCGGTGGCAACGGCGCCCTTCCGGCGGGGACGGGTCACCCCGATGCCGCGCCCAAGGACGTGAACTGAGCGTGGGGGGTGTCAAGCCGCTCCAGGTCGACGCGGCCCGGCTGGAAGGTGCCGTCAGGGAGATCCTCATCGCCATCGGTGAGGATCCCGACCGCGACGGCCTCCGCGACACCCCCGCCCGCGTCGCCCGCGCCTACGCGGAGCAGTTCGCCGGGCTGGGGCAGACCCCCGAGGACGTCCTGACCACGGTCTTCGACGTCGATCACGACGAGATGGTGCTCGTCCGCGACATCGAGGTCTACTCGACCTGCGAGCACCACCTCGTGCCGTTCCACGGCGTCGCCCACGTCGGCTACATCCCCAACGCGAAGGGGCAGGTCACCGGCCTGTCCAAGCTCGCCCGCCTCGTCGACGTGTACGCCAGGCGCCCCCAGGTCCAGGAGAGGATGACCTCCCAGATCGCCGACGCGCTCATGAGCGTGCTGGAGCCGCGGGGGGTCATCGTCGTGATCGAGTGCGAGCACCTCTGCATGACCATGCGGGGGGTCCGCAAGCCGGGCGCCAAGACGATCACCTCGGCCGTGCGCGGCGACTTCCGCAACAGCGACAAGACCCGCGCCGAGGCGATGGCCCTCATCCTCCACTGAATCCGCTGAATCCGCTGAATCGTCCTCTTTTCACGTGCTTTCGGGAGCTCGTACGGACACGACCCCGCTCAGACCGCCGATCGGCGGTCCGGGCGGGGTTTCCGCTTCCGGGGGTCCCGCGGGGCCACCGGGCCCCGGGTGGAGGACGCGGAGGACGTGGAGGAGGGCGTGTGCCGTCCGGACGCCCCGGGCGGGACGCCGTCCGAGGGCCGTCCGCTCCGCGACGGGTGTGCGGATTCGTTATGGCACAAGCCGGACCCACGAGACGGGCGTACAGTGCGCAACGCCTAGGCTTGTCGCCATGACTACGTGGAGTGTGCCCGGGTTGCCGGACGCGGGCCGGTGCCTCGTGATGGGCGTGGTCAACGTGACTCCCGACTCCTTCTCCGACGGCGGCAGGTGGTTCGACCCGGCGGTGGCCGTGCGCCACGGCCTGGAGCTCGTCGAGCAGGGAGCCGACATCGTCGACGTGGGCGGCGAGTCCACCAGGCCCGGCGCCGCGCGGGTGCCCCTGGAGGAGGAGCTCGCCAGGGTCGAGCCGGTCATCCGGGAGCTGAGCCGCGAGGGCGTCGCCGTCAGCGTCGACACCATGCGGGCCGAGGTCGCCCAGATGGCCGTGGAGGCCGGGGCGAAGCTGGTCAACGACGTCAGCGGAGGGCTGGCCGACCCGGCGATGCCGAGGGTCGTGGCCGCCTCGGGCGTGCCGTACGTCGTGATGCACTGGCGGGGGCACAGCCACGCCATGGAGCGCAGGGCCGTGTACGGCGATGTGGTGACCGAGGTGCGCGAGGAGCTCGCCAAGCGGATCGCCTCCGTGCTGGCCGAGGGGGTGGCGGAGGAGCAGATCGTGCTCGACCCGGGGCTGGGCTTTTCCAAGAACCCCGAACACAACTGGGCGCTGATCGCGGGTCTCGACAGGCTCGGGGAGCTGGGCTACCCGCTGCTCGTCGGGGCCTCGCGGAAACGTTTCCTGGGTCGCCTCCTGGCCGACCCGGAGGGCGTGCCGCGCCCTTTCAGTCGTAGTGACGATGCCACGCTCGCCGTGACCGCGCTCGCCGCGCAGGCGGGGGCCTGGTGTGTGCGCGTGCACGACGTCCGTCCGAACGCGGACGCCGTCCGTGTGGCTGCCGCAGTTCAGGGAGCGAGATCATGAGCGTCGACACCACCGCCGTCGAGACGGTCAACCAGGCGTTCTACACCGCCATCGAGGACGCCGACCTCGACCGGATGACCGAGATCTGGGCCGAGGACATCGAGGGCGAGCAGGTGAGCTGCGTCCATCCCGGCTGGCCGATCGTGAACGGCCGGCAGGAGGTGCTGCGCTCGTGGGCGCTCATCATGGCCAACACGCCCTACATCCAGTTCGTGCTGACCGACGTCCGCGTCATGGTCCTGGGCGACGTCGCCATCCTCACCTGTGAGGAGAACATCCTCACGGCGGGCGACGAAGGTGATTCCAGCTTCGCGGCGGGCAAGGTGGTCGCGAGCAACACCTTCGTGCGGACGTCGGCGGGGTGGCGGCTCTGGCTGCACCACGGCTCACCCGTGCTGCAGGGAGACGACGAGGACGAGGAAGAGGAAGCCGCGTGAGCGAGCGCACCGGTGAACGGTCCGGCGGGGGTGGCGGTCACCCGGTGGCCGGGGGGCGGCCCGCCGGCGACGGCGATTTCGTGGTGGACGAGTTCGTGGTGGACGAGCGGCTCGGCGGGCCCGGCGACCCCACGAGGGAAGCGAGACCGGCCGGTGGCGGTTCCGGAGCCGGTGAGGCACCCGGGGCGGACGACGGCTTCGGGGCCGGTGACGCCGTGCCCCGGACCGGTGGCGCACCCGGGGCCGGTGACGTGTCGGGGACCGGTGACGTGTCCGGGGGGCGCGACGGGACGCCTCTGCGGATCGACGACGGCGTCAGCGACCTGATCGGGGATCCGGCCGACGAGCCGGTCGGCGGCCCGGCCGGTGGCCTGCTGCCGGGTCCGCTGGAGAACCTGGCCCTGGGCCTGTCCGGGGGGCCGGCGTACGGCCTGCCGGGGGGTGGGCCGGGCAGGACGGCCACCGACCGGATCAGCCTGAGGGGGCTGCGGGTGCACGGGCGGCACGGCGTGCTGGAGGCGGAGCGGGAGCTCGGCCAGGAGTTCGTCGTCGACGTCACCCTGTTCCTCGACACGGCTCCGGCGGCGGCCGGTGACGACCTCACCAGGACCGTCCACTACGGCGAGCTCGCCGAGGACCTGGCGGGGGTCGTGGGCGGCGAGCCGGTCGAGCTGATCGAGACCCTCGCCCAGCGGCTGGCCGACGTCTGCCTGGCCCGCGAGCTCGTCCAGGTGGCGGAGGTGAGCGTGCACAAGCCCGCCGCGCCGATCCCGCTGCCGTTCGACGACGTGATCGTGACGATCACCCGGGGCCGGGCATGAGGGTGGTCCTGGCGCTCGGCAGCAATCTGGGCGACCGGTTCGGCACCCTTCAGGGCGCGCTCGACGCCCTCTTCGAGACGCCGGAGCTCACGTTCGTCGCGGTGTCGCCGGTCTACGAGACCGACCCGGTCGGCGGCCCCGAGCAGGGCGCCTATCTCAACGCGGTGGTGATCGCCGAGAGCGCGCTGGAACCTCGGGAGCTCCTCGATCGTGCTCAAGGTGTGGAGAACGCCTTCGGCAGGGTCCGGGTGGAGCGCTGGGGAGCGCGCACCCTGGACGTCGACCTGATCACCGTGGGGGACGCCGTGATGGACGACCCCGACCTCACCCTGCCGCACCCCAGGGCGCACGAACGCGCGTTCGTGCTGGTCCCCTGGGTGCGGGCCGACCCCGGTGCCGTCCTCTCCGGGCGCCGGGCGGCCGACCTGCTGGCCGGTCTCGATCAGGGCTACGTACGGCCGCGCCCCGACCTGACCCTCCAGAGGCCCGCGTGAAGCCAACCCGTCCCGGCGTTCTCGTCGGGATCTTCCTCGTGTTCGCGATCCTCACCTGGGGGCTGCTGAAGCCGCTCTACTCGGACCTGCCGACCGTGCCGTGGACGGCGATCCCGACGGTGCTGCTGCTGGCGATCGGCGAGTTCTACAGCGGGTGGATGACGAAGGCCAGGATCGAGCGCAAGCCCGACACCAAGCCCGTCGAGCCCCTGGCCGTGGCCCGCCTGGCCGCCCTGGCGAAGGCGTCGGCGTACGGAGGGGCGATCTTCGGCGGGATCTTCGCCGGGTTCACCCTCTACACGGTGGAGCTGCTGGAGCAGGAGGTCCCGCGCCGTGACTTCTTCATCACCGGCGGGTCGCTGCTGGTGTGCGTGCTGCTGATCTGCTCGGCCCTGTACCTGGAGCACTGCTGCAAGGTTCCCAAGGACTCCGCGGACGACGACCGCTGAGGTGCTCCCCCGGCGGCGCTGGGGTTCCGCGCCCGGTGGTGTGAAGGTTCCGCGTCCGGAGGTGTGAAGGTTCCGCGCCCGGTGGTGTGAAGGTTCCGCGTCCGGAGGCGTAGAGGTTCCGCGTCCGGCGTGGAGGTTCCGCGTCCGGTCCCGCCTCGCCGTCCGTCGCCGGGGTCCGGCCGTCCGTCGGCGGGAGACCGCGCGGGCCTCACCGCCTCGACGCCTCACCGCCTCGACACCTCACCGCCTCGACACCTCACCGCCTCGTCGCTTCGACGCCTCGCCGTCCGCCGGCGGGACTCCGCCGGGAGGGGCGTCGCGTCAGCGCGGTCGCCTCGCCGTCCACTTGCGCCCGAAGAGCATGATGACCGGGAGCGTGCAGACCAGCGCCCCGGCGACGGCCAGGGGGCGCTCCAGCCACCAGAACAGGTCCGGCCGCACCCTCTCGCCGGGCCCGCCGCCCGCCACCCACCAGGTCAGCGCCACCCAGATCGCCATCCCGGTCGTGTGGAACAGGAACAGCGGGAGCGCGAACCGGTTGACCATCTCGTTCACGCGCTGCCAGCGGGGGCGTTCGAGCAGGCGTTCCATGGACGGCCTCAGCACCTCCACCAGGCCGATCTGGAAGATCAGGAGCGCCACGATGACGAAGGTGGGCGGCGCCATGTTGGAGAGCTTGTCGCCGGGGACGCCCACCATCGACCCCGGGTAGATGCCCGAGTAGACCAGGCCGAAGAGGGCGAACAACCCGGTCCACAGGATGGCGACGTCGAAGCGGCGGGGAAGCGCCACCACCCGGTCGTAGAAGAAACCGGCCTGGTGGGCGAGCCCCCAGACGATGATCATGTTGAGCCAGCCCGCGGCCTCGTACCCGTAGCGCAGCCGCAGCACGTCGACGACGAGCGCCGCCCCCGCCAGCCAGATCAGGGCCAGCACGTCGTAGTGCCGGTGCAGCCAGAGCGAGATCGGGAGCAGGGCGATCAGCACGAGGTAGACGCCGATGAACCAGAGCGGGCTGATGACGAGCAGGACCACGCGGTCCATCCACTCGATCCCGAACGCCCACGCCACGAGCACGCCGAACACGATCCAGGTCCCGGCCAGCGCCAGCGCGGGGATCGCGAGGCTCCGGATGCGCCGCGAGACGAAGGTGCCGATGCCGACGCCGCGCTCGCAGGCCCGGTTCCACGAGAGCAGGTGGACGTATCCGCCCACGTAGAAGAAGAGCGGCAGCACCTGCAGCAGCCACGTCAGGATCCACAGCCCGGAGGTGAAACCCAGCGGGCTCGTCGGCGAGGGGCCGTCGGGGCCCCACTGCAGGATCGTGAACGCCCAGTGCCAGACGACCACGACGATCAGGCTGAACGCGCGCAGCCAGTCGACGTACCGGTCGCGCCGCGGCCCGTCCGCGACCGGAGGGACCTCGGGGGCCGAGGACGCCACGGGCGCCGAGGACGCCACGGGCGCTGAGGGCGCCGAGGGCGCTGAGGTGGCGGGGGCCGCGGGGGTCGCCCTCTCCTGGTCCTCACCGGGTTCGATCATGCGGTTCCAACCGTGCCTCACTTGTCGATGTCGCCGACGACGAAGAACATCGAGCCCAGGATGGCCACCATGTCCGCGACCAGGTGGCCGGGAAGCATCTCGCGCAGCACCTGGACGTTGTTGAAGGAGGCCGAGCGGAGCTTCATCCGCCACGGCGTCTTCTCCCCGCGCGAGACCAGGTAGTAGCCGTTGAGGCCGAGCGGGCTCTCCGTCCAGGCGTACGTGTGGCCCTCGGGGACCTTCAGCACCTTGGGCAGGCGCTGGTTGACCGGCCCCGGGGGCAGGTCGAGGAGGCGTTCCACGCAGGCGTCGGCGAGGTCGAGGGAGACCTTCACCTGTTCCAGCAGCACCTCGAAGCGGGCGTGGCAGTCTCCCGCCGACCGGGTGACGACCTTCACCGGCAGCTCGCCGTAGGCGAGGTAGGGCTCGTCCCTGCGCAGGTCGACGTCGAGGCCCGCGGCGCGGGCGATGGGGCCGCTCACGCCGTACTGCATGATCGTCTCGCGGTCGAGGACGCCCACCCCGCGCGTGCGGGCGAGGAAGATCTCGTTCCCGGTGACCAGGTTCTCGATGTCGGGCAGCCGCCGCCGCACGTCGGCCACGGCCTGGGAGACCCGGCCCGTCCACCCCTCGGGGATCTCCTCCTTGAGGCCGCCGACCCGGTTGAACATGTAGTGCATGCGCCCGCCGGAGATCTCCTCCATCACGGCCTGGAGGGTCTCGCGCTCCCGGAACGCGTAGAACATCGGGGTGATCGCGCCGAGCTCCAGCGGGTAGGAGCCGAGGAACATCAGGTGGCTGAGCACCCGGTTGAGCTCGGCCATCAGCGTGCGCGTCCAGACCGCCCTGACCGGCACCTCCATGCCGAGCATCCGCTCCACCGCGAGCACGACGCCCAGCTCGTTGGCGAACGCCGACAGCCAGTCGTGCCGGTTGGCCAGCACGATGATCTGCCGGTAGTCGCGCACCTCGAAGAGCTTCTCCGCGCCCCGGTGCATGTAGCCCACGACCGGCTCGGCCGAGCTGATCCGCTCGCCGTCCAGGGTGAGGCGCAGCCGCAGCACGCCGTGCGTGGACGGGTGCTGCGGGCCGATGTTGAGGATCATGTCCTCGGTCGCGAGCTCCTTGCCGTGCGCCCCCCGCACGGCCTCGGCTCCCGCCCCCATTCCCACGTTCAGCTCGCGGGGCGCGCCTTCAGTCATAGGGCCATGCTGTCACGTCAGCCGCGCGAGGCAAGATCCCGCAGGGCGTCGACCAACCGGTCGACGTGCTCGGAGGTCGTGCCGATGCCGATGGAGGCGCGGACGGCGGAGGCGGTGACGTCGTCGCAGCCACCGTCCTTGGCGCCCAGCAGGTGCCGTACGAAGGGGTGGGCGCAGAACTTGCCGTCGCGGACGCCGATGCCGTAGTCGCCGGACAGGGCCTCGGCGACCTCGCGGGCGGTGAAGCCGTCGACCACGAAGGAGACGATGCCGACGCGCGGGTGGTCCGGGCCCCACAGGGACAGCTCGTGCACGCCGGGGACCGAGGCGAGGCCCGCGCGCAGGCGCCCGAGGAGGCGCTCCTCCTCGCGGACCAGCGGGGTCCAGCCGGTGGCGGTGAGGGCGTCGCAGGCCGCGGCGAGCGCGACGGCGCCCAGCACGTTCGGGGTCCCGGCCTCGTGCCGGGCCTCGGGGTCGTCGTGCCACTCGGTGCCGTCGTCCTCCACGGCCTTCACCGCGCCGCCGCCCCGCAGGTACGGGTCGGCCTCGGCGAGCCAGTCGGAACGGCCGATCAGCGCGCCCGTGCCGAACGGCGCGTAGAGCTTGTGGCCGGAGAAGACCACGTAGTCCAGGTCGAGCGCCGTCAGGTTGAGGCGGCGGTGCGGGACGAGCTGCGCGGCGTCGACGAGGACGCGGGCCCCGTGGCGGTGGGCGATGTGGGCCAGCGCGGCGATCGGCCAGAGCTCCCCGGTGACGTTGGAGGCGGCGGTCACGACGAGCAGCTTGGGGCCGTCGATCGCGGCGAGGGCGTCGTCGGCGGCGCGGACGGCCTCGCCGGGGAAGGCGGGGGCGGCGAGCCGCACGACCCGGTCCCAGGGCAGCAGCGAGGCGTGGTGCTCGGTCTCGAAGACCACCGCGGTGGTGCCCTCGGGCAGGCTGCGGGCGAGCAGGTTGGTCGCGTCCGTGGTGTTGCGGGTGAAGATCACCGAGTCGTCGGGACGGGCGCCGACGAAGGCGCGGACCGTGTGCCTGGCCTGCTCGTAGCGGGCCGTGGTCAGCTGGGACGCGTACCCGGCGCCGCGGTGGACGCTGGAGTAGGCCGGGAGCGCGGCGGCGACGGCGGCGCTCACCGGCTCCAGACAGGGGGCGCTCGCGGCGTAGTCGAGGTTGGCGTAGCGGACGAGCCTGCCGCCCCTGACCGGGACCTCCAGGTCCGAGCCGAGCACGGCCGGGATCGGGCGGTCACCGGAGGACGCGCGGGTCTCGGGGACGCTCACCGGGACGACGGGGCTCTCGGGGGTGCTGAAGATCGTCAGGGTGGACATGCCAGGGCTCCTTCGAGGTCATCGGACCCCAACCCGTGACACAGGTGCCTGGAGCCCGCGCTTGCCCGGCACACCTCGTGCCGGACCAGGTCCTCACCCGGGGCACCCCGCCGCGGACGCGAGGGTTGCCGGCCAGCGAGCCGGGGCTTGTCACTGGCACTCATGACCTACGGGGGAACTATAACCGACACCCCGCGGTGCCTCGCAAGTCCGAAACGTGATCAACCCGGTATCGGAGCCGGGGCGAGCGCCCTCGGAGGCACTTGGCGAATTTGACAGCGAAGCGTGATGACGGGGAAGGAACTTCGGGCGCCTCCCGGTCGTCCTGGCAGTCAGCCGGACAAGCGTTCGGGCAGTTGGCCGACGGTGTGTGCATGCGCCGACCGACGAAGGAGAAATCAATGGACTGGGTGACCAACCCGGAGATATGGATAGGGTTCTTCACCCTTGTCGCCCTGGAGATCGTCCTGGGAATCGACAACATCATCTTCATCTCGATCCTGGTGAGCAAGCTCCCGCCCGAACAGCGCGACAAGGCGCGCAGGCTCGGCCTCGCCGTCGCCCTGATCAGCCGCCTGTTGCTGCTGCTGGCGCTGTCGTGGGTGGTGAGACTCACCGAACCGATGTTCGAGGTCTTCGGGCAGGGGATATCGGGGCGCGACCTGATCCTGATACTCGGCGGCCTGTTCCTGCTGGGCAAGAGCGTCCACGAGATGCACGGCAGCCTGGAGGGCGACTCCGGCCACTCCGAGGGCAGGGTGGCCGCGTCCTTCACCTCGGTGATCATCCAGATCATGATCCTCGACGTCGTCTTCTCGCTCGACTCGGTGATCACCGCGGTCGGCATGGTCGACGAACTGGGTGTCATGATCGCGGCCGTCATCGTCTCGGTCATCGTGATGCTGGTCGCCTCCGGGCCGATCAGCCGCTTCGTGGAACGGCACCCGAGCATCAAGATGCTCGCCCTGTCCTTCCTGGTGCTGATCGGCGTCGTGCTCATCGCCGAGGGCTTCGAGCAGCACATCTCCAAGGGCTACATCTACTTCGCGATGGCGTTCTCCCTGCTGGTGGAGCTGCTGAACATCCGGATGCGCGGCAAGGCGAAGAAGCGGAAGCCGGTCGAGCTGCGTTCCCGCTACGAGGCCGACGACCAGACCGGCACGGAGAGGCCGGAGAGCCCGGAGACACCGGGAACCCCGGCGAACCCGGTGGGCCAGGCGGCTCCGGCGGGTCAGACGGCTCCGGCGGGCCGGGCGGACGAGCGGGGCGAGAGGGGAAAGCCCGACGAGCGGCCCGGCTCCTGAGCCGGGGGTCAGCGAGACCGGGGATTACGATGCCTACGTGCGCTTTGATCCCTGGAATCCGGAATTCGTCGCCCACCCCTACGACGTCTACGACGAGCTGAGACGAGAGCGGCCGGTCAGCTTCTTCGAGCCGACCGGCCAGTGGCTGGTGGCCAGGCACGCCGACGTCAACGCGCTGCTGCGGGACCGCAGGCTCGGCCGCTCCTACCTGCACGTGGCCTCGCACCGGGAGTTCGGCAGGCCGGACGACCCCGACTTCCAGGACCCGTTCTGGCGGGTGATCAGGGCGGGGATGCTCGACGTCGAGCCGCCGGTGCACACCAGGCTCCGGCGGCTGGTGTCGAAGGCGTTCACCCCCCGCATGGTCGAGGCGCTCCGCCCCAAGGTCGCCCGGATGGCCGGGGAGCTGGTGGACGACTTCGTCGGGCGCGGCGGCGGGGACCTGATCGCCGAGGTCGCCGAGCCGCTCCCGGTCACCGTGATCGCCGAGATGCTCGGCGTCCCCGAGGCCGACCGGCACCTGCTGCGTCCCTGGTCGGCCGACATCTGCGGCATGTACGAGCTCCAGCCGTCGATCGAGGCCCAGCACACGGCCGTACGGGCGGCCGAGGAGTTCTCCGCCTACCTCGTCGAGCTGGCCCGCGCCCGCAGGGCCGACCCCGGGGACGACCTGATCAGCGCGCTCGCCCTGGTGGCCGACGAGGGCGACAGGCTCACCGAGGAGGAGCTGGTCGGCACCTGCGTGCTGCTGCTCAACGCCGGGCACGAGGCCACCGTCAACGTCACCGGCAACGGCTGGTGGTCGCTGTTCCGCAACCCGGCCGAGCTGGACCGGCTCCGCGCCGACCACGCCCTGCTGCCCACGGCGGTCGAGGAGCTGATGCGCTGGGACACCCCGCTGCAGATGTTCGAACGCTGGGTGCTGGAGGACATCTCGGTGGGCGGGATCGACATCCCGCGCGGCACCGAGGTGGCACTGCTGTTCGGCTCGGCCAACCGCGACCCCGAGGTCTTCGCCGACCCCGCCCGCCTGGACGTGGGCCGGGCCGACAACCCGCACATCTCCTTCGGCGCCGGGATCCACTTCTGCCTGGGGGCCCCGCTGGCGAGGGTCGAGCTGATCGAGTCCTTCGGCGCCCTGCTGCGCAAGGCGCCGAAGATGGAACTCGCCGCCGAGCCGTCCTGGGGACCGGGCTACGTCATCCGCGGTCTGGAATCCCTCCAGGTACGGGTCTGAGAGCGGGTGCGAGTCTGAGAGCGGGTGCGGGTCCAAGAGCGGTCCGGCGCGTGACCCGAGTGCCGCCACGCACGGCCGTGCGGCACCCCGCCCGCTTCGCCGGAACCCCCGGAACCTCGGAACCCCCAGAAGCCCGGAACCCCCGCAACCCCGGGGCCTCCGGAGCCCTCGGAACCCTGGAGCTCTCGGAAGCCCGGAGCCCCCGGAGCCCCCGGAACCCCCGAGCCTTCGAAACCTCGGAACCCTCGGAACCCCTGGCCGGGCGGCCCCCCGCCGGAACGGTGTCGGCCCGCCAGGTCAGAGACGGCTCTGCGAGAGCCAGCCGAACCCGCCGAGGCCGCCCGCGGCGATGAGCTCCGCCTCCTCCGAGGCCCTCGCGAGGGCCTGCAGGTAGCCGCGCGGGTCGTTCCTGGCCTGCTCGACCGCCGGGCGCCCCCCGGTGACCCCGAGGGCGCGCAATGCCTCCCGCTGCGTGGTCAGCGCCGTCGTGACGGCCCCGGCGCTCTCACCGGCGGCCGCGCAGGCGTCGAGCGCCACGTGGGCGGTGATGTCGCACGAGCCGTCGGGCACGGGCGCGACCATCGCCCCGTCGCGGTAGCCGGCCAGCGTGCCGTACGGCGGCCGGTCGTCCAGGGCGTGGGAGTAGTCGATCGCGACCGCCCGGCCGCGCGCCAGCCGTACGATCACCGACGCCCAGGCCCTGTCGCGCGGCCTGCCGATCTCGGCCCGCTCCCCGACGGCCCGCATCGGCCACCAGCGGTCCAGCCAGGCGAGGTCCGCCTCGGAGGGCCTGCCGCCGAGACGCTCCTCGCCGTCGGTGACGTTGACCATGACGAGCCGGGGCCCGTCGGCCGTCTGCTCGGCGATGTCGACCGGGACGTTGTCGAGCCACTCGTTGGCGATCACCAGCCCGCGGATCCCGTCCGGCGCGGCCTTCGCCCAGGCGATCTCCCCGGGCAGCGCCGCAGGGCGGGGCGCCAGGTCGACCGCGGTCACCCGCAGCCTCGACCGGAGCGCGGGCGGCGCCGCGGCGAGCACCCCGGCCGCCAGCTCGCCCTCGCCTGCGCCGATGTCGACCAGGTCGAGCGGTCCGGGACCGCCGAGCGCCTCGTCGATCGCGGCCAGCTCCCGCAGCACGGCCTCGGCGAAGACGGGAGAGGCGCCGACCGACGTGCGGAAATGGCTGGAGGGGCGCTCCCGGAGATAGAAGCCGCTTTCGCCGTAGAGCGCATGCTCCATCGCGGCACGCCAGGTGAGCCACACGCTCTCAGACGCTACCCGCCGGGGCGGGGGAACGAGATCGACTCGCGCTGACGCTTCGAGTGAATGCATGACTACATTCTGTCACCGGTTTGCCCGATCCTGGTCGATGCCGCGTCGGCGCGTCGCCGTCCGGATCGCCTCGTGAGCCGGGCCTGCGGGCCCTCAGGCGGGGCCCGTACGCTCCCGGTTCTCCCAGGCCGGGCCTCCGGAGGTCCGCTACCGACCGCTACCGAACACGCGTCTTGCCATGGGCGCGACGGCACGGCCCGTTACGCTGGTCAATCGGGCACGGAGCCCCACATGGTCGAAGGACGGGACGTCATGGACGCAGTCGATCGCCCGGCACGGCTGGCCGTCGGAGTGGTTGGAGCGGGCAGGGTCGGTTCGGCGCTCGGCGCCGCGCTCGTCAGGGCGGGGCACCGGGTGGTCGCGGCGAGCGGGGTCTCCGACGCCTCCAGGGAGCGGGCGGTCGAGCGGCTCGGGCTCGTCCCCACCCGGCCGGAGGACGTGGTGGCCGGCGCGGACCTCGTCCTGCTGACGGTCCCCGACGACGTGCTGCCCGGCCTGGTCTCCGGCCTGGTCGAGACCGGCACCGACCTGCGCGGCAAGCTGGTGGCCCACACCAGCGGCGCGTACGGCCTGGCCGTGCTGAACCCGGCGATCAAGGCCGGGGCGCTGCCGCTGGCGCTGCATCCCGTGATGACCTTCACCGGCCGCGACGACGACCTGCGCCGGCTCACGGGGATCTCGTACGGGGTGACCGCCCCCGACGGGCTCCGCCCGGTGGCCGAGGCCCTCGTCATCGAGATGGAGGGCGAGCCGGTCTGGATCGCCGACGAGGACCGGCCGCTCTACCACGCGGCCCTGGCGCAGGCGGCCAACCACATGGTGACGCTCATCGCGGAGTCCTCGGAGCTGCTGGAGAAGATCGGCGTGGAGCAGCCCGGCCGGATGCTCGGCCCGCTGCTCGGCGCGGCCCTGGAGAACGTGCTGAGGCTCGGCATCGCCGGACTGACCGGCCCGGTGGTACGCGGCGACGCCGGGACCGTCCGCAGGCACGTGGACGCGCTGATCCTCGCCGCCCCCGAGGCCGCGGACGCCTACGTGGCGCTCGCCAGGCTCACCGCCGACCGGGCGCTGGCGGCCGGGCTGCTCAAGCCGGAGGCCGCCGAACGCCTCCTGGACGCCCTGGGCGGCAACATTTGGACCTGAACGGCCCCGGGAGGCCCCGGGGGCGTGACGTACGGCCCTGGGGGCTCCCGCGCCGATCCGGGGCCCGCCCTGGCGGCCTGTTCCGGCGGCTCGTCCCGGTGCCCGTCCCGGCCACCCGTCCCGGTGTCCGTTCCGGCGACCCCACCCGGTGCCCGTCCCGGCGGCCCGATCGGGTTAGCTGATCCGGTGAGCCGAATCCGCCCGGCGAAGGGAACCGGCGGATTCCGATGACCGTCATTCCTCTCCGGCCCGGGAGCCGGAGCACCCCCGGGAGGTTCCAGTGATCGTGGCGGACGACCGCGCAGGGCTGCTCAAGGCCCGCGAGACACTGGGGATCGGCGTGGGCGCCTCCCCCGGGGGGAGCGCGCTGGCGCTCGTGCCGACCATGGGCGCGCTGCACGAGGGGCACCGCTCGCTCATCAGGCTGGCCCGCGAGAGGGCCGCGCACGTGGCGGTGAGCATCTTCGTGAACCCGCTCCAGTTCGGGCCCGCCGAGGACTTCTCCCGCTATCCCCGTACGTTCGACGCCGACCTCGAAGCCTGCGAGGCCGAGGGCGTGGGCATCGTGTTCGCCCCCTCGGCGGAGGACATGTACCTGCCGGACAGGCAGGTCGGCGTCTCCGCGGGCGGGATGGGCTCGGTCGTCGAGGGGGAGTTCAGGCCCGGCCACCTCGACGGCGTGCTGACCGTGGTGCTGAAGCTGTTCAACCTGGTCCAGCCGGACGTGGCCGTGTTCGGCCAGAAGGACGCCCAGCAGCTCGCGGTGATCCGCAGGATGGTCGCCGACCTGAACCTGCCGGTCTCGATCGTCGGCGGGCCCACGGTCCGCGAGCCGGACGGCCTGGCGCTGTCCAGCCGCAACCGCTACCTGTCACCGGAGGACCGGGTGACGGCCCTGGCCCTGTCCCGCGCCCTCGCGGCGGGGTCCGGGCTGCGCGCGCCCGCGGAGATCCGCCGGGCCGCGCTCGCCGTCCTGGAGGCCGAGCCGTCGCTGGCGCTCGACTACCTGGTCCTGGTCGACCCCGCGACCTTCGCGGAGGTCGGCGACGGCCACACGGGTGAGGCGATCCTCGCGGTGGCCGCCAGGGTGGGGTCCACCAGGCTGATCGACAACGTCACACTCGGCGTCGGCTGACCTCCGGCCGCCTGCCAATGGGAACCGGCGAGCGGTGAGCGGCGGACCGATGACCGGTGGCTGACGGCTGACGGGCGGCCGGGCGCTGACCGGTGAGCGTGTGGCCGGTGGTCGGCGACGGCCGACGAGTGATCGCCGGTGATCGCCGGTGATCGGTGAGCGGGCCGTGGCGGCCGACGAGCGACCGGTGAGCGGCCGGTGGTGCCCGGTGACCGATGAGTGATCGCCAGGCGCGTCCCCGAACTGCGGTGATTTCACCATTCAGGCGAAATGTCCCACCCCGGGGAACAGTCGCTTCGGGGGCCGCGTTATCGTCACACTGACGAAATGAACAGCCTCTAATGAACCCCGCGAGGAGGCGGCTATGAGCATCCCGGCCATTCCCCAGAGGTTGACCGCTCCCGCTCCGGGCTGGACGGTACGGGCGGACGTGGTCGTGGTGGGCTCCGGCGTCGCCGGCCTCACCCTGGCGCTGCGATACGCCGCCCTCGACCCCGGGGCGAAGGTCCTGGTCGTCACCAAGGACGTCCTGTCGTCCGGCTCGACCCGCTGGGCCCAGGGCGGCATCGCCGCCGTGCTCGACCCGCGGGACACCCCCGAGGAACACCTGTCGGACACGCTCGTCGCCGGAGTCGGGCTCTGCGACGAGGAGGCCGTCCGGATCCTGGTGACCGAGGGACCCGACGCGCTGCGCGGCCTGATCGCGGTGGGCGCCCGGTTCGACACCGACGCCTCGGGAGCGCTCCAGCTCACCAGGGAGGGCGGCCACCGGCGCGACCGCATCGTGCACGCGGGCGGCGACGCCACCGGTGCCGAGGTGCAGCGGGCGCTCGTCCAGGCCGTCGCGGAGTCGGGGATCGAGGTGATCGAGCACGCGCTCGTCCTCGACCTCCTCAAGGACGCCGAGGGCCGTACCGCGGGGGTGACCCTGCACGTCATGGGCGAGGGCGAGCGCGACGGGGTGGGCGCGGTCACGGCGGGGGCCGTGGTGCTGGCCACCGGCGGCATGGGACAGGTCTACGCCGCCACCACCAACCCCGTCGTCTCCACCGGCGACGGGGTGGCGCTCGCGCTGCGCGCGGGCGCCGTCGTCAGGGACCTGGAGTTCGTCCAGTTCCACCCGACCGTCCTCTGGCTCGGCGAGCACTCCACCGGCCAGCAGCCGCTGATCTCCGAGGCGGTCAGGGGCGAGGGAGCCGTGCTGGTCGACGCGGACGGCACCCGGTTCATGGAGGACGTCCACGAGCTCGCCGACCTCGCCCCCCGCGACGTCGTGGCCAAGGCGATCATGCGGCGGATGCGCGCCAGCGGCGCCGACCACGTCTATCTCGACGCCCGCCACTTCGGCGAGGAGAAGTGGCGCACCCGCTTCCCGACGATCCACACCGTCTGCCTGGAGCACGGCATCGACCCGGTCACCCAGCCGATCCCCGTCGCGCCCGCCGCCCACTACGCCAGCGGCGGCGTCCGCGCCGACCTGCGCGGCCGTACCAGCGTGCCCGGCCTGTACGCGTGCGGCGAGGTCGCGTGCACCGGCGTGCACGGCGCCAACCGGCTCGCCTCCAACTCCCTGCTCGAAGGCCTGGTCTTCGCCGGGCGCATCGCCGCCGACATCCACGCCGTACGGGCCGCGCGCGCCGGGAACGCGACACCCGTGGCGGGCGAGCCGGCTCCCGACGGCCGGCCCACCGGCCTGATCGACCCCAGGGCCCGCAGCAGGATCCAGGCGCACATGAGCCGGGGCGCGAGCGTGCTGCGCGGCCAGGAGTCCCTGGGAGAGGTCGCCAGGGCCCTGCTGAACCTCAGGTGGACCCCGGTGACCGTCGAGCCCTGCACCGAGTCCTGGGAGACCACCAACCTCCTGACGGTCGCCTCCGCGCTCGTGGCGGCCGCCCGCGAACGCCGGGAGACCCGGGGCTCGCACTGGCGGGAGGACTTCCCCGAGCGCGACGACGCCTGGTGGCTGGGCCACCTCGACACCACCCTGACAGCGGAGGGACCCGCCATGACATACGTACCGCACGGGCGGCGCGTGACCGCGCTGCCGCCCCAGGTGGAGAACGACCTGGCCGAGGCGGGCCTGGACCCGGCGGTGGTGGCCGCGGTCCTGGAGGCCGCCGAGGCCGAGGACCTGCGGGAGGCGGGAGACGTCACCAGCGCCGCCACCATCCCCGCGGACCAGACCGCCACCGCCGACGTGGTGGCCCGCGAGGACGGCGTGGTCGCGGGGCTCGCCGTGGCCGAGGGCGCGTTCTCCCACCTCAGCCGGGGCCGCCTGGTGACCGAGCGCAGGGTCAAGGACGGCGAGCGCGTCGCCAGGGGGGACGTGCTGATGACCGTCACCGGCCTCACCCGGGACCTGCTGACCGCCGAGCGCACCGCGCTCAACCTGCTCACCCACCTGTCCGGCATCGCCACCCTGACCGGCCGCTGGGTCTCGGCCGTCGAGGGCACCGGAGCCCGGATCAGGGACAGCCGCAAGACGCTCCCCGGACTGCGGGCCCTGGAGAAGTACGCCGTCCGGTGCGGCGGCGGAACCAATCACCGGATGTCGCTTTCGGACGCCGCGCTGATCAAGGACAATCACGTGGTGGCCTCGGGCGGGGTCGCCGAGGCGTTCCGTGCGGTCCGCGACGCCTATCCCGGCCTGCCGATCGAGGTCGAGGTCGACCGGATCGACCAGATCGAACCGGTGCTGGCCGAGGGAGCGGAGGAGATCCTGTTGGACAATTTCACCGTCGAGGAGCTGGCGCGGGCCGTACGGCTGGTGGCCGGCCGGGCACGGCTGGAGTCCAGCGGGGGGCTGACCCTCCAGGTCGCTCGCGACGTGGCCGAAACAGGTGTTGACTACCTTGCCGTGGGCGCGCTCACGCATTCGGCGCCGGCGCTGGACATCGCCTTGGACCTTCGGGGGAATTGATGCTGCTTGCCATCGACGTCGGCAACACCCACACCGTTCTCGGGCTCTTCGAGGGCGAGGACGTCATCGAGCACTGGCGGATCGCCACGGACGCCCGGCGCACGGCGGACGAGATCGCCGTCGTGCTCCAGGGGCTGCTCGGGCAGTCGCCGCTGCTCAAGGGCGCCGACGTCAACGGCATCGTGATCTGCTCCACCGTCCCCTCGGTGCTCAACGAGATGCGCGAGATGTGCCGCCGCTACTACGGCGACGTGAACGCGGTGATCGTCGAGCCCGGCGTCCGCACCGGGGTCCCGGTCCGGATGGACAACCCGAAGGAGGTCGGCAGCGACCGCATCGTCAACGCGCTGGCGGCCATCCAGCTGTACGGCGGCCCGTGCGTCATCGTCGACTTCGGGACCGCGACCTCCTTCGACGCCGTCTCCGCCAAGGGGGAGTACGTCGGCGCGGTGACCGCCCCCGGCATCGAGATCTCGGTGGACGCGCTCGCCGCGGCTGGGGCGCAACTGCACAAGGTGGAGCTGATCCGCCCCCGCTCGGTGATCGCCAAGAACACCGTCGAGGCGCTCCAGGCCGGCATCATCTACGGCTTCGCCGGTCAGGTGGACGGGATCGTCGAGCGGATGGCGGCCGAGCTCGCCGTCGACCCCGACGACGTCACCGTGGTCGCCACCGGCAGCGCGGCGCCGCTCGTGGTGAGCGAGGCGCGCTCGATCGACATGCACGAGCCCTGGCTCACGCTGATCGGCCTGCGGCTGATCTACCACCGCAACGCCCCCTGAGGGCGGCGCGGCACGACCGGCTCCGCGTGTCGCGCGACCGGTTCCCGTGCCGCGGGACGGGCTCGCGCGGGCCGGTTCCCGGTGGGTTTCCGTGCGCGGGGCCGGTTCCCGTGCCGTAGGGCGGGCTTGCGCACGTAATGCCGGTTTCCGTGTCGCGGGGCCGGTTCCCGTGCTGCGGGACGGGCTCGCGCGGGCCGGTTCCCGGTGGGTTTCCGTGCGCGGGGCCGGTTCCCGCGCCGTAGGACGGGTTCACGTGGGCCTGTTCCCGACGGGTTCCCGCGCCGCGCGACCGGCGAACTCACGAGGTTCGCCACATCGGTACCCTTTGGAACTGTGACCGATGACGTGACGAATCCCGCCGAGGATCTGCCCGAGCAGATGCGCGTGCGCCGGGAGAAGCTCGACCGCCTCCGTTCCGAGGGCGTCGAACCCTACCTGGTGAACTTCCCGCGCACCGCGACCAACGCCGAGATCCGCCAGAAATACGCTGATCTCTCCGCTGACACCGCGACGGGCGACAAAGTGGGCGTCACCGGCCGGGTGATGCTGTCCAGGACCGGCGGCAAGCTCTGCTTCGCCACCCTCCGCGACGGCTCCGGCGACCTCCAGGTCATGATCTCCCTGGACCGGGTGGGCGAGGAGTCCCTGGCCGCGTGGAAGCGCGACGTCGACCTCGGCGACCACGTGGGCATCGAGGGCGAGGTCATCACCTCCCGCAGGGGCGAGCTGTCCATCCTCGCCGACCGCTGGGCGATCACGTCGAAGTGCCTGCGCCCGCTGCCGGAGAAGCACCTCGGGCTCACCGACCCCGAGGCGCGGGTCCGCCAGCGCTACGTCGACCTCATCGTCAACGACGAGGCCAGGAAGATGGCCCTCACCCGCAGCGCCGTGGTCAGGGCCGTCCGCGACTTCTGGCACGAGGAGGGTTACCTGGAGGTCGAGACACCGATGCTCCAGCCGATCCACGGCGGAGCCACGGCGAGGCCCTTCAAGACCCACATCAACGCGTACGACATGGAGCTCTACCTCCGCATCGCGATCGAGCTCTACCTCAAGCGGCTGGTGGTCGGCGGGCTGGAGAAGGTCTTCGAGATCAACCGCAACTTCCGCAACGAGGGCGCGGACTCCACCCACAACCCCGAGTTCACGATGCTGGAGGCGTACGGCACGTATCTCGACTACAACGACATCGCCGACCTGACCCAGCGGATGATCCAGAAGGCCGTGCTGGCCGCCCTCGGTCACTCCGTGGTCGTCCACGAGGGCCAAGAGATCGACCTCGGTCTGGCGAAGTGGCCGCGGATCACCCTGTACGGGTCGGTCTCCGAGGCGCTGGGCGAGGAGGTCACCACCGAGACGCCCCTGGAGCACGTCCGCAAGCTCGCGGACGCGCGGGAGATCCACTGGGACGCCAAGTGGGGTCAGGGCAAGCTGGTCCAGGAGATCTTCGAGGCCCTCGTCGAGCACACGCTCGTCCAGCCCACGTTCGTCATGGACTATCCGCTGGAGACCTCCCCGCTGGCCCGCATCCACCGGGACAACCCGCTCCTCACCGAGAAGTGGGACCTGATCGGCTTCGGCACCGAGCTGGGCACCGGCTACTCGGAGCTGAACGACCCGATCGAGCAGCGCCGCCGTCTCACCGAGCAGTCCATGCTCGCCGCGGGCGGCGACGTCGAGGCCATGCAGCTTGACGAGGACTTCCTCACGGCCCTGGAATATGCGATGCCGCCCACCGGCGGCATGGGGCTCGGCATCGACCGCCTCATCATGGCCTTCACGGGCAGGAACATCCGCGAGACCATCCTGTTCCCGCTGGTCAAGCCGACCGCCTGAGCCCTTTGGGGCGGTGCGGAAGGACGTTCTCGCGGTGCGGTGGCGCCGGGCCCGTCGGTGACGGGCCCGGCGCCACCGTCATGAGAGGCCGCGTCGCCTCGTCCCGCGTCGCCTCGGCATGCCCCTGGGCGGAGGCGTGCCGGGAACGGGCCGGACGGCGACCCCGGCCACCGCTCCGGGGATCGGACAGGGTCCGGGACTCCGGGACTCCGGGGCTCCAAGGCTCCAGAGCTCCAGGGCGGGGCGTCCTCGCGGATTCCCGCGGATCGGGGTGGGTCCTCGGGGAGCGGATCGGGGTGGGTCTTCAGGGAAACGCCCCGGGGCACCGGGGCCGACCCGGCGGGCGGGAAATGCCGGATGGGTTCATGCTCCCGCTGGTTCCGCGCAATAGGGGACGCATTTCCGTATGGTGCAGAAATCCCTTTCCAGCACGTCCAATATCGCTCGGGCATCCCGTCGTCACCACGCGGTACTTCGCGAATGCCGCAAAGCTGTACGCTTGACCCTCATATTTCCACGTTTTTCATGGGGTGCCGTCAAGGTAGCAGGGGCATGGCCGTCGGAGAGCGTCGGGAAGAGATCAATTTTTTCCGAGAAATGCGGGCGGGCCGGATCCCGAGGGGGCGGCTTCGGGGTGTCCGGCGGGCCTGCGGTTCCGGCGAAACCTTGTTCTGCCAGGACTTCGGTCTCCGCAGCCAGGGGGTGCTTGCCGGCTCGTGCCTGCGCTCGATCATGACATAGCCGCAAAGGCACTGACATATCATGAGTACTTCACGTAGCGCCTGCTATGTCAATACTGGACGCACGCTATGAAGAGTGGAACTTGACGACCTTTGAACAAGGCGTTTACCGTTCCTGGCGGACGGTATTCATTTCCGGCGTCTCGCACCCGGTTTCCAGAGTGGGGGGAGTGACTCTTGATGGCATATCCAGAAGTGGATTCACGCCATGGCGACAGCCCCCTGGGCATGAGCGATATCGGTCTCAGTGACGACGACCTCGTGCTGCTGGCTGAGCTCGCCAAGGGTGTCACGGTCGATCGGGTGGGGCGTCGCCTCGACATCAGCGGCCGGACGGTCAGACGCAGGCTCAGAGGCATCTGCGACCGCATCGGCGTTGCCACGGCCATCGAGGCAGTGGCCTGGGCAGCGCGCCGCCGCCTGATCTGACACACCGCCGCGTGTCCGGCAGGTCGGGCCGGACACGCGTGCGGGGCCGGACACGTGCCCGGCCCGCACACGGGCGTACGCCGGTCGATCCGTCGGCCGCCCACCCGCCTATCAGATCCGGTCGTCGATCCGGCTCCGCCGTGTACGTTCCCGGTTCGACCACGTGCGTTCCCGGTCCGACCGCATGCGTTTCCGGTCCGACCGCGTGCGTTTCCGGTTCAACCACGTCCGATCGCGCGCGTTCTCGGTTCGACCGTGTGGTTCGCGGTTCTGCCGCGTGCGTCCCCTGTTCCGCCGTGAACGTTTCCGGTTCGACCACGTGCGCCCCCGGTCCGGGCGTACGGGAATCCGGTCGCCGGTGCCGGTTCAGGCGGCGATGCGGACGCCTCCGGCGAAGGGGCGGTTGTCGATCGTGGCGATGTGGACGACGTCACCCGTCTGGGGGGCGTGGACCATCAGGCCCGCGCCGATGTAGATCCCGACGTGGTGCAGGTCGCTGTAGAAGAAGACCAGGTCGCCGGGGCGCAGCTCGTTCCTGGAGACGTGGGTGCCCGCGGTCCACTGGTCGCCGGTGTAGTGCGGCAGGCTGATGCCGACCTTCTGGTAGGCCCACATGACCAGGCCGGAACAGTCGAAGGAGTTGGGGCCCTCGGCGCCCCAGACGTACGGCTTCAGCTGCTGGGTGAGCGCCCAGCGGGTGGCCTCGGCGGCCTTGCCGCTGCCCACGATGGGCACGTTCGTCTTCACCCGGGCGCCCCTGTTGCTGACGGCCCTGGTGCGCACCTCGCTGAACAGGTCGCTCTCGACGCGGTCGACCAGCCGCTCGATCTTGGTCCGGTTGCCGTCGATCTCCGCCAGGATCTTCTTGACCTCCGCGGTCCTGGCCTTGGCGCTGGCCTGGGCCCGCCCGGCGGCCTCGATCGCCCGGCTCACCTGGGCGACCTCCTCGCTCTGCTGCTGCTGGAGCGCGTAGTTGGTGGTCGCCTGGTCGAGGAAGGTGTCGGGGTCGGTGGCCTGCGTGAAGGCGAGCCCGGAGTTGAGGCCGCCCGACATGTAGGTGCTCTGCGCGAGGAGGGTGGCCTTGGTGCGGCGGGACGCCAGCTCGGACTCGCTCGACGCGAGGGTCTTCTTGGCGCTCTCGGCGGCCCGCTGGGCCTGCCTGAGCTTGACCCGCTCGCCGTTGTAGCGCTCCGCGAGGACGCCGATCTCCTGGTGCAGCTTCTCGGCCTGCTTGGCCAGCTGCTGGAGGCTGGGCTCGGGGTCCGCGGTGGCCGCCACCAGCGGGGTGCCGAGGGTCAGGGTGGCGAATGCCAGGCCGACGACCGCCATGCGGCGGCGCAGCCCTCGTGGCGCGCGTGCTCGGCGGCGGGTGTCGTGACCCGCGTGCTCTCCTCCGTGGTCGCGCGTGCGCTTCACCAACAGGCTCCTTCTCCTCGGCCGCCTACCGGGTTAGCTGACGGGTTCGGGCCGGAGGCAGCCCTACCGGGTGCGCCGGTCGGCACTCGGATTCACCCCGGAGGACGTGGTGGGTCCCCGGTTCCCTGCGTGGGGGGATTCGGCGGGTCAGGCTTTTTACGTCTCTGACATCGAGCACGGAGATTAGTGCACCCGTGGTTCCTGCTCAACCAGAACTGCGAATTCAGTAGAGGTTTCGCAACTGAGGTGTCACGAAAAGATCACACGTCAATATGATCAACATGGCCATTACGCTGCCTTTGCCTCGGGTGTGACGGGTGTGACGGGTGTCTTCCCAGGTCCGGGACCGTGCCAAAGGTGAGCTACGGCACACCGGAGGTGCCGTGCACCGAGCGTGGTAAAGCGACTTCCAAGGGTCACGTGCGGCCTGCGAGCTGCGGGTTAAGGGTGAACCGTAATTGAAGACCCGCGAGGACGTACGCTGAACGGTCATGGAGCAGCTTGCTGAGCATTCTCCCGGGCCGGTCATCCAGGCCCCCGGAGACGGGGAGCGGCGCGCCGGATCCGCGGGGGCGGAGCGGGGTTCGCCCGGAGCGGGGACGGCCCCCGAGGTCACGGTCCGCCGCGCGCGCACCCAGGACGTCCGGGCCGTCAGGCGGCTCGTCGACACCTACGGCGGCGTCGGCCGGCGCCTGCTGGAGAAGGCCACCGTCACCCTGTACGAGGACGTCCAGGAGTTCTGGGTCGCCACCGACGCGGAGGGCGAGGTGATCGGCTGCGGGGCCCTGCACGTCCTGTGGGAGGACCTGGCCGAGATCCGCACCGTCGCCGTCGATCCGACCCGCAGGGGGATGGGGATCGGCCACCGGATCGTCTCCGCGCTCATTCGCACGGCCGCCGAGCTGGGCCTGCGCCGGGTTTTCTGCCTGACCTTCGAGGTCGACTTCTTCGCCAGGCACGGCTTCAGGGAAATCCAGGGCACACCCGTCGCGCCGGAGGTCTACGCCGAACTTCTCGCCTCCTACGACGAGGGTGTGGCGGAGTTCCTCGATCTGGAACACGTCAAGCCCAACACCTTGGGAAACTCCCGGATGCTGCTGCATCTGACACGGGAGCCCGACTCCGATGACTTTAGAGCTGACTGATCGGAAAGGTGACTGTTGATACCTATGTCGATACCTTGTGCAGCAGCATGCATGTGCGTCTGACATTTGCCACATGCGCAGTCTAAGTGAGGTGACGCGGTGAGCACCGGACAGCCGCCGTATCCACAGGATGATCCCGACCGCGATCGCACACCGTCGGGGCAGCCGGATTACGGACAGCACAACGCGGGTCGAGGCCCTGGCGGACTCGACCCCGACGTGACAGTCGTGGGGTACAGGTCGGAGGCCTCACAGCCGAACACCGGCCCCGGACAGAGCCAGCCCGGATACGGTCAGCAGGGCTACGGGCAGCAGGGCTACGGCCAGCAGCCCGACTACGGCCAGCAGGGTGGGTACGGCCAGCAGCAGGGTTATGGCCAGCAGGGCGGGACCGGCGCGTACGGTCAGCAGCCCGGCTACGGCCAGCAGTCCTCCCACGAGCAGCAGGGCTACGGCCAGCAGCAGGGGTACGGCCAGCAGGGCGGGACCGGCGCGTACGGTCAGCAGCCCGGCTACGGCCAGCAGGGCTACGGCCAGCAGGGTGGGTACGGCCAGCAGCAGGGCTACGGCCAGCAGCAGCCCGGCTACGGCCAGCAGCCCGACTACGGGCAGAAGCAGCCCCAGCCCGGTTACGGCCAGCAACCCGACTACGGGCAGCAGCAGTACGGCCAGCAGGGCTACGGCCAGCAGCCCGACTACGGCCAGCAGGGGTACGGCCAGCAGCAGCCCGCGTACGGGCAGCAGGGCTACGGCCAGCCGTACGGCGGTCCCCCCGGGGCCCCGGCCCCGCTCGCCGAGTGGTGGCAGCGCCTGGTGGCGAGGATCGTCGACGGGATCATCCTGGCGATTCCGATGCTCATCATCACCTCGGTGATGACCGCCGTTCTCGTCACGCAGGGAAGCTTCAACACCGAGACGGGCGCCTTCACGGAGCCGAGCGGCCTGTTCCTCGCGAGCCTGCTCACCGCCCTGATCTCCGGGGCGATCTACCTGGCCTACGAGTTCTTCATGCTCAGCCGGGGCGGGCAGACGGTCGGCAAGATGGTCATGGGCATCAAGGTCGTGCCGGTCGGCAGCGCGCTGCCGCCCGGCGGGCTCAGCTCCGACGTGGCGATCAAGCGCGCCGGGGTGCTCTTCGGCCCGCAGCTCCTGAGCTGGGTCCCGTTCCTGAACTACGTGGCCAACATCTTCTCCCTGGTGAACGCGCTGTGGCTGCTGTGGGACAAGCCGCTGCGTCAGGCACTGCACGACAAGGCGGCCGGGACGGTCGTCGTCAAGATCAAGTAGTTCCCCGAATAACGGGGCCGGCGGTTGAACCGCCGGCCCCGTTTTCGCGTACAGGGGAGAAAACGAGGGGCCTTAGGGGCTCCGTATGGGTCTCGGGGTCCACGGCCACGGAAGCGCAAAACCATTTGCCGCGCCCTGAGCAACGCGGGGGAACTTATGACCGAGTCTCGCCCCGCTCGCCGGAATATTCGCGTACGGTGCCCACAACGGGCCCACCGGCGCCTGTGGGTCTCCTATGAGGCGTCAATGCCGGATCCGCCGCCGTCGGGGGTTCGCGCACTACTCACCGAATGGTCGGCCCGGCGTGCCTCCGGCATCCTCGGCGATCCCGTGCCGGATTCTCTTCTTCGCCTTCCGCCGCGCGTTCAGGACAGCCGGTGAAGGCCTTCTTACGGATCCGGATCGGGGACGCGTGGTGTTGACGGGGTTGTCCGAGGGGCTCATCGTGTTTGGTGGTTATACGGTCTACGACTATGTACTCCGTGCCAGATCGGGTCGTACTCTTGGCGAGAAAGTGTTGAAGATCCGTCTTGTTCCATACGCTTGCGTCACATCCGCTCACACCGGGGTGATGAAGCGAGCGGCTCTCCGTCCGGGCGTTCCGTCAAGGGCGGGCATTCCCGTGATGAACCCGCCCGCGGCGATCTCCGGCTCCACGGCGAGATGTCGTTCGTCCCGGCGGGCAGACCTCTTCACCAGGGGTTTCGGCACGAGCGGGCCGACGGCCCGGCGGCCGCGAACCCGGCGGGCATTGGTATTACGGAGACGGCGATGATCACCTGATCGCCCTGTCGGTTTTTCCCCGCGGCTTTACGACCGCAACCGGTAAGGCGGCTGGAGAGAAGCATTAGGCTGGAGAGAGACGGACATGGTCGCCCCTGCTGACGCGCGTCGCCGGCCGGTGGCGCTATGGTCATCTGTGGGCGGTTCCAGACCGATCGGGCGTGCCTGCGCGACCCGGGAGTCGCCGCCACATTTCCATGGTCCCCAGAAAGCCACCCACGGTGCGGAGCGAGGACGAATGTACGACGTATTGTCCGCGTTGATACCCCCGGCGGTCGTCGGCGGGGCCTTCATCTTCGGAGTCGTCAAGCTACTTCGGAGTGAAGCCGTCGGCCGGCGTCCGGCAAAACGACCCGACCCCGAGTCGCAGAAGAGCTGATCCACAGGTGCCTCGACTGCGAGTCTCGGTTGCCTGTGAGAATCGCCGGGCTCCTGGAATTGCCGCTCTTCGATCGCGGGTATATGTTTAGCTTGCGAATGAAACAATACCCGCGAAAGGATTGTGTAGATGGCCAAGCAGATCCAGGAGATTCTCATCGACGACCTCGATGGGGGCGAGGCCAATGAGACTGTCGCCTTCGCGATTGACGGCACCAGCTATGAGATTGACCTGAGTGACGTTAACGCGAAGAAGCTCCGTGACTCCCTGTCGCCTTTCGTGCAGAGCGCCCGCCGGTCCGGCGCCCTGGCTCCCCGTCGCCGCCGCGCAGGCGGAGCGCGGGCGCTCACGCGAGAGAAGAGCGCCGACATCCGGGCGTGGGCGAAGTCTCACGGCCTTAATGTCAGCGAGCGCGGTCGAATCGCCTCCAAGATCGTCGAGCAGTACGAAGCGGCTCACTAGATCGGCTCAGCGGATCGAGTGAATCATGCGGTTATGGCGGTCACGGTGGGGTCCGGTGGCGGCCATGACCGCATGATGCGTTTCGCCGACAGACAAACGTCGTTCGCTTGCGGCGTAGCGGGAACATCCCGCCCCTCGTAAGTAGTTGGATGGAGGGTGAACGCCCTGCTCTCGGGGAACGTCTTCTGCATAGAGCGGTCGCCGGGTCGGGGCTACCATGCGGGATGACAGGGCTCGGATATCCCGGACCTGCCTGACCGCTCTGTGAGGAGCGACGAGATGTTCGAGAGGTTCACCGACCGCGCACGGCGGGTTGTCGTCCTGGCCCAAGAAGAGGCCCGGATGCTCAACCACAACTACATCGGTACGGAGCACATTCTTCTTGGCTTGATCCATGAAGGTGAAGGCGTTGCCGCCAAGGCTCTGGAGAGCCTCGGCATCAGTCTTGAAGGTGTGCGTCAGCAGGTCGAGGAGATCATCGGCCAGGGTCAGTCTGCGCCGTCGGGGCACATTCCGTTCACCCCGCGTGCCAAGAAGGTCCTTGAGCTTTCGCTCCGCGAAGCCCTGCAACTAGGCCACAACTACATCGGCACCGAGCACATCCTGCTCGGCCTCATCCGTGAGGGCGAGGGCGTCGCCGCCCAGGTGCTGGTGAAGCTGGGCGCCGATCTCAACCGGGTCCGGCAGCAGGTCATCCAGTTGCTCCACGGCTACCAGGGCAAGGAGCCGGCCGCCGCGGGCGGCCCGACCGAGGCCGCACCGTCGACCTCCCTTGTGCTGGACCAGTTCGGCCGCAACCTGACCCAGGCCGCCCGCGAGGGCAAGCTCGACCCGGTCATCGGCCGGGAGAAGGAGATCGAGCGGGTCATGCAGGTCCTGTCCCGCAGGACCAAGAACAACCCGGTCCTGGTGGGCGAGCCCGGCGTCGGCAAGACCGCCGTCGTGGAGGGCCTGTCCCAGAAGATCGTCAAGGGCGAGGTGCCGGAGACGCTCAAGGACAAGCAGCTCTACACCCTCGACCTGGGCGCCCTGGTGGCGGGTTCCCGCTACCGCGGTGACTTCGAGGAGCGGCTGAAGAAGGTCCTCAAGGAGA
Source organism: Streptosporangium sp. NPDC002524 (assembly GCF_040295985.1). NCBI lineage: Bacteria > Bacillati > Actinomycetota > Actinomycetes > Streptosporangiales > Streptosporangiaceae > Streptosporangium > Streptosporangium sp. NPDC002524. The sequence goes on along the minus strand of NZ_JBEOWK010000016.1, from coordinate 218,845 downwards.
TCCGCACCCGAGGCGACATCATCCTGTTCATCGACGAGCTCCACACGCTCGTCGGCGCGGGTGCCGCCGAGGGGGCGATCGACGCCGCGAGCATCCTGAAGCCGATGCTGGCCCGGGGCGAGCTGCAGACCATCGGGGCCACCACCCTCGACGAGTACCGCAAGCACCTGGAGAAGGACGCGGCGCTCGAGCGGCGCTTCCAGCCGATCCAGGTGGCCGAGCCCAGCCTCAGCCACACGATCGAGATCCTCAAGGGCCTGCGCGACCGCTACGAGGCACACCACCGCGTCTCCATCACCGACGGCGCCCTGGTGGCCGCCGCTCAGCTGGCCGACCGCTACATCAGCGACCGGTTCCTGCCCGACAAGGCGATCGACCTCATCGACGAGGCCGGCTCGCGCATGCGCATCCGCCGCATGACCGCGCCGCCGGACCTCCGCGAGTACGACGAGAAGATCGCCAACGTGCGGCGCGACAAGGAGTCCGCGATAGACGCGCAGGACTTCGAGAAGGCCGCCGCGCTGCGTGACCAGGAGAAGCAGCTCCAGCTCAAGCGCGAGCGCCGCGAGAAGGAGTGGAAGGCCGGCGACATGGACGTCGTCGCCGAGGTCACCGAGGAGCTCATCGCCGAGGTCCTGGCGACCGCCACCGGCATCCCGGTCTTCAAGCTCACCGAGGAGGAGTCCCAGCGGCTGCTCCGCATGGAGGACGAGCTGCACAAGCGGATCATCGGTCAGGACGACGCCATCAAGGGTCTGTCCCGCTCGATCCGCCGTACGCGCGCCGGTCTGAAGGACCCGCGCCGTCCGGGTGGCTCGTTCATCTTCGCCGGCCCGTCCGGTGTCGGTAAGACCGAGCTGTCCAAGGCGCTGGCCGAGTTCCTGTTCGGGGACGAGGACGCGCTGATCATGCTGGACATGTCGGAGTTCATGGAGAAGCACACCGTCTCCCGCCTGTTCGGCTCGCCTCCCGGCTACGTCGGGTACGAGGAGGGCGGGCAGCTGACGGAGAAGGTGCGGCGCAAGCCGTTCTCGGTCGTCCTGTTCGACGAGATCGAGAAGGCCCACCCCGACATCTTCAACTCGCTGCTGCAGATCCTGGAGGACGGTCGCCTGACCGACGCCCAGGGCCGGGTGGTCGACTTCAAGAACACCGTCATCATCATGACGACGAACCTCGGCACCCGCGACATCTCCAAGGGTCAGGGCGTCGGCTTCGCGAAGAACAACGACGCCGAGTCCAACTACGACCGGATGAAGTCGAAGGTCCAGGAGGAGCTCAAGCAGCACTTCCGGCCGGAGTTCCTCAACCGTGTCGACGACATCGTGGTCTTCCACCAGCTCACGCCGAAGGAGATCATCCGCATCGTCGACCTGATGCTCGCCCAGGTGGGCCTGCGTCTGAAGGACCGCGACATGGGGATGGAGCTCACGCAGGAGGCCAAGCAGCTGCTGGCCGACCGTGGCTACGACCCGGTGATGGGCGCCCGCCCGCTCCGCCGCACGATCCAGCGCGAGCTGGAGGACACCCTGTCCGAGAAGATCCTGTACGGCGAGCTCCGTCCCGGCCAGATCGTGAAGATCGGCATCGAGGGCGAGGGCGAGAACGCGAAGTTCACCTTCATCGGTGAGAACGCGCCGGTCGACCAGGTTCCCGACTCGGCCGCCGCCATCGCGGAGCCGATCCAGAACTAGGAAAGACCAGGCATGGCCTGATCAGGCAGGGAGCAGACCCCGCCGTGAGGAGACTCACGGCGGGGTCTGCTTATTTGTTACCAAAGACGGTATCTCGCCACGACAGGTAGTACTACACTCTGTAGAGCGAGTTCGGTTGATCTCACCCAGATGATCTCAATGTTGTACGAACTGCGGTGAGGGCGGTATCGAGGTCAGCCCAGCGACGTACCGAGGAATCAGCTCCGGGAGTGACGCGGAGGTCGGTGCCCGCGCGGGATGCTTCGGACGACCGGGTCGAGCTCCTCACGGGGAGAGCTCCGGCTCACGCCGCCCTCGACGACCGGCACGGAGCCATCGGGGACGCTCACACGGAAAAGTACGCCTTGGAGGCACACATGCGTTTGCGGCACGAGGACGGGACGCTCGTTCACCTGGCCTACAACGCGGGTGTGCACCCCGCCGAGGATCTGGAGAACCTCATCGCGCACCTGACCCGGTACGCCGTGCCGGTGCGCAAGCGCCTCGGCGTGGAGCGCATGGGGGTCGGCCTCTGGCTCTCCCCGAGCGTCGCCGACCATCTCACCGCCGACAGGATCGAGCTGGTGCGCCTGCGCCGCTCCCTGGAGGAGCGCGGCCTGGAGGTCGTCAGCCTCAACGGCACCGGCGGCAGGAACCAGGAGGTCCCCGGCCCCGACTGGGCCAAGCCCGAGCGCTACCGCTACACGATGGCCCTGGCCAAGATCCTGGCCTTCCTGCTCCCGCAAGACGTTCGTTTCGGAAGCATCTCCACCATCCCCATCGGCTGGCGCCGCGACTGGCCCGCCGACCTGCACTCGATCGCCTCGCGACGGCTGGAGCGCCTCGCCCGCGAGCTGCGCGGGCTGTACAGCGTCACCGGCAAGACGATCAGGGTCGGTTTCGAGCCGTGGCCCGGATGCGTGCTGGAGACCACCAAGCAGGCCCTCGACCGGGTGGGCGGCATCGACTCCGAGCACCTCGGGATCTGCCTCGACGCCTGTTACCTCGCGGGCGGCTCTGAGGAGCCCGGAGCGGCCCTGCGCGGCCTGGCCGACACCGGAGCCCCGGTCGTGAAGCTCGGCCACGTGCACAACCACATGGCCGCCGCCTGCCAGGAGCTGCCCAGCACCCGGCCGGTGCTGGAGGACACCCTCACCGCGATGCTCTCCGGCGCGGTGAACGGCACCGCGCACATCGAGGTGGAGACCCACGACCTGGCCGTGCCGCTGAGGACCAGGGGCCCCGGCGCCCTGGTCAACATGATCGCCGAAGAGCTCGACTGGGCGCGCACCAGCCTCACCGCCCTCGGCCTGCGTCTCGCCGCCTGACCCCCGCGCCCGCCGGTCCGCCGGTCCCGCGGCGCGGCGGCGGGAGCCTTTCCCGTCGTGTACGGAGGCCTCGACGGGAAAGGCCCCGGCGGCCTCGTTCCCGGTTCGTGCAGGTTCGTGCAGGTTCGTGCCGACCGCGGGCGGCTCCGCGGGCAGGGGCCTGATCCAACCCGTGGCCCCGGCTCCGAGGCGGCCCGCGCTCCCGCCCGGCTCGTGGTCCGCGCTCCCGGCAGGGGACGGGGCCCTGCCGTTCGAGCCCGGGAGTCTCAGCCGGGAAGGCGGTACGTGCCGTCGTCGAGGACCTCGGCCAGGCCGTCCGTCACCAGGCCGTCGAGGGCGCGCTCGCGCTGCGGGGCGTCGTCCCAGACCACGTCGAGAGCCTCCTTGGGCACGGCGCCGTGGGCCTGGCGCAGCACCGCGAGGAGGCGGCCCCGGCACTGGCGGTCCGTTCCCGCGTACGTCTGGCCCTTGCGCGCAGGCCCGTCGTAGGCCGGTTTGCCCGCCAGGCGCCAGGCGCACAGGTCGCTGATCGGGCAGTCGGCGCAGCGGGCGGCGCGTGCGGTGCAGACCAGGGCGCCCAGCTCCATGATCGCGACCGCCCAGACGGGGGCGCGTTCGGCGTCCGGGAGGAGCGAGGCGGCGAGCCTGCGCTCGGCGGGCGTGGTGGCCTTCGGCGGGTACTCCTGGCCGCTGACGGCCCGCGCCAGGACCCGCCGCACGTTGGTGTCGAGAACCGCGTGGCGGCCCTGGAAGGCGAAGCTGGCGACCGCGGCGGCGGTGTACTCGCCGACGCCGGGGAGCGCCAGCAGGGCGTCGTGTTCCGCGGGGACCTCGCCGCCGTGCCGGTCGGTTATCGCGCGGGCGCACGCGTGCAGGTTCAGTGCCCGGCGGGGATAGCCGAGGCGGCCCCAGTGGCGTACGGCCTCGCCGGGGGCCTCCCGGGCGAGCGAGGCGGGCGTGGGCCAGCGTTCCATCCACTCGGTCCAGACGGGCAGCACCCTGACCACCGGGGTCTGCTGCAGCATGATCTCGCTGACCAGGATCGACCAGGGGGAGGCGCCGGGCGTCCGCCAGGGAAGGTCGCGGGCGTTGGCGGCGTACCAGTCGAGGATGGGGTCGAGTAAGCGGTTCGGCTCGGGCACCTTTCGACGATAGTGCGGCCCCGGGGCCCCTCGGCCTGCCTTCACCCGCCTCCGCCCGCCGGGGTCGCGTGTCCGGAGGCCGAAACAGGCCGGAAGCGGCGGGTCGGCTGCTGTGGCCCGCGAGGACTAACCATACTGAGCGTATGGATCCCGACACGTTCCGTAGCGATATCGGAGCCGACGTCTACTGGCGGCGTCGGATGGCCGCGCTCGTCGGTGTGCTCGTGGTGGTCGCCGTCGTGGCGTGGGCCTGCTCGTCGACGAGCGGGCCGGACGACGTCAGGGAGCGGAACTCGGCCGCCCGCCAGGAGTCGCCGGACCCGCTGGTGGCCGTCCTGCCGACCGTGACGCTCATCCCCTCGCCGACCGCGAGCCCGACGCCCTCGCCGGGGACGGCCAGGGCGTCCGCCAGGCCGAGGCGGCCCGGCGAGGCCTGCGTCTCCCCGCAGCTCGTGCTGAGCATGGAGGGCCAGGGAACGGTCTACCCGGCGGGCATCCGGCCCCGGTTCACCCTCACCCTCGTCAACGTCGGCAAGGTGATGTGCACCACCGACGTGGGGCCGCGCGCGATGGAGGTGCGCATCACCTCCGGCGACGACCGCGTGTGGTCGTCCTCCGACTGCGTCAGCGGCGAGGCCGCCGACGTCCGCGAGCTCGACCGCGGCATCCCGTACGTCAGGGAGCTGGTGTGGGACCGGCGCCGGTCCGGCGACGACTGCACCGCCGACCGCGCGGCCGCCCTGCCCGGCACCTACGTCGCGGTGGTCCACGCCCCGGGCCTGAGAAGCCGCAAAGCCGTCTTCCACCTCCGGTGACCGCCGAGGGGCCCCGCAGGGCGGGGCCTCAGACGTAGCGTTCCAGGATGGACGACTCCGCCAGCCGGGACAGGCCCTCGCGGATGTGGCGGGCCCTGGCCTCGCCCACCCCGCCCACCTCCTGGAGCTCGCCGATGCTGGCCGCCAGGAGCTTCTGCAGGCTGGCGAACTGGTCGACGAGACGGTCGACCACCGTGTTGGGCAGGCGCGGGACCTTGGCCAGCAGGCGGTAGCCCCGGGGGCTCACCGGGGTCTCCAGGGCGTCGTTGCCCGAGTGGCCGAGGATCTGGGCGACGACCGAGAGGTCGAGCAGCTCGGCGGAGGAGAGCTGGTCGAGCTCGTGCAGCGCCTCGGCGAACTTGCGCGGCCGGCGGCCCGCCACGGGCAGGTAGTCGCGCACGATCAGCTCGCGGTCGCTCTCCGTGCCGGCCACGAGCTCGTCCAGCTGCAGGGAGAGCAGCCGGCCGTCGGTGCCGAGCTCGACCACGTAACCCGCGATCTCCTCGGAGATGCGCCTGACCATCTCCAGCCGCTGGGCGACCACCGCGATGTCGCGGACCGTCACCAGGTCCTCGATCTCCAGCGCGGAGAGCGTGCCGGAGACCTCGTCCAGGCGGAGCTTGTAGCGCTCCAGCGTGGCCAGGGCCTGGTTGGACTTGGACAGGATGACCGCCGACTCCTCCACCACGTAGCGGATGCCCTCGAGGTAAAGAGCGATGATCCGCATGGACTTGCTGAGGGAGATGACCGGCAGCGACGTCTGCAGGGCCACGCGCTGGGCGGTGCGGTGCCGGGTGCCGGACTCGTCGGTGGGAATGGACGGATCGGGCATCAGGTGCACCGCCGCCCGCACGATCCTGAGGTCGCCGGCGTTGAGGACGATGGCGCCGTCCATCTTGGCCAGCTCCCGCAGCCGTGTCGCGGAGAACTCGACGTCCAGCTCGAAGCCGCCGCTGCAGATCTCCTCGACCGTGCCGTCGTATCCCAGCACGATCAGGCCACCCGTGTGCCCGCGGAGAATGCGCTCCAGCCCGTCGCGCAGGGCGGTGCCCGGTGCGACCGCGGCCAGGACGGCCCTGCGGCGTTCGTCGAGCCCTTTGTAGGTTGCTGCCACATGACCCCCGTGGTCTGCGTATAACGCTCAGCTTACCGGCGAAGGCCCCGCGCGGCCCGGAATCGGTGGATGCCACGCGCCGTGCGGCTCCCGTGACGCGCCGCACCGCGAGGAGCCCGCCGGCCGTCTCTCGCATCATGCCCTGACGCGCGGTCGCGGGCCGCGAGGCCGCTCCATGTGCCCGTACGGGCGCCTGTGACGGCCTCGGGGGCGGGAGCGGGCGGCGGCTCAGGTGACGTGGGTGAGGGCATCCCAGACGTTCTCCGCCTCGACGACGTCGAATCCGGGCGCGAAGGGCGCGCCGCGCCCGGCGACGGGGACCAGGGAGTGGTCGCCGTTGCGCTTCTTGCCGGTGTCGAGGGAGCCCGCGGGGACGAGCGCCCGGGTGAAGCCGAGCCGGGCGGCCTCCGACAGGCGGCGCCGCACGTCGCGCACCGGGCGCAGCTCTCCCGCCAGGCCCACCTCGCCGAGCACCACCAGGCCGGAGGGGAGCGCCTTGTCGCCGGCCGCGCTGGCGACCGCGAGCATCACCGACAGGTCGACCGCGGGATCGCTGAGCTTGATCCCCCCGACGGTGGCGGTGAAGACGTCGCACCCGCCCAGCTTGGCGTTGAGCCGCCGCTCCAGGACGGCGAGGACCATCGTCACCCGGTAGGTGTCGAGCCCCGAGGAGGAGCGGCGCGGCTGCTGGGCCTCGGTCCTGGCGACGAGCGCCTGGACCTCGGCCGGCAGCGGCCGGGTGCCCTCCAGGGTGACCGTGACGCACGTGCCGGGCACCGGGTCGGTGCGGTGGGAGACGAACAGGCCGCTGGCGTCGGCGATGCCCTCGATGCCGCTCTCGTGAAGATCGAAGCAGCCGACCTCGTCGACCGGGCCGTACCGGTTCTTGATCGCGCGGACCAGGCGGAGCCGGGAGTGCCGGTCGCCCTCGAAGTGGAGCACGACGTCGACCAGGTGCTCCAGGGTCCGGGGGCCGGCGATCGAGCCCTCCTTGGTGACGTGGCCGACCAGCACGGTGGCCATGCCGCGCTCCTTGGCCAGCCGCACCAGGTTTCCCGCGACCTCCCTGACCTGGGTCACCCCGCCCGGGACGCCGGTCGCCTGGGCGGAGCCGATCGTCTGCACCGAGTCGACGATGAGCAGGTCGGGCTGGACCTTCTCGACGTGCGAGACCAGCGCGCCCAGGTCGGTCTCGGCCGCCAGGTAGAGGCGGTCCTGGATCGCGCCGATGCGGTCGGCCCTGATCCGCACCTGGGCGGCCGACTCCTCGCCCGTGATGTAGAGGACCGTCTGCTGCCGGGCGATCTTGGCCGCCGCCTCCAGCAGGAGGGTCGACTTGCCGATGCCGGGCTCGCCGGCGAGCAGCACGACGGCTCCGGGGACCAGGCCGCCACCGAGGACGCGGTCGAGCTCGGGCACCCCGGTGCCGCGCGCGTGCGCCACCTCGGCCTTGACCTGGCCGATCGGCACCGCGGGCGCCGACACCGCCCCGGCGGAGGCCACGCGCGCCCCCGCGGCCGCCGTCTCCTCCTCGACCGTGCCCCAGGCCTGGCACTCGCCGCAGCGCCCCACCCACTTGGCCGTCTGCCACCCGCACTCGGCACAGCGGTAGCCACCAGCCTTCTTCGCCATGGCCGCACGTTACCGGCAGGGCCCGACAACTTTCACCCGGTACGGGATGTCGTACCGGGTGGGGGGAGGCGCGTTTCCCGTCAGATGTGGCCTTCGAGGTCGGCCAGGAGCAGGCGCTTGGGCTTGGCGCCCTTGATCTGCTGCACCACTTCGCCGTCCTTGTAGAGGTTGAGCGTCGGCAGGCCGAGGACGCCGTACCTCGCCGTGATCTCGGGGTAGTCGTCGGCGTTGAGCTTGGCGATCGTGACGCGGTCGCCGTACTCGGACTCGATCTCCGCCAGGACCGGCGCGATCATCTTGCACGGCCCGCACCACTCGGCCCAGAAGTCGACCAGGACGGGCTTGTCGCTCCGCAGCACCTGCTCGTCGAAGTTCTCCGCGGTCAATGTGATCATGACTCTCCCACTTTCCTCAGTACGCATCCTGGGCAGGCCGTGGTCAGCTGGGCCGCCACCTCCGCCCTCCGGGTGAGAAGCGTGCGGATCTCGTCGTCGATCTCCGCCAGCTTGCGCTGGTAGACGGCCACGGACTCCGGGCACGACCCCCCGGAGTCGTGCCCGGCCCGGAGGCAGTCCACGAACGGGCGGGCGTCGTCCAGGGTGAACCCGACGGCGAGCAGCGAGCGGATCTCGGAGACGAGCCTGAGATCCGCCTCCCCGTACTCCCGGTAGCCGTTGGACGAGCGCCGGGCCGTGATCAGCCCCTGCTGCTCGTAGTAGCGCAGCGCCCGGGTGCTGACACCCGCCCGCCGCGCCAGCTCACCGATCCGCATCCGGCCCTCCCCACGAGACGACGATAAACCTTGACATCAACGTCAAGGTCAAGCCCCGTCCCGTTGTTCCCCGCCGGCCGGGTCCGCGGGAGGGTCAGAACAGCTTCCAGCGCAGCAGGTTGGGGTAGGCGATCTCCAGGCCGGGGGTCTCGGCGATGGCCTGGTCGGCGACCGTGGGGGTGAACTCGATGCGCAGCACCGCCTCCAGGTCGGCGCGGCGCTCGAAGGACATGCGCAGGTCGAGCCTGCTCGTCTGCCAGCCCTGGCGGTTCCAGAAGCTCTCGACGGACCTGGCCGAGTAGGCGGGGATGGACTGGCCGAACCACCGGCCGAAGGCGCCGCGGGTGGTGTCGATGTCGATCACGAAGGCCGCGCCGCCGCGCCGCGTCACCCGGGACAGCTCGGCCAGGCCGGGCTCGCATCCGGGGCCGAAGAAGTAGGCCCAGCGGGCGATGGCCACGTCCACGGAGGCGTCGGGCAGCGGGAGGGCCTGGGCGGTGGCGGCGTGGATCTCGACGTTCGGCAGGGCGCGGCAGCGGCGCCTGGCCAGCCGGACGAGGTCCTCGTGCGGCTCCGCGCCGATCACGCGGGTGGCGGTGGCGGCGAGGGCGGGCAGGTGGTAGCCGGTGCCGCAGCCGATGTCGAGGACCGTCGCCCCGGTCCAGGACCGGATGGCCGACATCGCGGCCTCGGCGCGCCCCTCGGGGTCCACCGCCCGGTTCTCCAGTTCGTAGGTCTGTGGGGTGTTCCAGATGTTGGGGCTGGGGATGGCGCCCCTCAAGAACCTCGGCATGCCCTCACCGTAATGGTGTGATCTGGGACGCGTCGGTGGTGGCGGACAGCACTGCTCTCCGGACCCGCTTAGGCTGGCAAAGGTGAGCGACTTGAGCGAGTGGGCCGGTCGGCCCGGCGGTGTTCGCGAGTGTGCGCTCCGAGCCGGAGACGAGGAAGCGGTATGAGCGTCCGTGTATCCAGCGCGAAGATCGCGCTGTCCACAGCGTCGGTGTATCCCGAGCGCACTCCCGACGCCTTCGAGCTGGCCGCGCGCCTGGGGTACGACGGCGTGGAGATCATGGTGGGGGCCGACCCCGTGAGCCAGGACGTCGACGTCCTGGAGCGGCTGTCGGACCACTACCAGCTGCCGATCCTGGCCATCCACGCGCCGTGCCTGCTGGTGACGCAGCGCGTGTGGGGCAAGGACCCGTGGGCCAAGCTCCAGCGCGCGCAGCGCGCCGCCGAGCGGGTCGGCGCCAGGACGGTCGTGGTGCATCCCCCGTTCCGCTGGCAGCGCGACTACGCGCGCGACTTCGAGATCGGCCTCGCCAGGATGCGTGACGAGACCGACGTGGTCTTCGCGGTGGAGAACATGTTCCCGCTGAAGGCCAGGGGCAACGAGGTCGTCCCCTACTCGCCCGACTGGAACCCGGTCGACTACGACTTCCCGCAGGTCACGCTGGACCTGTCGCACACGGCGGTGTCCGGGTCCGACGCCCTGGAGATGTTCACCAAGCTCGGCGACCGGCTCGCCCACCTGCACCTGGCCGACGGCCTGGGGGTGCCCAACAAGGACGAGCACCTGGTTCCCGGGCGGGGCGGCCAGCCGTGCGCGCCGATCCTGGAGCGGATGGCGGGCAACGGATACTCCGGGCTGGTCGTGCTGGAGATCAACACGCGCAAGGCGGCCAGCCGCTCCGAGCGGATCGACGACCTCGCGGAGGCGCTCGCCTTCGCCCGGCTGCACCTCGCGGCCTCCACCCCCGCATGAGCGAGCCCTCCGCGAAGACCCCGTCCGGGAACGGGCCGACGTCCGGGAGTGAGCCCGCGCCCGGGAACGGGCCCGCGTCCGAGAACGAGGCCGCGTCCGGGAACGGGGCCGGGCCCGTCGCGGAGGCGAGGAGGCGGCCGGGGCGCAGGCCGGGGTCGGCCGACACGCGGGGCCAGATCCTCGCGGCGGCGCGCGAGACCTTCGCGGAGAAGGGGTTCGACAAGGCGACCATCCGGGGCATCGCCCGCCAGGCGGGGGTGGACCCGGCGCTGGTCCACCACTACTTCTCCGGCAAGGAGGGGATGTTCGTCGAGGCGATGAACCTGCCGATCACCCCCGACATCGTCCTCTCGGCGATCACGTCGGTGCCTCGCGAGGAGGCCGCGGAGCGGCTGGTCCGGCTCATCCTGACGATCGTCGCGGAGGAGGGGGCGCGCCAGCCGTTGCTGGCGCTGATCCGCACCGCGATGACCAACGAGCAGATGGTGGTCACGATCCGCGAGTTCATGACCGGGGCGCTCCTCGGCCGGGTCGCGGAGGCTCTGGACGTCCCGCCGATCCGGATGGAGGCGGCTTTCGCGCAGATGTTCGGCGTGGTGCTGGTGCGCTACGTCCTCAAGCTGGAGCCGCTGGCCTCGGCGGGCTTCGAGGACCTGGTGAAACTGCTCACACCCACGATCCAGGGCTATATCAGCCCTTCCCGGTAGCCTCCCCGGTCACTCCGATGTGCTTCGGAGGCGTACAGAGCATTGTTCTGGGAACGGTGTTGACCATAGGGTGACCACGGTCGCCACGGGCCCCGGTACGAAGCGAAGTTACTCGTCGGTAGGATTCGTGGAGACCTCTTGTCATCGTGGATGACCGGCGGTCGTACGCTGGCAGCCAACGCCGTCTGTGGGAGGACCCGTGCTCTGGGTAGCGATCATCGGGCTGGTCATGACAGCCGTCGCGGTCGCGCTTGCCGCGCGCCGCGTGTTGTTCCTGTACAAGCTCGCCACCGTCGGGCCCGCCGCGCCCGAACGCGTCGCGTACGCCAGGAGCCACCTGGGTGAGGAGATCAAGGCCCAGCTGGTCGAGGTCCTCGGGCAGCGGAAGCTGCTGAAGTGGACGGCGTCGGGCGTCGCGCACTTCTTCGTCATGTGGGCGTTCCTCATCCTGGCGACCGTCTATCTGGAGGCGTACGGCGCGCTGATCCAGGGGGCCGTCACCGGCACCCCCGACTTCCACATCCCGCTGGTCGGGACGTGGGCGGTCCTGGGCTTCCTGCAGGACTTCATCGCGGTCGCGGCCCTGCTCGGCCTCCTCGCCTTCGCGATCATCAGGATCAGGAACTCGCCGAAGAAGCTGGGCCGCAGGTCCCGCTTCTCCGGGTCGCACCTCGGCGGCGCCTGGCTCGTCCTCTTCATGATCTTCAACGTGATCTGGACGATGCTGCTCTTCCGCGGCGCGGCGGCCAACACCGGCAACCTGCCCTACGCCTCGGGGGCGTTCGCCTCCGACGCGGCCGCGGCCCTGCTGCGCCCGCTGGGGGCCTCGGCCAACGAGGCGCTCGAACACGTCGGGCTGCTCCTGCACATCGGCGTCATGCTGGTGTTCCTCGTGATCGTGGTGAACTCCAAGCACCTGCACATCTTCACCGCGCCGCTGAACGTGGCGTTCTCCCGGCGTCCCGACGGCAACGGCGCGGCCCAGCCGATGCGGATCGACGGCAAGCTCGTCGACTTCGAGGACGAGGAGCTCGACGGCGACCGGCTCGGCCGGGGCAAGATCGAGGACACCACCTGGAAGGGCTTCCTCGACTTCTACACCTGCACCGAGTGCGGACGCTGCCAGGACCAGTGCCCGGCCTGGAACACCGACAAGCCGCTCTCGCCGAAGATGCTGATCCTGGAGCAGCGCGACCACGCCTTCAAGGTCGCGCCGTACCTGACGGCCACCCAGGAGGAGCGGGCGGGCTTCCACGAGGACGTGCTGGCCCTGCTGGAGAAGCCGCTGGTCGGCGAGGACGGCGTCATCCACCCCGACGTGCTGTGGTCCTGCACCAACTGCGGCGCCTGCGTCGAGCAGTGCCCGGTCGACATCGAGCACATCGACCACATCCTCGACATGCGCCGCTACCAGGCGATGGTGGAGTCCAACTTCCCGTCCGAGGCCGGCGTCATGGTCAAGAACCTGGAGAACAAGGGCAACCCGTGGGGGATGTCCGAGACGAAGCGGGCCGACTGGATCGAGGAGCTGGCCGGACGCGAGGTCGACCCCATCGAGGTCACGCTCATCGATGACAAAATGGGCGAAGATGTCGAATATCTCTTCTGGGTCGGTTGCGCGGGAGCCCTGGAGGACCGGGCGAAGAAGACCACCAAGGCGGTCGCGGAGCTGCTGCACGTCGCGGGCGTCAAGTTCGCGGTGCTCGGCCCGATGGAGGCGTGCACCGGCGACCCGGCCCGCCGCCTGGGCATGGAGTATCTCTTCGACATGCTGGCCAAGCAGAACATCGAGACCCTCAACGAGGCCGGGGTCAAGAAGATCGTCGCGACCTGCCCGCACTGCTTCAACACCCTCGCCAACGAGTATCCCCAGCTCGGCGGCACCTACGAGGTGGTGCACCACACCCAGCTGCTCGCCAAGCTCGTGGACGAGGGCAAGCTGGTCCCGGTCACGCCGATCGAGGAGAAGATCACTTACCACGACCCGTGCTTCCTCGGACGCCACAACAAGGTTTACTCCCAGCCCCGCGACATCATGGCCAAGGTGCCCGGGGTGAAGACCCAGGAGATGCACCGCCACAAGGACCGCGGCTTCTGTTGCGGCGCGGGCGGCGCGCGGATGTGGATGGAGGAGCGGCTCGGCAAGCGCATCAACACCGAGCGGGTGGACGAGGCGCTGACCACCGAGCCGGACACCATCTCCACGGCGTGCCCGTTCTGCCTGGTCATGCTCGGTGACTCGATCAACGAGAAGAAGAACACGGGAGAGGCCAAGGAGACGCTGGAGGTCGTCGACGTCTCCCAGCTGCTGATCAAATCGATCAAGGGCCAGCCCGTCGAGGCGTCCTGACATCCGGCCGACAACCGCTCGGAGGGGACATCTTCCCGATGTTCCCTCTGACATATGGTCAAGTCATCGGGAAAAGGATGTCAGGTCCGAAAACCTTTCTCCACATAACGGGAAAATCACGGTAACCTCAACGTCGCGTAGCTCATTCAACGGGGAGGGGGCTTGACGATGCCCGTCGTCGTCAGCGATGCCGAGGTTACCCTGGCCGATGTTCTCTCACTTCGGCTGGCCGTCGACGAACCTCTGGCCGACGGCACCGAACTGGTCCTGCGTAACCGGGCCACCACGGTCGAGAGCCGGGTGCCGCTGGGCACGCCGGACGCACAGGTGCGCGAGGCGGAGCTGGCGGTCTCGCTCGCGCCGCTCGAACTCGGTCCCGGCCGCTGGGACACCTACCTGCAACAGGGCGCGGCGCGCACGCGGCTGCGCAGCGTCGATCCCGGATTCTCCCTCGACCACCTCGACGCGTACGCGCTGAGCCGCCGCACCCTGGCCTACCGCGCCTACCGGACCCGCAACGGTTTCCTCGCCCTGAAGGTCGACGACGCCCGGCCGGCGGCCGAGGTCCGTTCCGTCTGGTTCAGGGAGGGTCGCTTCGAGGTCACCGGGCTGCTCGCCTTCACCGGCCTCGACGACGACGAGGCGCGGCACGAGGCGAGGCTCGCCCTGCGCCGCAGCCGGCCCGACGCGGAGCTGACCTCCGTTGCAACGGTCCAGGGTGTGCGCTTCCACGCCGCGCTCTCGCTGTGCGACGTGCTCGCCGCCGCCCCCGACCAGACCGGCACCTGGGAGCCCTCGCTGGAGGTGCGCGGCGTGGCCACGCCGCTCCGCCTGGGCTCCCGGCTGGACGACGTCGACGGCAAACGCCGCCGCCTGCACTACCCCGCCGCGCGGATCGACGGCGTGCCGATCCGGCCCTGCTACACGGCGGACGACGAGCTCAGGATCGAGGTCGGCGGGTGAGGATCTGCCTGCTCACCCCCTCCGTCTACGGCATGCGCGGTGACGTCCGCTCGATCGTCAACCTCGCGGGGGAGCTGGCACGACATCACGAGGTCGAGATCATCAGCGTCCGCCGCCACCGGGAGAAACCGTTCTTCCCGGTGGCGTCCGGCGTGAGGCTCTCCTGGGTGGTCGACGCCCAGCCCGGGGTCAGATACCTGCTTCCGCGGGGCCAGATGCGCACCGAGGTCGCCCTCTGGCGGCGGCTGCGCGGGCTGCGGGCCGACGTGCTGATCAGCACCCGGCCGGGGCTGAGCGTCCAGGTGGCCAGGCACGCGCCGCGCGACGTCACGCGGATCGCCCGCGAGTGGGGCCGGCCGCCGGTGCCGGGGCCGATCAGGAAGTTCTACCCGCGCCTGGACGCGGTCGCCGCCGCCACCGAGACGAGCCGGGAGGAGTGGGACCGGCTGCTGGAGGGGAACGTCCAGGTGACCACGATCCCGGACGCGCTGCCCGCCGGGCCGTGGCCGCGCTCGCGGATGGACAACCGCATCGTCGCCGCGGGCGGGCGCCTGGTGCCGGTGAAGGCCCACGACCGGCTGATCCGCGCGTTCGCCGTCGTCGCGGGCAAGCGCCCCGACTGGCGGCTGCGGCTGTACGGCGGGGGTCCCGAGGAGAAACGCCTGCGCGCCCTCGTCGGCGACCTGGACCTGCACAACCACGTCTACTTCATGGGGACGACCTCCGACCTGACCGGCGAGTTCGCCAAGGCGTCGATCGTGGCGACGACCTCCAGGACGGAGGTGCTCGGGATGACCGTGATCGAGGCGATGGCCAGCGGGGTGCCGGTGATCGCGTTCGACGGCCCCCGGGGGCCGGGCGAGTTCGTGGCCGACGGTCGGAACGGGGTGCTGGTCCCCGAGGGGCCCGAGGGGGAGGACGAGATCGAGGCGTACGCGTCCGCGCTGCTCGCGCTCATCGACGACGAGCGGCGGCGCAGGGAGCTGGCCGCGGGCGCCCTGGAGGTCGCGGCGGGCCACGGCGCGGCCTCGGTGGCCGACCGCTGGGAGAAACTGATCGCGGCCGCGTCCCATCGCGCCTGACACCGGTACCGTTGGGACATGCATGGGTACAGCGGTGACAAGCAGGCTTATCTGACCCGGTTGCGGCGCATCGAGGGGCAGATCAGGGGCCTGCAGCGGATGGTCGAAGAGGATGCCTACTGCATCGACGTGCTGACCCAGGTCTCGGCCGCCACGCGGGCGCTCCAGGCGGTGGCGCTCGGCCTGCTAGAGGACCACATCGGGCACTGCGTCGCCGACGCCATCAGCACCGGGGGGCCGGAGGCGGAGGAGAAGGTGAAGGAGGCCTCGGCCGCGATCGCCCGTCTCGTCCGTTCGTGACTAGTCACATGACTATCTTTTCCGACCACGTCCCGGACCCCGTTGGAGGGTCCGGGACCAGGTCTTGGAAACGGTTCTTCCCGAGGCCTCAGCAAACAGCCGAAGCACTCAATCCGAGCGCGTTGTCGAGCTCCACCAAGGTGAGGGGCCGTTCGCTGATCGCGACGGCGGACAGCACCTCGGCATAGAGCGCGATCTCGTCCAACGCGACACGGTCGTGGACCCTAGAGTCCAGGTCGTCGTGCCCCACCGCGTCGTCCTTCCTTCCGCAGCCCACACCCACTTCGAGGTTACGGCGGGCGGTCATCGGTGCCCATGGCCCATCGGGACCATTCCTCGCCCCGCCCGTCACATCCTCAAGGAGGATCATTTCCCGTTTAGGAGATCACAATTCAGCTAATTGTCTGATGCGTAGGGGGGTAGAAGGATATAGGGAGAGTAAGGATGAAATAACTGTATTTGTGGTTTAGGTATACCGACGCGTGTCAGAAGTGACGGGGGTACGTTCCCGATACGCCGGGGACGGGATCGTCGCGCTCGTGCGTGAGCCGGTGCACCACCGCGGAGGCCGTCGCGAACCCGCGCTCCGGTATCTCGGTCCCCGTGAGGCGGCACCACGCGAGCCCGGTGGCGTAGGCGGCGCCGAGCAGGGCCGCCGCCGCGGCCCGGTCCGGCGGGTGGAGCGCCGAGGGCAGCTCCCCCGAACGCGGCCAGCACCCCCGCAGCGGGTGCGAGGCGTCGGTGAGCACCACGTGGAGGATGTGCCGCAGCTCGGGGTCCAGCCACGGGTAGAGGGCGTCGGCCGCCCTGGGCGCGACGCCCGACAGGTCGGCGGCGAGCAGCGAGGCGGCCACCGCCCTGGGGTCGGCGCCCATCGGGGCGAGGAAGCCCAGCGCCTGGACCAGGTCGTAGACCGCGTGCTGGAAGTACTCCCCGGGCGAGCTGTCGGGCAGCGTCAGGTGGGACGGGCAGCGCGAGAGCCACGCGTGCCGCAGGGCCTCGTCCCCCCGGTGGGCCACGGCGGGGTCCTGGCAGGCCCGGCGGAGCAGCGGCTCGACCATGGACAGCAGGGCGTCGGCCCTCGGCCTGAACCTCGGGTCCTCGCGCACCACGGCGGCGGTGTCGGCCATCAGCGCGACCAGCCGCAGGCCCGCCTCGGGGTGCCCGGCCCTGACCCGCTCGCCGTACAGCGCGACCAGGTCGTCCAGCGAGGTGGGCGGCAGCCAGCGGACCCACTCGTCACCGGGCAGCGGGCGGGCCAGGAACTCCCCGAACATCGACAGCAGCACCTCGTTGCCGTCGAAGGCCGGGGCGTAGGCGCACCACATGAGCGTGCCCCAGATCGCGGCGACGGGACTGGCCACCTCCCTGGCGAAGAGCTCGGCGAACGGCCCGGTGATCGGGAAGTCCTCCCTGCGCCTGCCGCGCTGGGCGATCACCAGCTCGCGGACCCGCTCGGTGATCTCGTACGGCACGTCGGGGCCGACGAACCCCTGGACCGACCCCCGGTCGGCGACGAGGTCGGCACCGGACGGCACCAGGTGCGGCATGATCATCGAGGTGACGTCGACCACGTGCGCCGCGGCGCGGAAGCCGCGGTCGGCGGGGGGAGCGGTCAGGTACCAGCGGCCGTCGGCGGGATCCTGGCGGTACCACCGGGCGTGGGCGCCGAACAGCCAGCGCCCGCCGTCCGGGGTGCCCAGCGTGCGCCGCGCGATGGCCTGGGCGCGCGCGAGCGGCGGCAGCGCAACCCACCGGTGGTCGGCGACCATGGTCCGCACGTCGTTCTCGATGGCGTCGAACCCGTCCCACTGCCACGCGCCGGTCATCGGCATTCCGGGGCGATGTCCCCTGGCCTGCGCCACGGGCGGGATGCCCCTGCCTCCCTTCGGTCAAGGTCGTGCAGGCCCCGCGATCCCCCGATGGGGCCTGGCACGATCGTAAGGCCCTCCCCGCCGACGCGTCGGGGCGCGTCCGGTGCGGCCCGGGGCCGGGAAACCCGAAAACGTCCGGGCACCTGGGCGTCCGGAGCTTCTGGATCTTCCGAGTTTCCGGACGTCCGGTCGTCCGGGGCCTTCAGGCCGGAGGGAGCGCGGTCGCGGCCCGGTGGCGGGCCGCCTTGGCGATGTAGCCGTCCGGTGTGCGGGCGAACGAGTCGCGGTCGTCGTCGGTGAGCTCACGGACGATCTTCCCGGGGACGCCCGCGACGAGCACCCCCGCCGGGATCCGCTTGCCGGGGCCCACCAGGGCGCCCGCCGCGATCAGCGATCCCGCGCCGATCCTGGCGCCGCCGAGCACGATCGCGCCGATGCCCACGAGCGCGCCGGTCTCCACGTGGGCCCCGTGCACCATGGCCTTGTGGCCGAGGCTCACCCGGGGCTCCAGCACGGCCGGCTCGCCGGGGTCGGAGTGCAGGCAGCACAGGTCCTGGATGTTGCACTCCTCCCCGACCTCGACGTCCTCGTCGTCTCCGCGCAGGACCGAGCCGTACCAGACGTTCGCGGCGCGGCCCAGCCGTACCCTCCCGACGACCACCGCTCCGGGGGCGATGTAGGCGTCCGGATGGATCCGGGGGACCGCGTCGCCGTCAAGGGCGGCGATGTAGGGCGTGGCGTTCATGAGGATGATGGTACGAGGGGGCGATCTGCCCGGTATTTCCGCAAGCAGGTCGGGCGTTCCGGTTGCGGACTTGGGCAGTAAGCAGGAAAGTCGTCTCCTGACGTCTCCTTTCCCGCCACACGACCTCCACGGGCAGTGCCATGACAAACCAGCACGAGAGCTTTCCCGACCTGATGCATGAGGACTCGTTCGAGGTCGTCATGCGCGGCTACAGCCGTCGTCAGGTTCACGACTACATGGACCGCCACCGCCACCAGATCCGCGACCTGGAGGAGCGGCTCGGGCGCGCGATCGACCAGGCCGAGCAGGGCCGGGTCGAGCTGGCCGAGGCCCGCAGGAGGCTCTCCGACGCCCCGCAGGACTACGACGAGCTCGGCCAGAGGCTGAGCCAGATCCTGAAACTGGGCGAGGAGGAGGCCACCTCCAAGAAGCAGGTCGCCGAGGCGGAGGCGATCAAGCTCCGCGACGACGCGGCCGCGGAGGCCGAGCGGCTGATCACCTCCGCGCGCGACCGGGCCGAGGGCATCCTGAACGCCGCGCAGCAGGAGGCCGAGCGCCGGGTCGCCGAGGCCACCGCCGCCGCCGAGCAGATGCTCGCCCAGGCCGGCAACGACGCCGAGGAGACGCTCAACGCGGCCCGTGCCGAGTCCGAGGAGACCCTGCGCGGCGCCCGCACCGAGGCCGACCGGATGGTCACCTCGGCGAGGAGCGAGGCCGAGCGGACGGTCCAGGAGGCCCGCGCCGAGGCCGACTCCACGCTGAGCGCCGCCAGCGCCGAGGCGGAGGCGACCGTCCTCGCCGCCAACACCGACGCGCACTCCACGCTGTCGACGGCCCAGCAGCGCGCCGCCGCCCTGGACGAGACCACCGGCCGCCGGGTCGTCTACCTCACCGACACCCACCACGAGGTCATGCGCCGCCTGCACGAGATGGGCGCCGTCCTGGGGGACCTGCTCCACCGCGAGGGCGCGGCCGGACCGCTGGTCGACGAGAACTCCGTGCTGCCCCCGGCCCGGGTCCAGCCCGCGCTGGCCGCCCCGGTCACCCCGGCCGCCGATCCCGCCCCCGCTTCCCCCTCCGACTCCACCCCCGCTCCCACTCCCGGCTCCGCCTCCGGCTCCACCGAGGCTCCCGGCGACGTCCAGGGCGCACCCGCCGCGCCTGACGGCGCGGAGACGCCGTCGGGACAGGCCGGGCACGCCCCGCGGTCCGGGTCCGAGGACACGCGGGACACCGGCTACGACGGCTCGGCCGACCTGGAGTCCGTACGCGTGATCGTGGACGACGAGGCCCCCGCCAAGAGCGCGGCCGAGCGGCGCGACCGTTCCGGTGAGGCGCGTGCCGAGGCGTACGACGACACCACCGCCCTCGACACCGACACCGACCTTGGCCCGGCCACGGAGAAGGCCGGCAAGGCCGGTAAGGACGAGGAGAAGTACGCCGCCCCCAGGAGGAAGTAGGGGATCCGCCCCCGGAGACCGTGAAGCGGGTTCGTGCGGCCGTGGAGACGTCGCGCGTCACGGGTGGCGGAGTGGACCCGGGGTCGTTCGACGGGAGCGGCCCGAGGGGCGATGGACGCGGTCCCGCGGATCGGCGGGAGCGGTCCTAGAGGTGATGGGCGTGACCCCGGAGATCGACAGGAGCGGCCCGAGGGGCGATGGGCGTGGTCCCGCGGATCGGCGGGAGCGGTCCTAGAGGTGATGGGCGCGGCCCTCGAGATCGCGGGAGTGGCCCGGAGATCGGCGGGAGCCGTCCGGAGATCGAGCGGGAGTGGTCCGGCGACCGGTGGAAGTGGTGCGGAGACCAAGCGGAAGCCCCCGCCCCCGATAGGGTCGGGGACTTCCGCGATTGGGGGCCCGGCGCCGGGACCGCATCGGATCCGCTCATCCCGGCACCGGGCGGTCTTCAGGTGTCCGCTCTCGGCTCCGTGTCGCCGGAACGTTCCCGTTGGTCGAGTAGCTGCTCGCGCAGCCCTTCCGGATCGTCCGCGTCGATGGTCATCGCGCAGCCGACGTCACGCTGGGCGGAGGTCAGCGGGTGGTGGCGGGTGGCCCACCACCTGCCCGCGTCGCTCCGCCAGATCGTCCAGTCGGGGAACTCCCGGGCGATTTCAGCGAGATGTCGGTCGAAAGACATCTGTGCACCTTCCCCGCGCCCAGGCCCGCCTTTGCGACGTTCCACCTCTGACGGTGAGGCACTTCTCTAGAGAAATCAATGATCGCGGGGGACAGGTCAACCTATCGGTTGACGGATGGCCTTGATCTATGAGTCGAAGTCGTACTGAAGTACGTAAGAGGCGGCGTCGAGGATCATCTCGTTGACCTCGACGGCGACGCCGTCGGCGGTGCGGGCGACCCGGGCGATCACGATGACCGGGGTGCCCGCGGGCAGGTCAAGCTGGACGGTCTCGTGGGGATGGGGCATGCGGGCCTTGATCTCCTCGGTGAAGTGCGCCGGGGCGTGGCCGAGTTCGCCGAGGCGCGCGTAGACGCCCCCCGGGCCCGTGTCCTCTCTCGTGATCGCGGTTCCCTCCACCAGGGCGGCGGGAAAGTGGGAGACCGACAGCTGCACCGGCCGCTCGTCCACCGAGTAGCGCCGCCTGCGGACCCACACCTCGGGGCCGCCCAGCACCCGGGCGACGGCGTCCTCGGCGGTCTCCCGGTCGATGTACACCTCGTCCACGGTGTAGGGGCGCCCCCTGGTGTCGGAGTCCCAGATGGCCTCACCGCGTCCCCACTGGTCACGGGAGAGCCGCCGGGAGCCGTGCCGCCTGATGGGGCGGAACTGCCTGACGTACACCCCCGAGCCGCGTTTGGGGACGGCCAGTCCTTCGTTGATTAGTACGGACAGTGCCTGCCTGGCGGTGGCGCGGGCTATGCCGTGCCTCGCCATCAGGGCGTTCTCGCCCGGAAGCCGATCCCCGTCTCGGAGATCGCCGGACAGGATCGCTTCGCGAAGCCCGTCGGCGATGCGCCGATAGATCGGGGGCTCGGGAGGTACCGGGGACTGCTGCACGTTCGATCACCCTCTGTCACCAACCGGGTTTGGCGTCTCCAGAGAACTTGCCCCGCCTTGTCCACGATCGCACAGATACGGAGGTTGGTATCGTGCTTCTTTTGGGAGGATCGTGCCCGTGTGGCGATCTTAAAGAGTTTCTCCGGTCCGTTACCGTGGAACGGTCCCGGCCGGTATTCGGACGGCCCACCACCGGCGCGTGACGAGCGCGGCCAGCACGGCCCCCGCCGCGTTGACGATCACGTCGTCGACGGAGCTCACCCGTCCCAGGCGCAGGGCGTACTGGAGGACCTCCACGGTGAGCGACGCCCCGGCCGCGACGGCCGCGATCCGGGCGGGTGAGGCGAACCGCGCCGAACGGACCGGAAGCATGGCACCGAGCGCGGCGAAGACGAGAAGGTTGCCTCCGACCTGCACGAACGCCGCCTGTCCCGGCCCGTTGAGAGTCGCCCACAGGTCCGCGAACGGGACGAGGCTGACGCCCGAGACCCCCGCACCGGGGGTGAGGATCATCCAGATCCAGGGCGCCGTCCCGGCCACCGCGACCACGTCGGCCAGGGCGGTGCGCGCGGGAAAGGGGTGGCCGGCGCGGGTGCGGCGCAGGGTCAGCAGGCGGACGGCCACGACGGCCGCGGGGACCGCCAGGAAGGCCGCCAGAACGATGTTCCCCCACTGCTGCCACGCCTGGTGCATGAGGCAATGATCAACGATGCGGCGCGCGGAGGCCCACCCGGCGGCCTCCACGGGTACGAGAAGGTGACCTTCGAGTAAGGGCCGTTCTCATCCTCGGCGGCGCCGGGAAGGCGTCCGGGCGCGGGGAGGCGGGCGCGAGGGAGGGGCCGTCCGGCGCGTCCTCCCGGGGGCGAGGGCCGGAGGTGAGCCGTCGCGGACAAAGCATCTCCGGGCCGAGGGTGAGCCGTCGCGGACACGGCGTCTCCAGGACGGGGATCTCAGGGGAGGGAGGCCGGGGCGAGGTTGCGTCCCAGGAAGTGCACGGCCCGGTCCCAGGCGGCCCGCGCGGCCTCCGGGTCGTGGAACTGCGGGGCCTCGTGGTTGTGGAAGGCGTGCCCGGCCTCCTCGGCGACGTACACCTCGACGTTCGGCCGCCCGGCCGCGGCCTTCTCCACCACGGAGACCCGCTCTCGCGGGATGTAGGGGTCGGAGCCGCCGAACACGAGCAGCAGCGGGCAGGTGATCTTCTCCAACATGCCCGCCGCGTCGGGTACGGAGGATCCGTAGAACGACAGGACCGCGTCCACCTCGACCGTGGCCGCGAGCAGGTAGCCGATCGAGCCGCCCAGGCAGAACCCGACCACCCCAGCCCCGCCCTCCGCCTCGGGCAGCCCCCGCAGGTGCGTCAGGGCCACGGCCGAGTCGGCCACCCCGTGGGGGACGTCGAACGTGGAGACCATCTCGACCGACAGGTTCGTCCCGGCGTCGTCGTGGTCGGACACCCAGTTGGGCCGGATCCGCCAGAACAGGTCGGGGGCGCCGACGACGTACCCGAGCGCCGCCAGGTCCTCGGCCACCTTCCTGATGTACGGCCCCACCCCGTAGATCTCCTGGACCAGCAGGACGACCGGTCCCCGGCCGGACGGGGGCAGCCACAGGTGCAGGTCGAACGAGCCGTCGGCGACGGTGACCGTCTCGGTGCGAGCTTCCACGTGTTCCTCCTGCTGGCATATGGCGACGGGCGGGTGGTTGAGACGAGCGGGCAGTGAGTCGCATACCCGTCGAACGCGGACAGATGTGCGAGCGGGTACACGTCCTGCCCGTCAGATGGTCCTGGCCAGGGCGCGGGAGATGCCCAGCGCGGCGGCCTTGACGGCCGGGGCGAGCCGGGTGGGCTGGAAGCGGGCGAGCGGCACCGAGACGGACAGCGCGGCCACGGCCACGCCGTCGCCGAACACCGGGGCCGCGATGCACGCGCCGCCCAGCTGGGCCTCCTCCCGCTCGTAGGCCAGCCCCGCCGCCTGGATCTGGCCGATGGCCTCCTCCAGGCGCCGGGGGTCGACGATCGAGTGCGGGGTCAACCGGCGCAGCGGGCGGCCGAGGACCTCGTCGATCAGGTCGGGCCCCGAGTAGGCCAGCAGGGCCTTGCCGATCCCGGTGCAGGTCAGCGGGAGGCGCCCGCCGACGCGCGAGGGCAGCGCGAAGGTCTCCTGGCCGCGGATCTTCTCGACGTAGACGACGTCGAGGCCGTCGCGTACGCCCAGGTGGACGGTCTCGTGGGTCGCCTCGTAAAGGTCGTGCATGAAGGGCAGCGCCGCGTGTCTCAGGTCGCGCTCCAGGGGCACGATGCTCCCGAGCTCGAAGAGGCGGCGGCCTAGGTAGTAGCCGTCCGGGCGGCGGGTGATCGCGCCGATCGAGGTCAGCTCGGTGAGCAGCCGGAAGGCGGTGGTCTTGGGCAGGTGGCAGCGCTCGGCGACGTCGGCCAGCCGCAGCGGTCCTCCCGTGGGACGGAACGCGTCCAGCACGAGCCAGGATTTCTCCAGCACGGACAGCCGGTCGGGGTTCCGTTTCACGGAACGCATTCTTGCCTATGGGCCACTCACGGCTCTATACCCGTACATAGTGACCTTAAGGAGTACATCCCCGAGGAGCAGTCTTGTCTGACCAGGTGAACCACTTCATCGGTGGGGTGCCGGTCGCCGAGGGCGCGACGTTCACCACCCACGACCCGGTGACCGGCCTGCCGGTACGCGAGGTCCGTGAGGCGGACCGGGAGGTCGTCGGCAGGGCGGTGGCCGCCGCCCGCGCGGCCCTGCCAGGGTGGGCGGCGCTGCCGGTGGCGGAACGCGCCGCGTGGGCGCGCCGCCTCGCCGACGCGATCGAGGAGCGGTTCGAGGACCTGGTCGCGGCGGAGATCGCCGACACCGGCAAGTCGGTCACCCAGACCCGCACCCTGGACATCCCGCGCGGCGCCGCGAACTTCCGGTCGTTCGCCGAGATCGCGGCCCAGCACCCGGAGGACGCGTTCCACCTGACGGACGTGCTGAGCTACACCGTCCGCAAGCCCCTCGGCGTGGTCGCGGTGATCGTGCCGTGGAACCTGCCGTTCCTGCTCGCGACCTGGAAGCTCGGTCCCGCGCTCGTGGCGGGCAACACCGTGGTGGTCAAGCCCTCGGAGCACACGCCGGGCTCGGTCGCGGTGCTCGCGGAGATCGCCGCGTCGATCGGCCTGCCCCCCGGCGTCCTCAACGTCGTGAACGGCTTCGGCGGCGGCTCGACCGGCCAGTTCCTGGTGGAGCACCCGGGGGTGGACGCGGTCACCTTCACCGGCGAGAGCCGTACCGGATCGACGATCATGAAGGCGGTCGCGGACCGGGTCAAGCCCGTCTCGTTCGAACTGGGCGGCAAGAACGCCGGGCTCGTCTTCGCCGACGCCGACCTGGACGCGGCCGTCGAGGGGAGCGTGCGGTCGGTCTTCACCAACGGCGGCCAGGTCTGCCTGTGCACCGAGCGGCTCTACGTGCAGCGGCCCGTCTTCGAGGAGTTCACCGGGCGGCTGGCCGCGCGCGCCGGGGAGCTGCGGTTCGGCCGCCCCTCCGACGAGGACGCCACGATGATGCCGATGATCTCCGCCGAGCACCGGGACAAGGTGCTCTCCTACTACGAGCTGGCCAGGCACGAGGGCGCCGAGATCCGCGCCGGGGGCGGGGTGCCGCGCTTCGGCGACGACCGCGACGGCGGCTACTACGTCGAGCCGACCGTGCTGACCGGCCTGCCGCCCGGCTCGCGGGTGAACCGGGAGGAGATCTTCGGCCCGGTCTGCCACATCGCCCCCTTCGACACCGAGGCCGAGGCGGTCGGGCTCGCCAACGACAGCGAGTACGGCCTCGCGGCGACCGTCTGGACCTCGAACCTGAGCAGGGCCCACCGGGTCGCCAGGTCGCTGGAGGCCGGGCTGGTCTGGGTCAACACCTGGTACCTGCGCGACCTGCGCACCCCCTTCGGCGGGGTGAAGCTCTCCGGCATCGGCCGCGAGGGCGGTACGCGCTCACTGGACTTCTACTCCGAGCCCACCACGATCACCATCAAGCTGGAGCCTGGACATGACTGACGAGTGGAGCGAGGCCACCGACGTGCACGCGGAGGCGGCCGACCGGCTGCTGGAGGCGGCCAGGAGCGGCAAGCCGTGCGCCCCGGTGCGCGACACGCTGCCGAGCGGGAGCGCCGAGACCGGCTACGCCGTACAGGAGATCAACACCAGGCGGGCGCTGGACGAGGGCCGCAGGCTGGTCGGCAGGAAGATCGGGCTGACCTCCGAGGCGGTCCGGCGCCAGCTCGGCGTGGACCGGCCCGACTTCGGGATGCTCTTCGCCGACATGGCCTACCTCGACGGCCTGCCCGTGCCGACCGGCCGCTTCCTGCAGCCCAGGGTCGAGGCGGAGGTCGCGCTGGTCCTCGGCGGCGACCTGGAGGGCGGCCCGTTCACGGTCGCCGACGTCATCCGGGCGGTCGACTTCGCGCTCCCGGCGATCGAGATCGTCGACAGCCGCATCGCGGGGTGGGACATCGCGCTCGTCGACACGATCGCCGACAACGCCTCCAGCGGGGCGTTCGTCCTCGGCAACACCCCGGTGAGCCTGCGCGGCCTGGACCTGCGCCTGGCCGGGATGACCATGAACCGGCGCGGCCAGGAGGTCTCCACCGGCGCGGGCGCGGCCTGCCTCGGGCACCCGCTCAACGCCGCGGTCTGGCTGGCCGACGCGCTGGGCCGCACGGACTTCCCGCTGCTCGCCGGGGACGTCGTGCTCACCGGCGCGCTCGGCCCGATGGTCGACGTCGAGCCGGGCGACGCGTTCGAGGCCCACATCGAGGGCCTCGGCTCGGTCAGGACGGTGTTCTCGTGAAACAGGACGGTGTTCTCGTGAAGGCTGCCCGTGCTCGTTCTCTCGCGGGAGTCGTGAAAGCTCCCGGCGCTCGTTCTCTCGCGGAACTCGCGGAACTCGCGGAACTCGCGGCACTCGCGGAACTCGCGGCACTCGTGGAAGCGGGTCCTGTCGTGGGGGTTGTGAAACTCACGGAAGCGAGCCTGTCGTGAAGATCGCCATCATCGGCTCGGGGAACATCGGCACCGACCTGATGTTCAAGGCCCTGCTGTCGGAGAAGGTGGAGGTCGTCGCGATGGCGGGCATCGACCCCGACTCCGACGGCCTGGCCCGCGCCCGCCGCCGCGGGGTCGCCACCACCCACGAGGGCGTCGAGGGACTGGTCGCGCTGCCCGGGTTCGACGAGGTGGACGTCGTCCTCGACGCGACCTCGGCCGGGGCGCACCGGCACAACGACCGGGTGCTCCGGGCGCACGGCAAGCGCGTCATCGACCTCACCCCCGCCGCCGTCGGCCCCTACGTGGTGCCCCCGGTCAACCTGGACGCCCACCTCGGCGAGCGGAACCTCAACATGGTCACCTGCGGCGGGCAGGCCACCATCCCGATCGTCGCGGCGGTCGCCTCGCGGGTGCCCGTCCGGTACGCGGAGATCGTCGCCTCGATCTCCTCCCGGTCGGCGGGACCCGGCACCCGGGCCAACATCGACGAGTTCACCGAGACGACCTCCCGGGCGATCGAGCGGGTCGGCGGGGCGGCGAGGGGGAAGGCGATCATCGTCCTCAACCCGGCCGAGCCGCCGCTGATCATGCGCGACACGGTCTACTGCCTGGTGGACGAGTGCGACGAGGCGACCCTGGCGGAGGTGGCGGGCGCCGTGCTGGAGATGGTGGCGCGGGTCAACGACTACGTGCCCGGCTACCGGCTCAAGCAGGACGTGCAGTTCGAGACGGTCCCGGCCGGGGAGCCGCTGCCCGACGGCACCCGCGACGGCGGCGTCAAGGTGACCGTCTTCCTGGAGGTGGAGGGCGCCGCCCACTACCTGCCCTCCTACGCGGGCAACCTCGACATCATGACCGCCGCCGCGCTGCGCACGGCCGAACGTCTCGCCGAGCTACCGGATCTGGCCGTGGACGCGGACGGCCGTACGGAGGACCGGGCCCGTACGGGTGCGGAGGTGGGCGCGTGAAGCTGTACGTGCAGGACGTGACGCTGCGGGACGGCATGCACGCCATCCGGCACCGCTACACCGTCGCCCAGGCGGCCGGGATCGCCGCGGCCCTCGACGCCGCCGGGGTGGCGGCCATCGAGATCGCGCACGGCGACGGCCTCTCCGGGGGCAGCTTCAACTACGGCGCGGGCGCGCACACCGACGACGAGTGGATCGAGGCTGTCGCCGGGGTCGTGCGGCGGGCGAGGCTGACCACCCTGCTGCTGCCCGGCATCGGCACCATCCAGGACCTCAGGCGCGCCCACGCCCTCGGCGTCACCTCGGTCAGGGTCGCCACCCACTGCACCGAGGCCGACATCTCCGCCCAGCACATCTCCACCGCACGCGAGCTCGGGATGGACGTGGCCGGGTTCCTGATGATGTCCCACATGGCCCCCGCCGAGGAGCTGGCCCGGCAGGCCGCGCTCATGGAGTCGTACGGCGCCCACTGCGTCTACGTGACCGACTCCGGCGGCCGGTTGACCATGGACGGGGTGAGGGAGCGGGTCCTGGCCTACCGCTCGGTGCTCGACGAGGGCACGGAGATCGGCATCCACGCCCACCACAACCTGGGGCTGGGCGTGGCCAATTCGGTCGTCGCGGTGGAGAACGGCACCTACCGGGTGGACGCCTCCCTCGCCGGGATGGGGGCGGGGGCGGGCAACTGCCCGATCGAGGTGTTCGCCGCGGTGGCCGACCTGATGGGCTGGGAGCACGGCTGCGACCTGCACGCCCTGATGGACGCGGCCGACGACCTGGTCAGGCCGCTGCAGGACCGGCCGGTCCGGGTGGACAGGGAGACGCTGACGCTCGGCTACGCGGGGGTCTACTCCAGCTTCCTGCGGCACGCCGAGGCGGCCTCCGCGCGGTACGGGGTCGACACCCGGACCATCCTGACCGAGGCGGGCCGCCGCCGGATGGTGGGCGGCCAGGAGGACATGATCGTGGACATCGCGCTGGACCTGGCCCGGTCACGGGACCAGCCGGACCAGCCGGACCAGCCGGGCCCGGCGGGGCCGTCGGGGCCGGAGAAGCGGCCGGACCCGGCGGGGACAGGGCCGGGGCCGGGGGATCGGCCGGGCCTGACGGAGCCGGGGGATCGGCCGGGCCTCGCGCGGACGGGGGAGCGGTCGTGACCGACGTCCACGAGCTCGCCGCCGTCCTGGACGAGGCCGCCCGCACCGCCCGCGCGGTGCCGAGGCCCGAGCAGGACTACGGCGTGGCCGACGCCTACCGGGTCCAGGAGGAGCTGATCCGGCTCCGCCTGGAGCGGGGGGACCGGCTCGCCGGGGTGAAGCTGGGCTTCACCAGCGAGGGCAAGCGCCGCCAGATGGGCGTGCGCGACATCATCTTCGGCCGGGTGCCGGAGTCGTCGGCCATCCTCGACGGCTCGTACGCGGATATGTCGAGATACATCCACCCGCGCGTGGAGCCGGAGGTCGTCTACCTCGTCGGGCGGCGCATCGCGTCGCCGGGCGACGCGCTCGCACCGGACGCCATCGCGGCCGTCGCGACGGGCATCGAGGTGATCGACTCGCGCTACGAGGACTTCCGGTTCTCGCTGCCCGACGTGATCGCCGACAACACCTCGGCCGCCGGGTACGCCGTCGGCCCCTGGCAGCCGTACGACCCCTCGCGCTGGAACCTGGGCGTCGTCCTGGAGATCGACGGGCGCGTGGTCCACGCCGGGTCGACCGGCGCGATCCTGGGCGACCCGCGCCGGGCCCTCGCGGAGGCCGCGCGCCTCGCCCTCCGGGCGGGGACGGTCCTGGAGCCGGGCTGGGTCCTCCTCGCGGGTGCCGCCACGCCCGCCGAGCCGCTCACGCCCGGCGCGCGGGTGCGGGCCGAGATCCAACACCTGGGTTCGGTCTCGTTCACCGCCTCCGCACCGGAACCCGCCCCAGAGGCACCGGGATCCGCTCCGAGGGCTTCGGGGTCCGTCTCCGCGCAGGGATCCGCTCCGAGGGCTCCGGGACCCGTCTCCGCACCGGGATCCGCTCCGAGGGCGTCGGAACCCGTCTCCGCACCGGGATCCGCTTCGAAGGTTCCGGGACCCGTCTCCGCGCCGGAACCCGCTCCCAAGGCTCCGGGACCCGAGGCCCCGGAAAGGGAGGGATCATGAGCGACGGGCTCGTCGTCGCGGGGAAGGCCACGCCGCGAGGCAGGTTCCCGCACGTCAAACGGGCGGGAGACTTCCTGTACGTGTCCGGGACCAGCTCGCGCAGGCCCGACAACACGATCGCCGGGGCCGAGGCCGACGAGTTAGGCACGGTCACGCTCGACATCGCCGAGCAGACCAGGGCCGTCATAGAGAACGTCGGCGACATCCTCAAGGCGGCCGGAGCCGACCTGAGCGATCTCGTGCAGATCACCACCTACCTGGTGAACATCAACGACTTCGGCGGATACAACGCGGTCTACGCGGAGTACTTCGACGAGACTGGCCCGGCGCGCACCACCGTGGCCGTCCACCAACTGCCCCACCCGCACCTGCTCATCGAGATTCAGGCCGTGGCCCACCGACCGGAGGAGCGCCCGTGATCCCGCCCATCGACCTCACCAAGTGGATCGACGAGCACGCCCACCTGCTCAAACCGCCGGTGGGCAACAAGATGGTCTTCGAGGGCGCCGGCGACTTCATCGTCATGGTCGTCGGCGGCCCGAACGCGCGGACCGACTTCCACATCGACCCGTACGAGGAGCTCTTCTACCAGATCCGCGGCAACATGCACGTCAACGTGATGACCCCCGAGGGGCCGGAGACCGTGCACGTGCGCGAGGGCCAGATGTGGCTGCTCCCGTCGAACACGCCGCACTCGCCGCAGCGCCCGGAGGAGGGGTCGGTCGGCCTGGTGGTGGAGCGGATCAGGCCGGAGGGTGTGCTGGAGCGGTTCCTCTGGTACTGCCCGGAGTGCAGCGGCGTGGTCCACGAGGTCGAGCTCCAGGTCCGCGACATCGTGACCGACCTGCCGCCGATCTTCCAGGCGTTCTACGACGACGAGAAGGCGCGCACCTGCGAGAACTGCGGCGCCCTGCACCCCGGCAGGGGACAGTAGTTGATCATCGACGTCCACACGCACCACGTCCCCAAAGGCTGGCCCGACCTCGGCTGGCCGGGGGCGCCCAGGCTCAGGGTCGACTCCGAGCGGGAGGCCGTGATCCTGCTCGGAGACCGGGAGTTCCGCCGGATCGCCGACGACTGCTGGAACCCCTCGGTCCGCCTGGAGCGGATGGACGCCGACGGGGTGGACGTCCAGGTCGTCTCGCCGACGCCGGTCTTCTTCTCCTACGAGCGCCCGGCGGCCGAGGCCGTACGGGTCGCGAGGGTGTTCAACGACCTGGCGCTGGAGATCTGCGCCTCCGAGCGGCTGGTGCCGTTCTGCCAGGTGCCGCTCCAGGACCCCGACCTGGCCTGCGCCGAGCTGGACCGGTGCCTGGCCGCGGGGCACGCGGGCGTCGAGATCGGCAACCACGTCGGCGACCGCGACCTCGACGACGAGGGGGTCGTCCAGTTCCTCCAGCACTGCGCCTCGGTGGGCGCGCCCGTCTTCGTCCACCCCTGGGACATGGCGGGCGGGCCCCGGCTGGAGCGCTGGATGGCCCAATGGCTGGTCGGCATGCCGGCCGAGACGCACCTGTCGGTGCTCGCCCTGATCCTGGGCGGCGTCCTCGACCGGGTGCCGGAGACGCTGCGCCTGTGCTTCGCGCACGGCGGCGGCTCGTTCGCCTTCTGGCTCGGCCGGTTCGAGAACGCCTGGCACCGCCGCAACGACCTGGTCGGGGTGTCGGAGTTCCCCCCGTCGCACTATCTCGGCCGGTTCAGCGTGGACTCGGTCGTGTTCGACGAGCGGGCGCTGCGGCTGCTCGTCGACACGATGGGGGAGGACGGGGTCATGCTCGGCTCCGATTTCCCCTACCCGCTGGGCGAGTCGCCGGTGGGCTCGCTGGTCCGCCGGGCGGGGTTCCTCTCCGGCACCGCCCGCGCCAAGCTGCTCGGCGGCAACGCCACCCGGTTTCTCGGCCGCTGATCGGGGCGGAATGCCATGAAATCTGACATTGACGGCATCATGGGAGGGTTGTCCGCCGCCTAACCGGGAGACGATTCGTGGCCATCAGCCGTGCGGAGTGCGTCGCGCTCGACGCCGCCGACCCCCTCAAGGACATCAGGGACGAGTTCGTCCTGCCCGACGGGACGATCTACCTGGTCGGCAACTCCCTCGGTGCCCCGCCGAAGGCAGCGGCGGCGGCGGTGACGCGGACCGTGGAGCAGGAGTGGGGAGGCCGCCTGGTCGGCGCCTGGAACGCCTCCGGCTGGTTCGACCTCCCGCTCACCACGGGCGACCGGCTCGCCCCCCTGATCGGCGCGGGACCCGGCCAGGTGGCGGTGGGCGACACCACCTCGATCTCCATCGTCAAGGCCGTGTCCGCCGCCCTGAGCCTGCGTCCCGGGCGCCGGGTCGTCATCTCGGACCTGGCCAACTTCCCCACCGACCGCTACGTGGTCGAAGGGCTGGCCGAGGCGCTGGGCGGCTACGAGATCCGCGACGTCACCGGCGCCGGAGACCTCTCCGGCGCCCTCTCCGACGAGGTCGCGTGCGTGCTGCTGTCGGAGGTGGACTACCGGACCGGGGCCCGTCACGACACGGCGCCGGTCACCGCGCTGGTCCAGGAGGCGGGCGCGCTGATGATCTGGGACCTGTGCCACAGCGCCGGCGCCTACCAGGTGGACGTCTCGGCGGCCGACTTCGCGGTCGGCTGCACCTACAAGTACCTGAACGGCGGCCCCGGATCCCCGGCCTTCGTCTACGTCCACCCGCGCCACCAGGCCGAGGCGCGGCCCATGCTGACCGGCTGGCACGGCCACGCGGCGCCGTTCGCGTTCGAGCCCGGCTTCCGCCCCGCCGACGGCATCCGGCGCTTCACCGTGAGCACCCCGCACGTGCTGTCCTTCGCCTCGCTCAACGCCTCGCTCGACATCTGGGAGCGCGTCGACCTGGCCGCCGTACGGGCCAAGAGCGTGGCGCTGAGCTCGATCTTCATCGAGCTCGTCGAGGAGCTCTGCGCGCCGTACGGGCTGGAGCTGGTCTCGCCCCGCGACCCGGAGCGCAGGGGCAGCCAGGTCAGCTTCGGCCACCCCGACGGCTATCCGGTCATGCGCGCCCTGATCGACCGTGGCGTCCACGGCGACTTCCGGGCTCCCGACGTCCTCAGGTTCGGGTTCGCGCCGCTCTACATCCGTTTCGCGGACGCCTACGACGCGGCCGTGATCCTGGCCGAGGTGCTGGAGAAGGAACACTGGCGCGACGACCGCTACGCCAACCGGCTCACCGTCACCTGAACCTTCACCTGAATCGTCACCTGAGGGGGATCCGCCCTCCGGCGGGCCTCGCCACCGGGTGGAGGGTTCGTCCTGCGGTGGGGCTGTTCCTCACCCGGTGAGGCGTCCCACCGCCCGCTGGGCGGCCCCTCGTCCGGGGAGCCGTCTCGCGAGGGCGCGCATGGGCCGCAGCGGGCCGCAGCGGGGCTCAGCGCCTGCTCAGCGCCTGCTCAGCCTGCGTCCCTTGTACATCGGGTGGTCGGTCTCCCAGTATCTCCAGCCCTCCACCCGCGCGGGGATGCTGGCCACCCCGGCGGCGATCTTCCGCACCCGGCAGTCGTAGATCTCGCGCCACGCCGAGAAGCCCACCCGGTAGCCGAAAACGCGATACCACATGTTTCCGTACTTGCCGTCGGTGATCTCCCGCGCGTATTCGTGCCCGGTCTCGACGATGTATTCCTCGGCGAGCAGCGGATTCACCATGTTTCGCAACTGACGGATCAATTCGTCTCTGTCGATCTCGCCGATTCTTTCCCTTTCGATTTCCATCTCGGCGTACACGCGGTGCTGCCGGGTGACGGAAACCGTCATCGTGCCGCCGGGGCCGTCGATGAAGCGCGTACGGGGGACGAAGAAATTCCTCGGCCTGAAGGAGTGGAATCTGAAGAAGGACCTCGGCTTGCATTTCCTGCGCGCCTGCTCCAGGAGCGAGTGGCGAGGGCCGTCGTCATCGTCGTCGTCACCGTCGGTGCCGAAGTCGGTGCCGGTGCCGGTGTCGGTCTCGCTGTTGGGGCCGGTGGCGGTCTCGGTGTCGGTGTCGTCGGGGCCGGCGTTGCTGGTGGAGGTGCTGGTCGAGGTGACGGACGACTTCGAGTCGGGGGGCGGGTCGCCGGGCGCGGACGCGGCGGCGGGCGAGGAGGCGGCGACGACAAGGGTCACGGAGAGCGATCCGGCCAGGGCCAGCATCGCGGGTCCTTTCCTCGGGCGGCGTCCCTTCCGCCGGTCACGCGTGATCGCGGCACTCGTTTGAAGGTCGGGGGTGAGCATGGAGACACCATTCCCTTCGAGACGTGGTCCGTGGCCGCGACCTAATCCGCTGACCGAAATACGGCTTTTGCTGGTGTACTGGGCCACTCAGCGTGACAGTGATGATGCTTACAGTCGTGATTGACGGTCATGTGATGCCACGCCGAGACCCAGTCCACCGAATAGGGAAAGGGCAAGTGAAAAGGGGTCCGGAGTGATGGGCTCGGTGGTTCAGGGGTGCGGGAGGCTTCGCAGGTTCGCCTTCGCCATGTCGATCATGCGCCCGACGCCGCCGTTCAGCACGATCTTGCCCGCCGCCAGGGCGAACCCCTTCACCTGCGCCCGGCTGATGTTCGGCGGCACGGCCAGCACGTCCGGATCGGTGACCACGTCCAGGAGGAAGGGCCCGGGGGGCGCGAAGGCCGTGGCGAGGGCCTCCCGTACGTCCGAGGGGTTCTCCACCCGCAACGACGGGATCCCGGCCGCGGCGGCGATCGCCGCGTAGTCGACGGGGGCGTGGTCGGTGCCGAAGTCGGGGATCCCGTCGACCATCATCTCCAGCTTCACCATGCCGAGCGAGGAGTTGTCGAACACCACCGTCTTCACCGGCAGGTCGTGCAGCCGGACGGTGAGAAGCTCCCCGAGGAGCATGCCGAGCCCGCCGTCCCCGGAGAGCGAGACGACCTGCCGGCGCCGGTCGGCGAACTGGGCGCCGACCGCGTGCGGGAGCGCGTTGGCCATGCTCCCGTGCCAGAACGAGCCGATCACCCGGCGGCGCCCGTTGGGGCTGAGGTAGCGGGCGGCCCAGACGGTGCACATCCCGGTGTCCACGGTGAACACCGCGTCGTCGGCGGCGAGCTCGTCGATCAGGTTCGCGACGTACTCGGGGTGGATCGGGAGGTGGTGCTCGATGTCGTGGGTGTACGCCTCCACGACGTTCTCCAGCGCCTTCAGGTGCTTGCCCAGCATCTTGTCGAGGTGGCGGCGGTCCGTCTTCTGGGTGACGTGGGGCAGCACCGCGCGGATCGTCGCGCCGACGTCGCCGTGCACGGCCAGCTCCAGCGGGGTCCTGCGGCCCAGCCGCGCCGGGTCGCGGTCGATCTGGACCGTACGCGCGCCCGGCAGGAAGTCGTCGTAGGGGAAGTCGGTCCCGGCCAGCACCACCAGGTCGGCCTCGTGCATCGCCTCGTAGCAGGATCCGTACCCGAGCAGCCCGCTCATCCCCACGTCGTACGGGTTGTCGTACTGGATCCACTCCTTGCCGCGCAGCGCGTGCCCGACCGGTGCCAGGACGCGTCCGGCCAGCGCCATGACCTCGTCGCGGGCGTGGCGCGTCCCGGCGCCGCAGAACAGCATCACCTTCTCGGCGCGGTTCAGCGCCGCCGCCAGCCCGGCCACCTGGTCGGGGTGCGGTACGACCGTGCCGGTCCTGGTCAGGAAGTCGTGCTCGCCGGTGGGGCGGGCGGCGGGCAGGTGCGCCACGTCGCCGGGAAGCACCACGACCGAGACGCCGCCGAGGCCGACCGCCTGCTGGACGGCGACGCGGAGCACCCGGGGCATCTGCTCGGGAGTGCTGATCATGTCGCAGAAGTGGCTGCACTCCAGGAACAGGCGCTCGGGGTGGGTCTCCTGGAAGAAGCCCGTGCCGATCTGCGGGGAGGGGATGTGCGAGGCCAGCGCGAGCACCGGGGCGCCGCTGCGGTGGGCGTCGTAGAGCCCCTGGACCAGGTGGGTGTTGCCGGGGCCGCAGCTGCCCGCGCAGACCGCCAGGCGCCCGGTGACCTGTGCCTCGGCCGCCGCGGCGAACGCCCCGGCCTCCTCGTTGCGCACGTGGACCCACTCGACGACGCCGGCCTTCCTGACGGCGTCGACCACCGGGTTCAGGCTGTCGCCCACCACCCCGTAGATCCGTTCCACCCCGGCCTGGCGGAGAACCTCGATGAACTGCTCTGCGACGGTCGCCATGGTGCCCCCTCGTGTCTGGCGTCACCGGGGTACCTCACCGTATTTCGCCGGATCACTCCGGGGCACCCGGGGTCACTCAGGGTCACCGCTGGCGTCATGCCTGGTGTCACCTCTGGCGTCACCCCTGGAGGAGGTGCCCGATCAGCTGCGCGGAGACCGCCTCCGGCCGCTCGACGTTCGCCAGGTGGGCCGCTCCGGGCAGGACGACCAGCCGGGAGCCGGGGATCCCCTCGGCGATCCGCTCCGCGTGCTCCGGCGGCGTGGCGGGGTCGTCGGCCCCGGCGAGCACGAGCGTGGGCGCCGAGATCAGGGGCAGCTCGGGGCGGAGGTCCATCGCCCCGACGGCCTCGCAGCAGGCGGCGTACCCCTCGGCGGAGATGCCGGCGAGCATCGTCGCGTACGGTTCCCGCCCGGTGAAGGCGGGGGTGAACCACCGGGCCATGGCCGTCTCGGCGATCGACGCCGTGCCCGACTCGCGGACCGCGCCCGCCCGCTCGGCCCAGTACTCGGGGGTGCCCAGCTTCGCCGACGTGCACAGCAGCGCGAGCCGGTCGATCCGCTCGGGCGCGTGCGCGGCCAGCCACATGCCGACCATGCCGCCGAGCGAGAGTCCCGCGAAGGAGACCTTCGGCAGGTCCAGCCGGTCGAGGAGGTCCAGCACGTCACCGGCGAGGTCGGCGATCGAGCACTTCCCGGTCGCCGGGGGTCGTTCGTGGGTGAGCGGGGACCGGCTGTGGGTCGCGTGGGTCGCGGTGGATCGCTCGCGGGTGAGCGGGGGCCGTTCGTGGGTCGCCGTGGGTCGCTCGCGGGTGAGTGGGGACGAGCTGTAGGTCGCCGTGGACCGCTCGCGGGTGAGCGGAGGCCGTTCGTCGGTCGCCTTGGAGCGCTCGTGGGCGAGCGGGGACCGGCCGTGGCCCCGGTGGTCGAAGCGGACCACCCTGAAGTGCCCGGCCAGCGCCTCCATCTGCGGATCCCACATCTCCAGCGTGGTGCCCAGGGAGCCGGCCAGCACGAGCGGGCGGCCGTCGGCCGGGCCTTCGATCTCGTGATACAGCATTGTTCACCTATCGCACATAAGTTCTTTATCCGGACATATTGTAGCCCGGAGGATATGTTCTCCAGTGAAGATGGCCAGGTCCGGCCGGAGGTCTGTCACTTTCCGTGGCGCCCTACCTACCATGCGGCGAGGTAACGGCTCATGGAAGGGTCCAAATGACCGGGCAGAACTCAGCGACCGCCTCCGGCTACGTGTTCGACAACGACGGGGACCACTCGTCCGACCAGCACCACTATCTCGCCCGGTTGCTCGATCCGCTCACCTTCGAACGCCTCGCCCTCACCGGTGTCGGCGCCGGCTGGAACTGCCTGGAGGTCGGGGCGGGCGGGGGCAGCGTGGCCCTCTGGCTGGCCGAGCGGGTGGCGCCGGGCGGGCGCGTGCTGGCGACCGACATCAAGCCGGGCCTGATCCCGTCCAGGCCGGGGCTGACCGTGGCCCGCCACGACATCGTCACCGACCCGCTGCCGGAGGGCGCGTTCGACCTGATCCACGCCAGGCTCGTGCTCAGCCACCTGCCGCGGCGCCACGAGGTCCTGCGACGCCTGCGGGCCGCGCTGCGGCCCGGTGGCTGGCTGCAGCTCGACGAGATCGACATCACCCGCTGGGTGGCGCCGCCCGCCTCCGGCACGCCCGACGGGGAGGTGTACGCCGCCTTCGTCACGGCGATGGCCCGGGTGCTGAGCGCGAGCGGCGGCGACCCGACCTGGGGCGGCTCCGCCGCGCGGGACATGGCGGCGGCGGGCCTGGCCGACGTCGACCAGGCCCGCTGGACCGAGGTGTGGGGGCGCGGCTCCGCCGGACTCGGCCTGCTGATCAGCAACAGCCACCACCTGGAGGACCACCTGATGGAGGTGGGGATGACCCTCGGGCAGCTCCGGAAGGTCCGGGAGGTCATGTCGGCCCCGGGCTTCAGCGCCCCCTCCTTCGAGATCCGCTCGATCCTCGGCCGCCGGGCCCTCGACGACTGAGCGTCACGCGGCCGAGCCTCCCGCGGGGCCCCTCACGGTCGCGAACCTCGCACGAGGCCGTCGACGCCGGGTGTCCCGCGGACCGGTGCGGCGGCCGAGGTTCACGCGGAACGCGTGACGGCCGGGGGCGGGGTGCGCGGATGGGGCGCCCCGGTTGTGGTAGGTGGGAGGGCCGGGGGTAAAGGCCCTGGTATGACGGTTACGGGTCTCACCGCGCGCATCTCCAGGGCGTGGACGCGTGCCCGCCGTCGGCACGGCCCGCTGGACCATCTCGTACGAGCGGGAGTGCGCTACGACGAGGTGGACGCCGGACGGCTCTCCGCGGCACTCACCTACTACTCCTTCTTCGCCGTGTTCGCGCTGGGGCTGCTCGGTTTCGCCGTCATCGGGCAGGTCCTCGACGACCCGCAGGTGGTGCACGCCGTCGAGGGCTACCTCTCGGAGAACTTCCCCCGCCTGGACGTACAGGCACTGCAGAGCGCCAGGGCCACGGCCGGGGCGATCGCCTTCGTCGGCCTGCCGCTCACCGGCCTGTTCTGGATGGACGCCCTGCGCTCGGCGATCAGGGCCATCTGGCGGATCGAGGAGTACCCGGGCCGCTTCATGATGCGCCAGGTCATCGACCTGGGGGTGATGGCCGGTCTGGGCCTGCTGCTGTCGGCCTCGCTCGCGGTGGCCTTCGTCGCCGAGACGGTGCTGAACTGGTTGTTCCTGCACACGGTGGGCGTCGACGACACGCTGTCGCGATGGCTGCTGTCGGCCGCCGCGTTCGTGATCGGACTCGCCGTCAACACCCTGCTGGCGATCGCCCTGCTCTGCGGCCCGCCGCGCCTGCGGCTGTCGTTGCGCCGGGTCGTCTGGCCCGCCCTGCTCATCACCGCGGGGCTG
This sequence comes from Streptosporangium sp. NPDC002524, assembly GCF_040295985.1. Lineage (NCBI taxonomy): Bacteria > Bacillati > Actinomycetota > Actinomycetes > Streptosporangiales > Streptosporangiaceae > Streptosporangium > Streptosporangium sp. NPDC002524. The sequence continues at coordinate 180,284 of NZ_JBEOWK010000016.1, read as the reverse complement.
GAGATCCTCAAGTCCCTGGGGCAGGTCTATCTGGAGATGACCGTGGGCAACCCCGCCTACCACGTCGTCGCCGGTGCCGTCGGGATGCTCGTCTTCCTCAAGCTCCTCAACCAGCTGATCCTCTTCGCGGCGGCGCTCACCGCCACCGGCGAGGGCACCATGATCGACCTCGCCGCCCGCCGCGCCCGCTCCGAGGCCGCCCGCGAGTCCGAGGCGTCCGAGGTCGCCTACGAGTCCGAAGCCGCCCGCGAGTCCGAGGCGTCCGAGCCCGCCTGCGAGTCCAAGGTGTCCGAGGTCGCCCGCGAGTCCGAGGCCGTCCATGAATCCGAGGTCGCTCGCGAGTCCGAGGCCGTCTCGCGAGGTCCGGTGGGCGGTCCTTCCGCGCCCTCCCCGTCCGCCTCTCTGTCCGCCCCCCGCGACGGTCCGTAGGGGACCGAACGCCGCGACACGCCGAATCCCGGCGTCTCGTGTTTCGGCCATTTACCGGCGCTGTGATCTGTGTCACCCTCCATAACAAAGCTCTAGAAGCGAGTTCTAGATTTTGGCTACAGGAAGGCCGGCGCATGGTCGACACGCCCACCACCCCACGCCTGAAACTCGGAGCGCCTCGCAACGGGGAGGTCGACGCCGGGTCCCGTGCCCCCTACGGCTGGGCACCCCTGGCCGTGCTCTTCGTCGTCGGGCTGGTCGACCGCATCGAGTTCAACCTGCTGTCCGGAGTGCTGCCGCTCATCCAGGCCGAGTGGGGCTTCAGCGACACCGTCGCCGGTTCCATACCTACCGCCTCCGCCCTGGCCGCCGCGCTCGTCGCGCTGCCCGCCGGGTACTTCGCCGACCGGCGCAGCCGTACCCGGATCATCGCCGTCGTCGTCTTCTGCTGGGCCCTGGCCACGCTCGGCTCCGGACTGGCCACCGGGTTCGCGATGTTCTACGCGATGCGCGTCTTCCTCGCCGCCGCCGAGAGCATCGACAACCCGGCCGCGGGCAGTCTCCTGGCCGACTACTACCCCCCGGCCACCCGCGCCCAGGCCTACGGCTGGACCCGCGTGACCGCCTACCTGGGAGGCGTCGGCACGCTGCTCGGCGGCGTGCTCGCGGAGGCGTTCGGCTGGCGCAGCGCGTTCCTGATCATGGTCGTGCCGGGCGTGCTCACCGCGCTCCTCGTGTGGCGGCTGAACGAGCCCGTCAGGGGCCACCTCGACCGGCTGGTCGCCAACGCGGCCCCCGCCGGTGGCGGCGCCGACACCGAGCCCGTTCCCAGCGGCGATTCCGGTCTCGCCACCGCCGAGGCGCCCGCTCCCAAGCCGCCGTTCGCCCGCCAGCTCCGCGAGGTCCTCGGCATCCGCACCCTGCTCGCGGTCTCCATCGGCCTCATGCTGCTCAGCCTGGGCCTCGCCGGGGTCTTCTACTGGCTGCCGTCGCTGCTGGTACGCAACTTCGGCATCGGCCCCGCCGCCGCGGGTTCGCTGAGCGGTCTCATGACCATCGTCGGCGTGATCTCGGGCACCCTGATCGGCTCGTGGCTCGGCAGGCGCTGGCACGGCACCCGCAAGGGCGGCAGGCTCCTGGCGGGCGGCGGGGGCATCACGGCCGGGTCGGCCGTCCTGGCCGCCGCCCTCTCGATGGACTCCCTGGCCGTCTTCTGCCTGGTGGCCACGGCCTCCAGCGTGCTGATGTCGATGGCCATCCCCAACCTGACCGCCTCGCTCGCCGACGTGATCGGCGCGGCCTCCCGAGGACTCGGCTTCGCGGTCCTCCAGGTCCTCATCACCGCGGGCGCGGCGTTCGGGCCGCTGGTCGTCGGCATCGCCTCCGACAGCACCGGCTCGCTCATCTCCGCCATGTACGTCCTCATCGTGCCCATGGTGATCGGCGGCCTGCTCACCCTGTCCGCGCGCGGTTTCTTCGAGAGCGACGCGCGCCGGGTTCTCGAGGCGGCCCGCCGCTGACCCCGGCTCTATCGTTCCCCGGCACCACCGCTCCTCGGCACTATCGCTCCCCGGCCCACCGCTCCTCGGCCCACCGCTCCTCGGCCTCACCGCCGAACCCTGCCCCGTTGCCGGTCCCGGCCCGTCCCTGACCCCAGCCCGCCGCCGGCCCCGCTCGCCCGGCCCTGCCCTCCGGCCCCGCCACCGACCCCCGCCGCCCGATCCTGACGGCCGCCCGTCACCGGACGGGCGGCCGTCAGGCGGCGCCGGATGGTGACGGAATGATCTCAATCCGTGGTGACGGCGCAGGGGTGCTCGCTCGCGGACCGCACCCGGTGTGAGCTGGGTAATTGCCGAAAACCCCGGTTTTTACGGGGATGCGGTCGTCCGGTTCACCTGGAATATTGATACTCAATATTCGCTCCGGTGGCTTGAAGCGCGATATGTCCCATGGGCATAGTGTGTCGAATCACACACGCACCAGTCGCGGCGTGCGACCGCGGGGCACCTTACGCCCGCGGCTGGCGGCCACGCGCAGGAACCGCGGATTGGACAAGTCGAATGAGTTCCCCCCCTCCGATTCGCTCGAAGATCCTCCGGATCCTCATCCTTCCCGTGCTCTCGCTGATCGTCCTGTGGGCGTTCGTCGCCTACTCGACCGTCGCGCAGGTCGCCGGCATCGCCCAGACCCAGACCCGCTGGCAGGTGCTCGGGGCGCCGATGCGGCAGCTGACCGTCGAGATCCAGCGGGAACGCCAGCTCTCCGCCGAGGCGCCCGGTGCCACCGCCAAGAGCAGGCCGCTCGCCGACCAGCGGCGGATCACGAACGCCAAGCTGGACCTGGTGCGCCAGGCGATCTCCTCCGCCGCGGCCTACGAGTCCGGCAACGCCCCGAAGGACGTGCGGTCGCTGGAGGCGGCCATGGACGGGCTCATCCAGGTCCGCACCTTCGCCGACAGCGGTGCGATCACCCCCATCCAGGTCACCGACGGCTACAACGAGTTCATCAGCGTCGCCAACCGGCAGTTCGGCGACATCGCCGCGATCGCCGACCTGACGTCCTTCCGCAACGTCCGCGGCATGAGCGCCTACAGCACCACCGGCGAGTTCGCGGGCCGGGAACACGCCGTGCTCACCGCCGCGATGAAGCGCGGCGAGATGACGCCCGCCGAGCACGCCGCCTTCGTCTCGGCGATGACCAGCCGGAGGAACTACCTCGTCTACGCGGAGCGGGACATGAGTCCCGACCTGCGGGCGGACTACGAGACGTTCGCGCAGAACCCCGCCTACCTGCGGTTCAAGGCCCACGAGGACAGGATCTTCTCGTGGAACCTCATCGGTAAGCCCCCGCTGGACGCCGCCGAGTGGAAGCGCGACGCCGAGGCGGTCCTCGCCGCCGTCAGCAAGCAGAGCGTGCAGGCACTGGCCCGCTCCACGGCCAGGGGCGACGACCTCAGGAACGCGGCCTTCCTGCGGATCGGGCTGACCCTGGGGCTGGGCCTGCTCGCGATCGTCATCTCGATCATGGTCTCCTACCGGTTCGGCCGCTCCCTGATCGCCGAGCTGAAGCGGCTCCAGGCGTCGGCCGTGGAACTCGCCGAGGAGCGGTTGCCCCGGCTGGTCGAGCGGCTGCGCAAGGGCGAGGACGTGGACCCGGCGACCGAGGCCCCCGAGCTGGCCCCGGCGAACACCGCCGAGGTCGACCGCGTCGTGAACGCCTTCTCCAGCGTGCGGCGTACCGCGGTGGAGGCCGCGGTCGGCCAGGCCACGCTCCGCAAGGGCGTCGGCATGGTCTTCCTGAACCTCGCCTGGCGCAACCAGGCGCTGCTGCACCGCCAGCTCACGCTCCTCGACACGATGGAGCGCCGCGTCGAGGAGCCGGAGACCCTGGAGGGCCTCTTCAAGCTCGACCACCTGACCACCCGCATGCGGCGGCACGCGGAGAACCTCATCATCCTGTCCGACGCGGCCCCGGCCCGCAGGTGGCGCGACCCGGTGCCGATCTTCGACGTGGTGCGCAGCGCCGTGCTGGAGGTCGAGGACTACACCCGCGTCACCGTGCTTCCCATGCCGCAGGCGCCGCTGCTGGTCGGCGCCGCGGTCACCGACGTGATCCACCTGGTCGCCGAGCTGGTGGAGAACGCCACCATCTTCTCGCCGCCGAACACCGTGGTGCACGTACGGAGCATGGTCGCGGCGAACGGCTTCGCGCTGGAGGTCGAGGACCGGGGGCTGGGGCTGAGCCAGGCCAGCCTCGACGAGCTCAACGCCAAGCTCGCCGATCCGCCGGAGTTCGACCTGGCCGACAGCGACCGGCTCGGCCTGTTCGTCGTGGCCAGGCTCGCCGCCCGGCACGGGATCAAGGTCGTGCTGCGCCCCTCGCCGTACGACGGCACCACCGCGATCGTGCTGCTGCCGCAGAACCTGCTCGCCACCTGCGCGTCGCTGGCCGCGGAGGCCGCGTCGCACCGGACGCGCCAGGGGGGCGCGCACGCGGGCGGACCCGTCCGGGCGCTGAGCGCGTCACCGGAGGAGTGGCCCAAGGTCCTCCCCGGCACGCACGAGGAGGTGACGGTGAACGCCTCCGAGACCACGCAGAGCTGGTTCCCCACCCAGGAGCGGCGCGAGGCCCCCGCGTCCCCGAACGGCTCCCCGGCCACCTCCCTCAACGGGGCCTCGAACGGGGCCTCGAACGGGTCCCCGACGCAGGTGCGGCGGGCCGTGTTCGTTCCCGACACCGACGACGACCTGGACGGGCTGCCGATGCGGGTGCGGCAGGCTAATCTGGCCCCCCAGCTCCGCCAGACGCGTTCCCCCGAGAAGCGCGACATCAGCGCGCGAACTCCCGAGGAGCTCTCAAACCTCATGTCGTCCATGCAACGAGGCTGGCAGCAGGGCCGCAGCCAGGTCGAGCAGGAACTGGACGTGTGGAAGCGAAAGGATGGCCACTCCGATGCCCGACCCCAGATCTGAACTGAGCTGGTTGCTCGACGACCTGACCCAGCGGGTCACCGGTATCCGGCACGCCATCGTGCTGTCCGCCGACGGACTGGCGATGGGCGGTTCCCGGGAGCTGACCCGGGAGGACGCCGAGCATCTGTCCGCCATCTCGGCGGGGAGCCACAGCCTCGCGCTGGGCGCGGGGCGGCACTTCGGCCTCGGCGGGGTGCGGCAGACCATCATCGAGATGGAGGGCGGCTTCCTGTTCGTCACCGCGGCGGGGCAGGGGGCCAGGCTGGCCGTGCTGGCCGCGGGCGACGCCGAACTGGGCATGGTGACCTACGAGATGGCGCTGATGGTCAAGCGCGTCGGCGAGCACCTGTCCTCGCAGCCGAGGGGAGCTGCCCCGGCGCCGGCCTGGAATGGTGCGAGGACGTGACGGGAGAGGATCCCGGGCCCCTCGTCAGGCTCTTCGGGGTGACCGGCGGCCGGGCCCGCCCGGTCGGGGAGAGCTTCGACCTGGTGGCCATCGTCACGACCGTCGAGATGCCCTTCGAGCCGGTCGGGCTGATGCCCGAGCATCTCGACCTGCTGTCCACGTGCCGCCGGCCCACCCCCGTGGCGGACGTCGCGGCGCACCTCAAGCTGCCACTCAACATCACCCGCGTCCTCCTCAGCGAGCTCCGACGCGAGGGCCTGCTCACCATCGACAGGCCCCGGCCGATGGGGAAGACGATCGACGAACGCATCTACAGGGAAGTGCTGCATGGAATACGCGGCCTCTGAGCCGGGGATGACCCCGGCCGACAGCCCGGCCATGGCCATCAAGATCCTTGTCGCCGGTGGTTTCGGGGTCGGCAAGACGACCATGGTCGGCACGATCAGCGAGATCAGACCCCTGCACACCGAGGAACTGCTGAGCGAGCGCGGCATCTACGTGGACGACACCGCGGGCGTGGAGTCCAAGATCACCACGACCGTCGCGCTGGACTTCGGCCGGATCACCATCCGCGACGGGCTCTGGCTCTACCTGTTCGGCACCCCGGGCCAGGACCGGTTCTGGTTCATGTGGGACGAGCTGTCCGTCGGCGCCCTCGGCGCGGTCGTGCTCGCCGACACCCGCCGCCTGCAGGACTGCTTCCCCGCCGTCGACTACTTCGAGCAGCGCGGGCTCCCGTTCGTCGTCGCGGTCAACTGCTTCGACGGCGCGCGGCGGCACGACCCGATCAAGGTACGGCGGGCGCTGGGCCTGGACGGGGTGGCCCCGATCATCCTCTGCGACGTGCGCAGGCGCGACTCGGTCAAGGAAGTGCTGACCACGCTGGTCACCTACTCGGCGGGAGGAGCCTTCCAGGCGGCTCACGCGGGCGCCTGACGCCCTTCCCCGCCGAGCCCGGCCACTTCGTCGAGCCCTTTCACCCGTCGAGCCTGACCACCCCGTCGAGCTCGTTCACCCGCCGAGCCCGGCCACCCCGTCGCGCCCGTTCACCTGTCGGGCCCGTCTTCCGCGCCAAGACCGGCGGTGCCGGGGACCAGGGCCTCCCCGGCCCCCTTGCCGCGTTCCCTGTCGCGCTCTCCCAGCAGCCGCGCGGTCTCCTCGGAGACCTCGGTGGCCAGTACGGCCGACACGACGTCGATCAGGTGGCTGGTGAAGAGCCGGTCGTCCCTGCCCTCGGGCCCGGCGGCGCGGCGGGCCAGCTCCACGTACGTGACCCGGATCGCCATGAAGCGCTGGTGCAGGCGGCGCAGGGCGACCTCGGACAGCAGCGGGGCCACGAGCTCGCGCCACCGGTCGATGCTCTGCCCCGGGTCCGCGCTCCGCGTGGCGGGGAAGGGCGTGCGCTGGACGAGCTGCTCCATGATCCGCAGGTAGTGCCGGCCGCCGTCGGGGTCGGCCAGCTTGGCCGCCATCGGCCGTACCAGCGCGGCGGCGAGGGTGCGGCGGGCCTCGGCCTCCGGCAGGTCGCCCCGGGACTCGTACTCGTCGAGCAGCTGGTGGCGGCGCGCCTCGATCTCGGGGTGGTGCTTGGCGAGCACCGCGCCCAGCAGGCCCGCGCGGTCCCCGAAGTGGTACTGCAGCGCCGTCGAGTTGCGCTGCCCGGCGGCGCCGTTGATCTCGCGGAGTGACACGCCGTCGATCCCGCGCTCGGCGAACAGCCGCTCGGCCGCCGCGACCAGGCGCCTGCCGGTCGCTTCCGGGTTTGGGGGCATGCCGTGCTCCTGCCTTGCCAGTGTTTACCGACGCCTCGCCGGTCCTTACCGACGCCTCGCCGGTCCTTACCGACGCCTCGCCGGTCCTTACCGACGCCTCGCCGGTCCTTACCGACGCCTCGCCGGTGCCTTGCCGGTGAACGTACCGGTCGCTAGGGTAATAATGCATGTGTATCAAATCATGAAGCAGTCGCATCAAGGTCGCGGCACACGGCGGGGCTCCCCGCCCGGCGGCCCTCCGGACCCGTCAGCCGCTAAGGGGAGGACCCCATGGCCATCGACTTCACCCTCGCCCCCGAGCACGAGGAGATCCGCCGCCGCGTGCGGGCCTTCGTGCAGGAGACCGTCATCCCGGCCGTCAGTGGTTTCGACGACGAGGAGAAGGTGACCTCGCGCGACGAGTACATCCGGGTCATCTTCGAGCTGCGCGGCAAGGCGCAGGCCGAGGGGCTGTGGCTGCCGCACATGCCCAAGGAGTGGGGCGGCATGGGCCTCGGCCACGTCGAGCTGGCCATGGTGCAGTCGGAGGCGGCCAAGACCCGGCTCGGGCCGTGGGTCCTCAACTGCTCGGCGCCCGACGAGGGCAACATGCACACGCTGCTGCACTGGGGGACCGACGAGCAGAAGGAGAAGTACCTCAAGCCACTGCTCAAGGGCCACAAGATGTCGTGCTTCGCGATGACCGAGCCGGAGGTGGCCGGTTCCGACCCCACGCTCATCCGTACCCACGCCGTCCAGGACGGCGAGGAGTGGGTCGTCAACGGCCACAAGTGGTTCATCTCCAACGCCCGCCGTTCGAGCTTCGCCATCCTCATCGCCAAGACCGAGCTCGACGTGCCCGAGGGTTCGCGCGGCGGCAACACGGCCTTCCTCGTCGACCTCCCCCAGGAGGGGTGGAACGACGTCCGCGAGGTCGAGACGATGCACGGCTCCACCGGCCACAGCGAGATCGTCATCACCGACCTGCGGCTGCACGACAGCCAGATCCTCGGCGGGCGCGGCAACGGCCACCGGCTCGGCCAGTACCGCCTGGGCCCGGCGCGGCTGGCGCACTGCATGCGCTGGATCTCCCAGGCCGAGACGGCGCTCGACATGATGGTCGACCGCGCGCTCAACCGCTACAGCCACGGATCGCTGCTCGCCGAGAAGCAGGGCATCCAGTGGCTGATCGCCGATTCGGCCATGGAGCTGTACCAGTGCAAGCTGATGGTCCTGCACGCCGCCTCGAAGATCGACAAAGGGGAGGACTTCCGGACCGAGGTCTCGATGTCGAAGCATTTCGTGGCCAACAGCCTCAACCGGATCGTCGACCGGGCGATCCAGGTGCACGGCGCGCTCGGCTACTCGACCGACACCCCGCTCGCCAAGATGCTCCAGCACGCCCGCTGGGCCCGCTTCGCGGACGGGGCCGACGAGATCCACCAGATGCGCATCGCCGAGCGTACGATCGCGGCGTACCGGAGCACGGGCTCGACCAACGCCGCCACCGGAGGGCTGCCACTGTGAGTACGGAGAAGACAGGCGAGTCCACCGGATCCACCGGGTCCACAGGGTCCACAGGGTCCACCGGGTTCACCGGGGCGGGCGGCGGGGGCGGGCTGCTCAGCGGGCTGGGGGTCCAGGGGGGCCGGGAAAGCGCGGCCGGGACGTTCAACGTGGTCCGCGGCGACGATCTGGAGGGCAGGGTCGCCCTCGTCACCGGCGGCGGCAACGGCATCGGCGCGGGCGTGGCCCGGCGGCTGGCCGAGGGCGGGGCCCGCCTCGTCCTCGCCGACATCGACGACGTCGCGGGCGGGAAGCTCGCCGACGAGCTGGGCGCGACGTACGTCCACTGCGACGTGTCGCGGCTGGAGGACAACGAGGCGGCGGTGGCGGCCGCGGTCGAGCGGTACGGCAGGCTCGACCTCGCCTTCCTCAACGCGGGCATCGCCTCGGGCTTCGGGCTGGGAGAGGATTTCGACGTCCGGCGCTACCGCCTGGCGATGGGCGTCAACCTCGACGGCGTCGTCTTCGGGGTACACGCCGCCCTCCCGGCCCTGCGCGCGGCGGGCGGCGGCACGATCGTGGCGACCGCGAGCATGGCGGGCATCGTCGGCATCCCGACCGACCCCGTCTACGCCGCCAACAAGCACGCCGTCGTCGGCCTCGTCCGCTCGCTCGGCGAGGACCTCCGGCCGCACGGCGTCAAGGTGCAGGCACTTTGCCCGTCGTTCGCCGACACCGCGATCCTCGGCGAGGGCCGGGCGGTGCTGGAGGAGTTCGGCTTCCCGATCCTGGACGTCTCGGTCGTCGTCGACACCTTCGTCCGGCTGCTCGACAGCGACGGCACCGGCGAGTGCTGGTTCGTCATCCCGGGCCGCGAGAGCGAGCCCTTCACCTTCCGCCGAGCCCCGGGCCCACGAACCTGAGCCGGTTTCCTGACCTCGCGGTCGTGCTGTGACCGGCGGTGCTCTTTTCGTCGCCGCCGGCAAAACCGGTGCTCGCGGACCGACTGGCGTAGACTCCGGCTATGACCGCTGCTCACGAAGAGTACGAGGACATGCATCGGCTGGTTGATCGGCTGACGCCGGACCAGCTTCACGAGGTGCGTGTGCACACTCTGCGTCTCGTTCACTCCGGCGGGGGCGAGCCGGGCCAGGAGTGGCCGCCTTCCTGGTTCGGATCTGTCGCCACCGAGCAGGACGACATCGCCGAACGCACTGAGGAGATCTTGCGCGAGGAGTATGGTCGCGAAGTGTGATCGTCGTTGACACCGGCCCCATCGTCGCCGCTGCCATCCGGAATGACCGCAAGCACGATGTCTGCGTTGAGGTGTTCAATCATTTCCGTAGGGAACGCCGCGAACTTCTTGTTCCCAGTTTCGTAGCCGGTGAAGTTTCCTACATGCTGGGCAAAATCGGCGGCGCCAAGGTGGAGGCCGGTTTCCTCCGTTCGCTGAGATCTGGAGTCTTTCACCTGATTGATCTCACCGACGATGATCTCGACCGCATCGCAGACCTGGTGGAGCGCTATGCGGACCTTCCATTGGGATCGGCTGACGCTTCGGTTGTCGCCGTCGCGGAGCGCTTTCGAATCCCTGAGGTGTTCACCGTGGACAACAGGGATTTCTCCGTGGTCCGGCCTGCGCACGTCGCCGCGCTCACGCTGGTGCCTGGCTGATCCCTTGCATCATTGACCACATTACCTTGGTGGGCACCAACCTTAAGCTAAGTGACCATCAGATGTGATCATGCGATGCGATGTTACTGTACGGTTCTCTCTCGCGGCCCAGAATATCGGGCAATTCCTTGCTTCTGGACACGCACTACGGTGGGATTGGCGGGTGGACACTCCAGCTTTCCTTCCCCCTTCTTGTTAGAGCGCTCAACGGCGGTGGCTTCTCGGGAAACTCGCAGAGCAGCTTTCGTGTCAACGATGACGAAAACTTCTTCGTGAACCCGGAACTGCTGGTGAAAGAGGGCTTTGGTGATCTAGCCTCATCAGTCCTGCTGGTCTCCGCTCGAGGGGCTGCAGGTAAGAGTCGGTCAGCGGAAGAGTTATCGCGCCAGCTGGGTGCGCCTCTTTGGAAGCTTGAGAAGGACAAGGCAGTCAGCGCGACCTCGCTGTCGTTCGTCGTCGGGCGGTACTTGGGGGTAGCTGACGTACCCGTGACATGCATGGGATCTCTGAGCTATGGACGCGCCCAGGGCAATGTTCAAAATACGGCTGTTCCGTGCCCGGACAGGCAGAGGAACTATCGCTATTTCTGTTAAATCAGAAGTCGTTGGCGCGGATGCTTGTGAGGAAGTTGGTCCAGTCCCTTGGGGTGAAGGTCAACACTGGGCCGGACGGGTCCTTGCTGTCGCGGACGATGACGAGGCCCGGAAGGTTTGTCGCCACCTCGACGCAATTGTCGTTCGTGCCGCCGGAGTAGCTACTTTTGCGGAACTCGGCGTCAGTCAGGTCGGGGAAGATCATGTTCGCTCCTTGACCGCAGCGATGAACGCCACGGACTCCTCGGGGGACAGCGCTAGTTCGGCAAGATGCCCAAACGTCAGCTTAAGGTTCCGGACCTGATCTGCCGCCTCTATGTAGACATCGCCACCAGGACACCCGACGTAGCCGACGTCTGGGTCCTCAGCATCGAACGACAGCACCGAGAAGGCGCCGTCGAGACCAGCATGCGGACCAGCCGTCAGTGGCAGGATCTGGAGCGTGATGTTGGGCTGCCTGGTGAGCTGAATGAGGTCGCCGAGTTGCTGGGCCATGGCACGCGGTGGTCCGACGGGACGTCGCAGGGCGCTTTCGTCCACCAGGGCATGTAGTGCTGGCGCGTTTGATCCTGAAAGAGTGATTTTGCGTGCCATCCGAGCATCTACACGCCGCTTCAGTTCGGAGTGATCCAATCCCGGACGGGCTGCATGGATGAGCTCACGGGCGTATTCCTCACTTTGAAGCAGGCCCGGCACCAGCAAGGGTTCCCACGTACGGATGGCCGACGCTTCAGCCTCCAGAACCACGTAGGAGCCGGAAAGCACGTCGGAGTACGCCGTCCACCAACCGCGTACGGCGGCGTCCTTGCAGAGCTGGATCAGTCCGGCCTTTGCGGACGAGTCTGTGCCATAAAGGTCGCAGGCGTTGGCTACATCCGAGGCGGTTACCGTGATTCGTGCGTTCTCGATGCGGTTGACTTTTGGTCGGCTCCAGCCGAGTTGCGCCGCTGCGGCCTCGGGTGTGAGACCCGCCGCTTCGCGGAGTCGTCGCAGCTCACGGCCCAGGCGGCGGTGCCGGACTGTAGGACTCTTCGTGACCATGGTGCCCAGTGTGATGTGAGGGAGACAAAAAATCCACGTGAACAGTGCTTGCGCTCGTGCACAGTACAGCGCATGATGGTCCTGTGACACCGCTACCGTGAGTGAGGACATCATGACACTGGAGTGTCGCGCTTCTCCGTGGATCGGGCCGATTGCGGTCACCGGGGTCCGCTACTCCACGGGACGATCACCTTGCTCGGGCGCGGTTGGGGGCAGCACGAAGGTTCCAAGGCTGGGCACGAGCTTGACGAGTCCCAGGTCGCGTAGGTGTTGAAGCACGTGGCGAGCCGTGTTGTTCCCGACGGCGTGTTCTCCCATGATCGCTACGATGCTCGGAATCTTGTGTCCGGGTGGCCATTCGCCGTTGTGAATGCGCTGTTCGAATACCTCTGCTATCTGCTCCCACTTAGGTCGTCCGGGCTCGAAATTGATCATGCGAGCGACGGTATTGGGCCCTGGCGCGCCTGGGCGATACCGGACAGGCCTAGACCTGCTTAGGCATGCCTAGGCATGCATGGACACGCCTTTATGGGTGGCCTGCTCCTTTTGCTGTGTTCCAACACGTAGATCCACCTGGTGCTCACCGGCTCTGGGCGGATCCCTGATCAGGAAGGTTCTCCTGGCCAGTGAACGTTTTCAGTGCTTCGGTTCTTGACCGGGCCATGTCGAGTGGATGCGGCTGTTTCACTGAGGTCGCGCCGATGCCGATGGGGTGTGCCGTCTGTGGGCATGCGCCGTACGCGCACGGTTGTCCCGACCGGCCCGCCGGTCACGAGTACGCGCAGCCGTCCGGGGAGTTGATGGCGGTGCGCCTGGAGGCTCGTCGCCTCGGTCTTCCGCCGTCAGGCTTTGAGTCGTCCGCCGATGAGGCACCCGCCGAGGCGGTTCCGGTCGAGGTGATCCCGCTGGTGCCCGCGCAGCGCCGTCCCGACCCGTCCGAAATCGACCCGGCCGCACCCGGCCCGGTCGTGCCCGGCCCGGTCGCGCCCGTCGTGCCCGCGCCGCTTCCCCGGCGGGCGCTCCGGCCTCGGGGAGCGCTCCGGTCCCGGGGAGCAGGACCCGCCGGGCCGCCTCGGCGTACGGACACCCGGTGCCCGATCGCCGGTGACGGGCATCCGGTCGCCCCGCGTTCTCACCGATCCAGGACCGTTCCGCCTAGGCCGTCGTACGACGACGTATCCCAGACCCCTCCTTCTCACCTCATAAGCCGGACCCGCCCGGCGCTCGCGACGTCCGGGCGGGTCCTTGATCGGATGGAGGTCCGATCCATGGACGATGGTAGATCCACGACACCCGGGCCGGTGATTTCGGGATGGCGGGTCATTCTGAGTGACAGGGGGCGGTTGTGGGCCTCCCGCGTTGTCCCGTTCAGTGATGCCGAGTTCGACGCCGGAGCGGCGCGTACGGTCGACGCCGACACCCTCGACGAGTTGCGGGGCGAGGTCGAGAGGCAGGAGAGCACGGCGCGGCGGGTGAGCGGGCAGGCGGTCTCGTGATCCGGCGTGGGCCCGCGTCCGCCGGAGGGCGGCACCGGGACGGCTTAATCCCCACCCTCGTTCCCCGCCGTTCGTGGGATCGGCGGGCCCGCGCGGACGCGGAGCGGCTGGATCGCGAGTGGAAGGACTGGGCCGTCTTCTACGGCACGCACTCGCGCCTGTTCTACGCGATCGCGGGCTGGCCGGTGCCCGGTCCGGAGATCCTGCGGGCCTCCACCGCCGACGACCTCGAAGCCCAGATGTACGAGGTGGTCATGGCTCTGGCTGTCCGGCCTGAGGCGGCTACCGCCCGTACGTCCCCTGAACGGGCGCGGCTGCGGGAACGCCGCCGCGCCGACGACTCCCGCGAGCGGCGGTGCGAACCTTCCGGGACCGCTCGCGGGACCGGGGGCGACCGGGGACCATGAGCCCGGTCGCCACGCGGTGCCCTCGTCAGGGGTGGCGAGGGCACCGCTCCCGCCGGGGGCCTCGGATCCTGCGGAGTTGACCGCTCCCGCCGGGGGACTCGGACCCTGCGGAATTAACCGCTCCCCCCGGTCTTCGGGCCCCACGGAGTGACCGAACCAGGGAACGTTATTTGGGAGGTCATAAGCGCTTTGCGGTAATTAGTGGGAACTGGCTGATATTAGGGGAAAGTTCTGCTCATGCCATGTGACCTCCTCCTGCTCGGGCCCGGGTGACCGTCGCGAGCGAGCGGACGGGCCACGACCCGAGAACCATCAAGAGAACGGGGAGAGTGCCATGTCCCATCACCTTGACTCACCGGGTGCCCGGCAGGACGTCCGTCTGGACATCACCGATCTCTACGTCTTCCGGGGCGAGACGGGCACCGTGTTCGTGATGGACGTCTGCCCCTCCATCGCCGGTGACGACGCCCCCAGGGGCTTCCACCCCGAGGCCGCGTACGAATTCAAGATCGACGGCGACGGCGACCACGTCGAGGACCTCACCTATCGCCTCACCTTCGGCGAACGTGACGCGGCGGGAGACCAGGACGTGGAGCTGCGCCGTCTCTCCGGTGCGGAGGCCCGCGAGGTCGAAGCGGCCGGCGCCGTGGTCGGCCGGGGGACCACCGGCCGGCGGATCGACGCCGAAAGCGGCCTGCGGCTGTGGGCCGGCGAGACGAGCGATCCCTTCTGGATCGAGCCCGACGTCCTCGCCGCGATCGGGAAGGCCTTCGCGAACGGCACCAGGGCCGACCTGTCCCTGTGGGACCCGGCGGGCGCGAAGAACCTGTTCGTCGGGAACAGGGTGTACGCCATCGTGCTGGAGGTCCCCGACGGCGACCTGCTTCCCGTCGCCGGTGACGACCGGCGCGTCGACGTGTGGGCCCTCACCAGCCTGGCCACCGACGCCGGTGGCCGGCGGGTCGTCAACCGTGCCGGGCACCCCATGGTCCACCCGCTCTTCACCCAGCACGACGGGGATCTCGGCGACCGGCTCAACGTCACCCCGCCCGCCGACGACCGCCAGAACTTCGGCAAGGTCGTCGCCGACATGGTCGCCGGTGTCGTCGGCGCCTACGGCACCGCCGAGGACCCGCACGCGTACGGCAGGCTGGTCGCCGACCGGATCTTCCCCAACGTGCTGCCGTACACCGTCGGCACCCCGGCGGTGTACGGCTTCGCCCGGTGGAACGGCCGCTCGCTCACCGACAACGCGCCGGACGTGATGTTCTCCTTCGCCACGAACACCGCGTTCACGATCGGCCTGGACAGCGACTCCGTCGCCGCCAGGCCGACCCGGAGCTTCCCGTACGTCCCGTCGGTTACCTGATCAGTCCGAATCGCTCACCGAGATGGCGCCCGAGGGGCAGAGCTGCCGGGCCCGGCGGGCGGCGGCGTGCTGCTCGGGCGGGGGCGTCTCGTCGAGGAGCACGACGGTGCCCTCGTCCTCGCTCTGGTCGAAGACCTCGGGTGCGGTGAGCACGCACATGCCCGCTCCGATGCACCGTCCCAGGTCTGTGGTGATCTTCATGTTTCTTCCTACCATCTGACCGGCAGCTCCCGTACACCGTAGATGGACATCGTGTCCCGCATCGGGACCTCCTCCGCCGGTACGGCGAGGCGCAGGCCGGGGAAGCGGTCGAACAGCATCGGGAACGCGGTGCGCATCTCCACGCGGGCGAGCTGCTGGCCGAGGCACTGGTGCAGCCCGTGCCCGAACGCCAGGTGCCCGGTCGCCGGGTGGGTGATGTCCAGGTTATCGGGGTCGGAGAAGCGCGCGGGGTCGCGGTTGGCGGCCACGAGGGAGAGGGTGACCGGGTCTCCGGACCTGATGAGCTCTCCCTCCACCTCGACGTCCTCCAGGGCCGCGCGGAGCGGGCCGACGTGGATGATCCCGAGGTAGCGCAGCAGCTCCTCGACCGTGTTGTCGATCAGCGAGGGGTCGGCGCGCAGCGCGGCGAGCTGGCCGGGGTGCTGGAGCAGGGCGAACGTGCCGAGGCCGAGCATGTTCGCCGTCGTCTCGTGCCCGGCGGCGAGCAGCAGGAACCCGACGTTGCTCAGCTCCTCGTCGGTCAGGTCGTCGGCCGTGATCAGCCCGCTGAGCAGGTCGTCGGCCGGGTCGGCCCGCTTGGCCGCGATGAGCCGGGCGAAGAACGCCCTGAAGCCCGCGATCGTCGCGCGGACCTCCTCGATGGAGGACTCCAGGTTCAGCAGCACCGCCGTGGACCGCTGGAACTCGTCGCGGTCGGCGTACGGGACGCCGAGCAGCTCGCAGATCACCAGCGAGGGGATGGGCAGCGCGAACTCCCGTACCAGGTCCTGGGGAGGTCCGGCCTTCTCCATCGCGGCGAGCCGCTCCTCGGTGATCTCCTGGATCCTGGGCTCCAGCTGCTTCATCCGCCGCACCGTGAACTGCGCGGTGAGCGGCTTGCGGTAGCGGGTGTGGTCGGGCGGGTCCATCCGGATGAACATGCCCGGGTCGGCGGGGGTGCGCATCTCCTGCATCAGCGCGAAGGGCACCGGGACGTTCAGCAGCTCGCGCCGGGAGCTGAACCGGGGGTCGGCCAGGATCGCCCGTACGGCGGAGTAGCCGGTCACCAGCCAGCCCGTCGTGCCGTCCGGGTAGGCCATCGGGGTGACGGGCCGCTCCTCGCGCAACGAGGCCAGGCGCTCGGGCGGTTCGAAGGGGCCGGGACGCCCGAAGGGGAAGGTGACCGCTTCCGGATGAGACTGCGTCATTTCACACTCCTCATGCAGCGACGCGCTTCGTCCCATCCAGAAAACTACATCAGATGCAAAATTACAACACATGCAAAGTGTGACCAGATGGACTAAGCTGCCCGCATGAGTGAGGTCCCGGGGCTGCGCGAACGCAAGAAGATCCGCACCCGGCACGCGCTCATCGCCGCCGCGCTGGAGCTCTTCATGGAGAAGGGCTACGAGCAGACCACCGTCTCGGAGATCGCCACGGCCGCCGACGTCTCGACGCGCACCTTCTTCAGCTATTTCGCGAGCAAGGAGGACGTGATCTTCCACAACTCGCGCGAAGGCATCGAGCGCGTGCTGAGGGTGATCGCGGAGCCCCGCCCGGGAGACCGGGCGATCGACCTGCTGACCCGCGCCGTCGCCTCCGGCTTCACCGTGCTCGCCCTCGACGAGCGGCTCCAGAGCGAGATAGGCCCGGCCAACTACCTCGTCATGACGGTCCCCTCGCTGCGGGCGCGCGGCCTGCTGCTCCTCTTCGAGAGCCAGCGGGAGTTCGCCGAGGCCCTGCATCGGGCCTGCCCGGAGGAGCTGAGCCTCGTCGAGGCGTCGGCGCTCGTCGGCGCGGTGGTCGGCGGGGGCAAGCTCGCCGCCTTCGTCAGCATGAGCAACGGCGCCTCGCCGGGGGAGATGCTGGACGCCGGTCGCCGGGCCAGCGAGTTCGCCCTCTCGGCCCTCCGCGCCGCCGCCTCACAGCCCTCCTGACCTCTCTGGATCTCTTTTCCTGGTTGTTATACCGGCAGGCCATCCGAAATAAAATTTCACGCATGTCCAAAAATATTAAATCGGACATAAGTGTGAAGATGGGGAAAATGTGAGTGTTTCGCACTAGGCTGCTGGTCGTGCGAGCAAGAGGTGGAGAACGGAACGGGCAGGGCCGAAGCGCCAGGTCATCTGAGTTCGAGAAGCAGGCAAAACGCCACGCAAGACCATTGGTATTGATAGGAACGGCTGCAGAAGTCATCGCTGCGGCGAGCACCCTGACCTCAAAGCTTCCCGATTGGGTGGCGAGTGCGATCATCGTTGGTATTCCGCTGGCCACTTTCGGTCTTTACCAGTGGCGGAGGGCGCGATTTCTCGATGATCAGGTGAAACAGCTTTATTATTTCGATCGTAAATACGTCAGAAGTTTATCTCGATGGACCATGCGTGAATCGGAGGTCGATGGGTACCTGAATGGAACGCATCACGGTGAGAGAGAGATGATCGCACTCGCGCCCATTCGTCAGTGGACATGGAGCATCATGCGCCGCGCCGAAGGCGATCTGCCTTTCTACGACCACCCGCCGGTGTTGCGAAACCAGCAGGCCAGCCGCTCTGGCGCGGGGGTTTGCATTTTCCGGCAGCCTCACAAGCAGGGGACGAGTTTAAGCTTCAGGATCGAGTTCGATCCGATGCTCCGGCCGGGAGAGCGGGTCAATATTTCTTTTGATATCGACGTTCCGGTTTACAAACCAGCAACCCTGGAAGGGGTGAGGATGCGGCCTTCGCCAAGGGTGGCGACGCCGGGGGAAGCCGAGTTCAGTTCGACGTACATAGAATATCCTGTTGATGAGCTGGTGAAAGAGATTGTGATCCCAGAGCGCTTGCGCACTTATCGACATGGAATACAGGTCATTCGTCTAGACAACGAATTCGCCGAAGAGGCGAATTTTGTGTCGAATAACGAATGCTTTCATATCGATCGATCAACCATAGACAATCAGGCGGTCTGGATACTGCGGTTAGAACGATATCGCCCTCCTTTGAACACCCTTTATCGGATCTACTGGGAACCGCCGAAAGAGTCGCAGTTGTGATCTTTCTGTTCGTGTCCGTGTGCTCCCGCGTAGCACTGCCTGCCCTCATTCTGTCGGCCCTCCGTGCGCCTCTCCTTCGCTGTCCTGACCTTCCCCTTTTCCGTAGGTCGCGTACGGTCGTGCCGTTCATACCTCGGACCAGCCGGTCTTCCTGGTATGCCACCGGCGATGCTTTCGCGTCTACGCTGACGTGACATGGCGACGTCCTCTCCCACCCGGGTACTGCTGAGAGAGCGGCGCTTCGTCCTGCTCGCCTCGGCTCGGACGATCTCCGTGCTGGGAGACGGTTTCGCCCGGGTCGCCCTGGCGTTCGGCGTGATCGCGGTTCCCGGGAGCACCCCCGCGCAGCTGTCGCTGGTGCTGGCCTGCCAGGCCGTGCCGCAGCTGCTGCTCATCCTCGTCGGCGGCGTGCTGGCCGACCGGTTCTCCCGGTCGGGGCTGATGGTGATCGCCGACGTCCTGGGCACCGTCGCGTACGGCGGGCTGGCGGTGATGTTCCTCACCGGCGACGCGCCGATCCCCGCGGTGGCGCTGCTGGCGACCCTGGCGGGGGTGGCGACCGCGCTGTTCGCACCGGCGATGACCGGGGTGGTGCCGGAGGTCGTCCCCCGGGAGCGGCTGCAGGAGGCCAACGCGCTGCTCGGGGTCGCGAGGAACGGCGCCATGGTGCTGGGACTGGCGCTGTCCGGTGTCGCCGTCGCCCTGGTCGGCGCCGGGTGGGCCCTCGCGCTCAACGCCGTCTCGTTCCTCGCCAGCGCCGCGCTGATCCGCGCCATGCGCCTGCCGCGCCTTCTCCGGGTGTCCGTGGGATCCGGCTGGTCCGATCTGCGGCACGGCTGGCGGGAGTTCGTCTCACGCCAGTGGCTGTGGGTCGTGGTGGTGCAGTACGCCTTCGTCGTCGCCGCCGTCGGGGCCAATGTCGGCGTGCTCGGTCCCCTGACCGCCGAGCGGGACCTGGACGGGGCGAGCTCCTGGGCGCTGATCGTCACGGCCCAGGCGCTGGGGACCGTCGCGGGCGCGGGTCTCGCCGCGCGCCTGCGGCCCCGGCGGCCGATGCTCCTCGCCGTCCTGGCCACCTTTCCCACGGCGCTGCCGATGGTGCTCCTCGGGGCGGGAGCGCCGCTGTGGACGATCGTGGCCGCGATGTTCGCCGCCGGTGTGGCCGGGGACGTGTTCGGCGTGCTGTGGACCACCACCATGCAGCGCGAGGTGCCTCCCGACGCGCTCTCCCGCGTCAGCTCCTACGACTGGTTCGGGTCCCTGGCGCTGGCGCCCCTCGGCATCCTCGCCGCCGGTCCCGTCGCCGCCGCGGTCGGTCCCGGCACGGCCCTTCTCGGCTGCTCCGGCCTCGTCGTGGTCGCCACGCTCGCGGCACTGCTCTCCCCGCAGGTCCGCACCCTCCGGGCGCCGGTCACCGAAGAGGCGCCGGTCCCCGAAGAGGCGCCCGTCCCCGAAGAGGCGCCGGTCACCGAAGAGGCGTCCGTCACCGAAGGGGCGCCCGACGCCGGGGAGGCGCCGGACGCCGGGGAAGACGTACGGCCCGCGTCTGGGGAGACCGCGGGCCGTACTCACATCCGGGAGGGCGGTTAGGGGTTGGGGACGGTGTCGACCCAGGTGGTCGAGGCGGAGCGGTAGTTGTTGACGCGGCTCAGGACCGTGGCCGGGGCGACGACCTCGTTCTTGGAGTGGTAGAACCAGTCGACCTGCTGGACGTAGTTACGCGAGGTCGAGCTGCCGACCAGGCCGCCGCTGATGAACCAGAGGTTGAAGTTCACCGACTGCACGGTCTCCGGGTAGTAGTCGCCGCCGTGCTCGGCGAAGAGGGCGCCGTCGATGTAGTACCTGATCTGGCCGCCGGAGACCTGCAGGACCAGGTCGTGCCAGCCCGCGTAGCTCTGCCTGACCTCGGTGTGCACGTTCACCGCCTGCCAGGGCTCGTTGCGGTAGGTCTCCCAGGAGGTGGCGTACATGATGTTGGCGGGCTCGCCCCAGCCGCCGTTGGGCAGGTACTCGAAGTCCTGCTCGCTGTAGTTGGGGTCCATGTCGGCGGCGAGCGGGGTGATCGTGAAGAAGGTCTGCACGATGTGGTCCCCGTCGGGGCCGCTGACCGGGGTGTCGGAGAACTTCACCCGGGCCGCGTAGGTGCCCTCCAGGAACTTGCGCTGGTGCAGCACCTCCGACTGCTGGGTGCCCGACGCGGTGCCGTCGGTCACGGCCTTGAGCTGCAGCGCCTTGTTGGTGCCGGAGACCGTCGGGAAGGTCACGTTCTGCTTGGGCCAGCTCGCGCCGGGCACGCCGGGGCCGCCGCTGTTGGTGCGCACGGTCCAGTTGTGCGCGGAGATGTTCGGGTCGTCGGCGTTGTTGTACGCGAAGTCGTCGAAGACCACCCCGCTGCCCCCGGGAGGGTTCGTGATCGTCGGGGTGGGCGTCGGGGTCGGGTCGCCGCCACCGCCGGAGGGCGAGGTGCCCCAGACCAGGGCGCCGTTCTGGTAGACGGTCACCTTGGTCCAGTCGCCGTACGTCGTGCGGGCCGGGCCGAAGGAGTAGTCGTCGCTCTGGGTCAGCCGCTGCCAGTCGGACCGGTGGAAGCGCAGCTGCAGGTCACCGGTCTGCGCCCCGACCGCGAGGTTCCCCGAGGTGAAGCCCACCTCCAGGTAGCGGTCGGCGGTGGCCGTGCCGGGGGAGAGCGTCCCGAAGGTCCCGGTGACCGTGGAGCAGGAGACCACCGCCCACGAGCAGGCGAAACGGTACTGCGGCGATCCGGCGTCCGCCTTGAAGTAGTAGCGGATCTTCACGCCGCTGAGCGGGACGGCCGAGGTGCCGCCGTTGACCAGGTTGAACCACGGCTCGACCTGGTCGGCGGTCGCTCCGGTGGCGCTCGTCTTGTACTGGAGCCTGAGGGACTGCTGGGCGCTGGCCGGGTTGGCCGCGACGCCCACCAGCGTGAGGAGCATGGCGGACACGAGCCCGCCGAGTAACAGCTTTCTGCGCACTTTCTTTCCTTTCGTGGGTGCTTCCCGGGCTTGCGGGTTCTGGGGGGTGAGCGGGCCGCCGCATCCGGGGATGAGCGGGCTCCGGGGAGATCCGGGGGAGCTCTAAGGGACGAGCGGTTCTAGGAAGTGAGCGGGCTCCAGGGGATGGAGCTCTAGGAAGTGAGCGGGCCTTAAGGGATGAGCGGGCCGCCGCGGACGCCCTGGGCGCTGAGCCGGGCGAGGTGCGGGCCGAGCCGCCGGAGGAAGTCGGGGTAGTCGCCGGGCGAGCCCCAGGCGACCTCGGCGAAGGCGCACATCCTGGGCAGGGCCATGAACTCGACCCGTTCCGGCGTGGGCATGTACTCGGTCCACAGCTGGCACTGCACGCCCCGCGCGGCCGGGTCGGGCGCGAACGCGTAGGTGTCGGCCAGCGTGAGGACGCTCTCCTGGACGGTCGGCCGTTCGGGGTCGGCCGGCTGGTCGTCGAAGGGCGCGGCCGAGGGACGGTAGTCGAAGTAGGTCCGCGTGTGCGGTGCCAGGATGATGTCGTTGCCGCCGCGTTCGGCCTGCTCGTCGCGCCAGACCATCACGGTCGTGCCGGGGGTGGGCTCGCGCTCGGGCTCGTCCCAGCAGACCAGCTTGCGCGAGTGCTTCTCCAGGTGCGCGGCCATCCGGCCGATGAACCAGGCGCACGCCTCCCGGGGCCCCGCCAGCCCCAGCTCCGCCAGCCGCCGCCGCGCCCGGGGCTCGCGCTCCCACTCGGTGGTGGGGCACTCGTCCCCTCCGACGTGCACGTACGGGCTCGGGAAGAGTTCCACGACCTCGTCGAGCACGTCCTGGCAGAAGCGGACGGTGGACTCCTCAAGGTTGAGGACGTGCTCGCTGATCCCCCACTCCGACCAGACCTCCAGCTCGCGGGACGGGTCGTTGCCCAGGTGCGGGTAGGCGGCGACGGCGGCCTGGACGTGGCCGGGCATCTCGATCTCGGGCACCACGGTGACGAAGCGCTCCGCCGCGTACGCGACGATCTCCCGCACGTCCTCCCGCGTGTAGAAGCCGCCGCGCCGCGCGCCGACCTCGGTGAGCAGGGGGTAGCGCTCGATCTCCAGGCGCCACCCCTGGTCGTCGGTGAGGTGCAGGTGCAGCACGTTGAGCTTGTGCTCGGCGAGCAGGTCGACGAGGCGCAGGACGAACGCCTTGGGCATGAAGTGCCGCGCGACGTCCAGCATCACCCCGCGCCAGGCGAACCTCGGCCGGTCCTCGATCGTCCCGTACGGGATCAGCGGCCCCAGCTGGGAGAGGGTCCGCGAGCCGTAGAAGCGCCCGGCCGGGCCGCCCGCGGTGAGCTCGACGCCGGAGGGGGAGACGTCGAGGCGGTAACCCTCCTCGCCGAGGGAGGGGTCGTCGGGCATCGGCCGCAGGAGGTCCCGCCGGAACGCGACGGAGCCCCCGTCGACGGCCACTTCCCGTGGCCTCGGAATGATCACGTTGGTCTTCCCTTCGCGGCGTCCCGAGGGCACGCCTGTGGACGGTGAGCCCTCTGGGAGGGCACGCTTGTGGACGGTGGGAGGGCATGGCGGCAGGAAGGTGTGGCGCAGAGAGGGGCCGGGGAGGTCCGCTCACCCCTTGACGGCGCCGGCGATCATTCCCGAGGTGACCCTGCGCTGCAGGACGAGGAAGATCAGCAGCACCGGCAGCATGAAGAGGGTCGAGGCGGCCATGGTGGCCCCCCAGTCGGTGCCGAAGACGTTGCTGAAGGAGGAGAGCCAGACGGGCAGGGTCCGGTCGTCCTGGTTCTTGATGATCAGTGCGTTGGCGAAGGCGAACTCGTTCCACGCGGTGATGAAGCCGAACAGGGAGGTGGACATCAGGCCGGGGGCGAGCAGCGGCAGGACCACCCGGCGGAAGGCGGCCGCCCGGTCGCACCCGTCCATCAGCGCGGCCTCCTCCAGTTCCGGGGGGATCGCGGCGAGGAACCCGCGCAGGGTCACGATGGTGAACGGCAGCGTCGTCATGAAGTAGATCAGGGTGAGCATCGACAGCTTGTCGAGCATGCCGGTGTCGCGGGCGATGATGAACATCGACACCAGCAGCGCCTCCCAGGGGGCCATCTGGGCGACGAAGACCATCAGGATGAACGCCTTGCGCCCGCGCCAGCGCATCCGGGCCACCGCGAACGCGGCGAGCAGCGCGACCACCAGGGCGAGGAGCACCGCGCTCGCGGTGACGGTGAGGCTGTTGCGCCAGAACGTCCAGAAACCGTCCGCGCTCACCGCGGTCGCGAAGTGGTCGAGGGTGGGGTCGGCGGGCCAGAAGGTCGGCGTCTGCGACTGGATGTCCCGGGTGGGCTTGAACGCGGTCAGCACCATCCAGTAGACGGGGAAGACCGAGACGGCCAGCACGGCCAGGGCCGCCAGGTTCAGCGGCGCGCGGCGCAGCGGGCGGGCGAGCGTCAGGTGGCGGGGCGTCGGGCGGCCGGACGGCGTACGGCCGGACGGAGTGGGGCCGGATGCCGGTCGGCCCGACGTCGAGGCGGTCGTCACAGTGCCTCCCCTTCGTGCTTGAGCATCCGCCGGAGGTGGGTGATCAGCAGGGCGATCAGGATCAGCACGGTGAGGGTGGAGATCGCCGAGCCGAGGTCGTACTTGTGGAGTGACTGCGCGACCTGGAACGCGTAGACGGGAAGCGTGGTGGTGGCCTCTCCCGGGCCGCCCTTGCTGATCGCCCAGATCTGGGCGAAGCACTTGAACACCCAGATCACCTCCAGCGAGGTGATCAGGCCGAAGAGCGGTCGCAGGATGGGGAAGGTGACGGAGGTGAAGACCTGCCGGCCGCTCGCGCCGTCGATCCGCGCGGCCTCGTACAGCTCGGAGGGGATGGTGGTCAGGCCCGCGTAGAGGGTGAGGGCGGCGAACGGCACGGACTGCCAGACGACCAGGGCGACCAGGATGGCGAAGGTGGACGTGCCGTCGGCGAACCAGGTGTAGTCCCTGAAGGACTCGAACCCCAGCGTGACCAGCAGCCAGTTGACCACCCCCAGCCGCGACTGGAACAACCACTGGAAGATCGTGGTGGCGGCGAGGACGGGGGTGGCCCAGGTGAGCACCAGGCCGCCCATCACGGCCAGGCGCATCCCCCGGCCCAGCCGGGCGATCATCAGGGCCACCGCGGTGGAGATGACCATGATCAGGACGACATTGACGGCCGTCCAGACCAGGGTCCTGCGCACCACGGCCCAGAACTCCGCCCCGCCGAGCACCTCCGCGTAGTTGCCCAGGCCGACGAACTCCGCGCCGCCCCGGATGAGCTCACCGGTCCTGAAGTGCTGGAAGGAGATGACGACGCTGCGGACCAGCGGGTAGAGCAGCAGGTAGGCGGTGCCCGCCAGGGTGGGCGCGATCAGCAGGTAGGGCCAGAGACCGGCGATCCGGGACCGCCGCGCCCCGGATCGCGCCGCGGCCTGTCCGGGTGACGCGGGCCGTCCGGGATCTCCGGGCTGTCCGGGGTCTCCGGCCTGTTCGGGGTGCTCTGGCGCGGAGGCGTCCCGGTCGCGGGCGCGCCGCCGGGTCGGGCGCCCGGTCGGGGCCTGGGGGGCAGCGGGCATGGCACTCCTCGGAGCGGGCGAGCGGGTACGGACGGGTGGGCGGGGAGGGGTCAGGACTTGGTGTTGAGGATCTCGGCGATGCCCTGGTCCACCGTGGCGGCCTCGGTGGCGGGGTCGCCCCCGGTGAGCACCCTGGTCAGATACTCCTTGATCAGGTTCTTGGCCTCGACCGCCGCCCAGTTGGGGGAGTTGGGGGTGGCGTGCCCGTTGGCGGCGCCCGCGGCCATCGCGGCCGTCGCCTCGTTGTCGCTCAGCACGCCGGCGAGGGAGACGCGGTTGGGCACGTAGCTCATCTCCTTGGCCATGTCGGTCTGGAACTTCTCGCCCGCGAGCGCCTTCACCACCTCGTACGCCGCCTCGGGGTTCTTCGACGCCTCGGGGATGACCAGGTCGGAGCCGCCGGTGAACACCGCGCCCGGCCTGTCGGCGGTCTTGCCGGGGATGGGGAAGAAGCCGAGCTTGCCCTTGAGGTCCGGGTTCGCCTTCTCGATCGCCACCGCGCCGCCCGGGGCGGAGATGAGCTGGGCGACGTCGCCCTTGGCGAAGACGTCGGCCTGCGGGGGCCTGGCCTCGTCGGAGTCCTTGGGGCCCTTGCCCAGCGCCTGGAGCTTCTTGTAGAACTCGACCCCGGCCAATGCCTGGGGGGTGCCGAGGCCGCCCTTCCAGGTGCCGCCCTCGTCGACGGCGAGGTCGCCGCCCTCGTCCCAGACGAACCCCGCGAGGGTGTACCAGTTCTGGCCGGGCAGGTAGATGCCCTGGTCACCGCCCTTGTTGAGCTTGGCCGTGACCTCCAGCCACTCGTCCCTCGTCTTGGGCGGCGTGCTGATCGAGGCCTTGGCGAACAGGTCCTTGTTGTAGATGACCACCCGGTTCGCGGCGTACCACGGGATGCCGTACTGGCGTCCGTCGATCTTGCCCGGTTCCGCCAGGCCGGGCAGCCAGTCGCCGCCGGCCAGGTCGGTGACCTTGTCGGTGAGGTCCTTCACCCCGCCGCTGGCGGCGTACTCGGCGACCTGGGTGTTTCCGACCTCGATGACGTCCGGGGCGTCGTTGCTGGCCAGGGCGCTGGTGACCCGCTGGCCGATGCCGTCCCACTCCTGGATCTGGATGTCGAGGGCGACGCCGGGGTGGGCCGCCTGGTAGTCGGTGCGGAAGCGGTCGAGCAGGGCGTCGGAGAAGCTGTCGCGCATGACCCACACGGTCAGGTTCGTGGAGCCCTGCCCGGTGCCGGCCGAGCCGGGCGAGTCCGCGGAGGGGGACGGCTCGGAGGAGCCGCATGCGGTGAGGCCTGCGGCGAGTGTCAGCACTGCCGCGGTGGCACGGAGGCGGTACCCCATCGGTACTCCCAGAGGTCAGATATTGGTAAGTAATTGGCCTGCTCCGCATAGGGTGGCTCTTACCACTTCTGACGTCAAGACCTGTTTTTTCCAGGACGAGAGGTAACAAATAGGTAAGTTCTTGGTAAGCTGGGGTGGTGACTCTAAACATGAGGTCCGGGCTCAAGCGCGACCGGGTGCGCGATGTCCTGCTCGACTTCATCGCCGACATGAAACCGGGCGAGGCGATCCCCTCCGAGCGGGATCTCTGCAAGGAGCTCGGGGTCTCGCGGCCCACGGTGCGCGCGGCGATCGACGATCTGGTCATGTCGGGGCTGCTCGTCCGCGAGCACGGGCGCGGCACGTTCACCGGGCCGCACCGGGTCACCCAGGCGCTCGCCTCGACCACCGGCAACTCGTTCTACGCGCCGCCCGCCGAGGGCAACTGGCTCAGCCGGATCCTGGAGTTCGGCTCCACCCCCGCGGGCGCCCGGCTCGCCACCCGGCTCCAGCTCTCTCCCGCCGACCCCGTCCTGAGGGTCGTGCGGCTGCGCGTCGTCGACGACGAGCCCATGGCGATCGAGCGCATCCACCTGCCGTACGCCCTGGTCGACGGCCTCGTCCCGGCCGACATGGAGTCGGGCTCGTTCTACCGGCTGCTGCGGGAACGTTTCAACGTCGACGTCCGCACCGCCGTGCAGACGATAGAGCCCACCGTCACCGACGAGACCGAGGCCGAGCTCCTCCACGTCCCCCAGCACGCCCCGGCCCTGCTCTTCGAGCGCACCACCCGCGACGTCGGCGGCCGGATCGTCGAGTTCACCCGCTCGATCTACCGAGGCGACCGCTACCGGGTGACCTCCGAGCTGTCCTTCAACGCCGACTCCGGCTGACCCCCGGATGCCCCCGCCGGTGAGCCCTGCCCGGCCGCCTTCCCGGAGGGAGGCGGCCGGGCGTGGGCCTTTTCCTTCGGCCTTTTCCTTCGGCCGCTTCCTTCGGCCGCTTCCTTCGCCGCTCTCCTCCGCTACTTGATCGCGGTCAGGTTCACGACGTACCTCTTCTGCCCGATCTGATAGCTCAGCCAGCCGAAACCCGCGTCGGCGAGTGTCATGTTCCTGGTCGTGGCACGTCGCAGGTCCAGATCGGCGGACACACCGGTGACCAGGTCGTAGAGGGCGAGGTCTCCCTTGATGTGCTTCAGGTAGAACCGCTCCAGGCGGGAGGTGCTGCCCGCGAGGACCCCGGTCGGCAGCGCGCGCTCCCGGGAACCGTCGCGGTCGCGGACGAAGAGGCTCCGGCCGGATTCTCCGGATTCGCGCCGACCGTGGCACCGCGTGATGCCGCAGTCGACGGACTTCTCACCGGGCCTGATCACGGCATCACGCCGTTCCCCCGTCTCGGCGTCGAACAGCTCGGCGAAGACGGCCCGCTCGCTGTCACGGCCCACCCAGGGCCACCGCAGGAGATTCCGCCCCTCGGTGCCCGGCACCGTCCGCGGCTCACCCCCGCGCAGCGGCACCCGGTACACCCCGCTGTTCTCGCTGGAGAAGACCACGTCCGGTCCCACCACCTCCAGCGCCTTGATGTGGTCCTTTCCCGCGGCGCTCGCCAGCGGGACGTCGGCCACCTTCCGCGGGGTGCCGCCGCCGACGGGCACCGTCCAGATCCGCGCGACCCGCTGCCCACCCGGTTTCCTGTACGACCCCCACCAGGCGATGTTCCCGCCGCCCACGGCGACCTGGTGGGAGGAGGTCATCGAACCCGGGACCAGGGAGATCGCGGCGGACTTCGGGAGGATCTCGGCGATCCGCCGGACCCTGCCGCTCTCCAGACCGTAGGTCCACAGGGACTGCTTCGTCTTTTTCCCCGCCTCCGTCATGACGAGCAGCGTCCGGTCGTCGAGAAGCGACTGCGGGACGTAGGTACGGCCGTCGGGAAGCCTGGCCGGGACCTTGTGCACGGCTTGCGGCCACACCTGCTCGACGGGCGGCGGATTCTCCTCCGGCGCCGGGCTCCGCACGCTCGTGCTCGTGGCGTTCACCGCGGGCTGCCGCGAGTCCGGCGCGTCCGGCGAGTCCAGGGTCCGTACCGCCGTACCCGCCCCACCGGCCACCGCGGCCACGGCCACCGCCGCGAGCAGGGCGGCGGGCGCCCGCCGGGGGCGGCGGCGCGCCCTGACCGCCGCGGACAGCCCGGCCCGCGCCCGCTCGGGCACCTGCTCCGCGGCTCCGGCCAGGACGCGGGTCAGCTTGTCTTCGATGTCGGTCATCGCGTGCTCCCGTGGGCCGCCGGTGAGGTGGAGAGGGAGGACCGCAGCTTGTCCAGGCCGCGGGAGGCCTGGCTGCGCACGGTCCCCTGGGAGATGCGCAGCACCTCGGCGATCTCGGCGTCGGCCAGCTGCTCGTAGTAGCGGAGCACCAGCACGGCGCGCTGTCTGCGGGGCAGCGCGGCGAGTTCCCGCCAGAGTCCCTGGTCCTCGTCGGAGGGGAAGACCGCCTCCCAGGTCCGTTCGGGCGGCTCCCCGGTGAGGTGCTCGCGCCTGTGCCGCCGCCAGATGCTGATGTGCAGCCGCGCCATCGTCGTCCGGGCGTAGCTGTGCGCGTCGGTCTTGCGCCGCACCCTCGGCCAGGCGTCGCGCAACCGGGTCAGCGCCTCCTGCGTGAGATCGGCGGCGTCGTGCGGGTTGCCGGTCAGGACGTACGCGTAGCGGAGCAGCGCTTCACCCCGTTCGGCCACGAAGTCGTCGAAACCGGGTTCGTCATCCACATGCCGTCCTTTCTCCATCGTCACCGCCTAGACGCCGAAGGGCCGGAAAGTGTTGCACGACCCCGCCGAGGCGTACGGCCGCGCTGGATGTCGGCGATCGGCTCGGCTACGTTCGTTGGGATGACGACCACCTCGGCTCCCCCGGTCGGGGACGGCTTTCCTTTCGCGGGCCGGCCCCGATGACATCCCTCGACGACCTGGTGGTCCGGGCGCGCTCCCTCGTACGAGACGGGCACCGCGCGCTGCTCGGCGTCACCGGAGGCCCGGGGGCGGGCAAGACCACCCTCGCCGAACACCTGGTCCGCCTGCTGCGGCCGGCGCCTCCCGAGGGGCTGCCGGAGCGGGAGTGGGTGGCGTACGTGCCGATGGACGGCTTCCATCTCGCCGACGTCGAGCTCGACCGGCTCGGGCGCCGCGACCGCAAGGGCGCCCCGGACACCTTCGACGCCGCCGGGTACGCGGCCCTCCTGCGCCGCCTGCGCGAGGACGAGGACGACGTGGTCTACGCGCCCGCGTTCGAGCGCGACCTGGAACAGCCGATCGCGGGCAGCATCCCGGTCTCCCGGGCCGCCAGGCTCGTCGTCACCGAGGGGAACTACCTGCTGCTCGACCAGGGCGACTGGGCACGCGTGCGGGCCGGGCTGCACGAGGTCTGGTACTGCGACCTCGACCCGGACGAGCGCGTGCGCCGCCTCGTCTCCCGGCACGAGCGCTTCGGCAAGACCCCCGACGCCGCCGTGGCCTGGGCACTGGGAACCGACCAGCGCAACGCCGACCTCATCGCCACCACCCGCCCCCGCGCCGACCTCGTCGTCCCCGACGCCGTCCTGCGCTCGATCGACGACCGCGAGACGGGACCGGGCTGACGGGGTCCGCTTGACGGGACTCGTGTGACGGGGCCCGCGCGACCGGGTTCGGTTGACGCGAGCCGGTTGACGGGGAGCGGCCGACGCAGGTCAGCCGGTCACGGGGAGCGGTCGGCGCAGGTCAGCCGGCGCGGGCCGGTCACGGGGAGCGGATGGCGCGGGCCGGTTGTCCCACGGACCGTGAACCCGGTCGGGAGGTGGTGGCGATACATCGCTGACCGTTTTCTCCACGGGAAGGCCAGCCTTCATGCCATGGTGCCCGTGAGACCGCGCCACTCACCGCCCAGACCCGCGACTGCGACCAAGCTCATGCACACGCTGGTCATGAGGGTGAGCGGGCTGCTGGACGAGCCCGCGAGGCTCTCCGCCCTCCTCGCCGAGGTGAAGGGGTTCGTCAGGACCGACGCCGGGCTCGACCTGGGGACGATGTACGCCATCGCCCGGAACATGGCGAAGATCGTACCCGGCTCGGTGACGTTCTCCACGGTTCCCACCCGCCCGCATCCCGATGATCCGAACCGTCTCGTGTGGGACCGGGCCGCCGCCGAGCGGCTCTTCGCCGGGATCAGGAGGGACGCCGGGTGAGCCGGAGGGTTCTCGTCCATGGGGATCGGCTAGGACATAAGTGGATAAAAGGGGCAGTTGTGCCGAATGTGGCTCGGTGCGAGTTTTGATGGTCGGGGTGGTTCGTCTTTCCGGAAAAAAGGCGATATCTCCGTCGAATCATCCGCACGTCATGGGAGAACCCATGTCCGTTGCCCGCTGTATCACCACCGCCGCCCTCGCCGCCCTCGTGGTGGCACTCGCCGCGCCGGTCGCGTCCGCCGCCCTCATCCCGCCCCGGCCCGCCGTGACGAACGACTGCTCCCTCTTCGGGAAGGTGACCGTCAAGAAGGGGGATCGTACGGAGACCTGGACGTGGGGGCCGGGCTACCAGAGCTACCAGAGCAATGAGAGCAACTCCCGGACGTTCACGCAGAGCATGTGACGTTCACGCGGGCCCCGCAGGGACGCGTACGCGAGGAACGCGTCCATCGGTCGTACGTGGGGCACGACCGATGGACGCTTTCTCGTCGGTTTTCCGTCGGCGCGGACCTCCGGCTTCGGCCGGGTGCCGACGCCTCCGGCCGGTGGGTTGGCAGGCGGGAGTGCCCGGCCACCTGGATTCCCGGTCAATCTCTGACTATGGGCCTGAAACGGTCATCTCTTGGCAGTGCGTCACCGTCCCTCGGGGGTGAGCCCGGCCCGCGGCCGTAGCGTCGAACGATGGAGATCGACGTGGTGCCGCCCCGCCCGGACGAGAAGGCCGCCCTGGTGCCACGGGCGACGGCCGATCGAGCGGGCACATGAGCGGCGCGGGGAACGGGCGGTACGGCACCGGCCCGTTTCCGCACACCCGGGACGAGCTCTCCCGGAACGGGACACTCCCTGGCGAGGCGTCCCAGAACCAGGCCCAGAACCAGGCCCAGAACCAGGCCCAGAACCAGGCGCAGGCCCAGAACCAGGCCCGGAATCAGGCTCAGAACCGGGGCCGGAGAGCCTGGGGGGAGTCGTCGCGGCGCGTACCGTCCCAGGGCGGGCTGCTCAGGGGGCAGGTCGTGGTGATCGCCCGGGAGCCGGTCTCCGGGAACGCCGAGACCCGTTTGATCCCGCCCTTCACCGAGGGGGAGGCCGCCGCGCTGGCCGCCGCCGCCCTTGAGGACACGCTGCGCGCGGTCGCCCGCGTCCCGGTCGCCCGGCGCGTGCTCGCGCTCGACGGTGCCCCTGGCCCCTGGCTCCCGCGCGGGTTCACGGTGCTGCCGCAGCGCGGGAACGGGCCGGACGAGCGGCTCGCCGCGGCCCTCGACGACGCCCACCGGCTCCTGCCGGGGCCGGTCGTGCTCATCGGCGTGGACACCCCGCAGGTCACCCCGGACATGCTGGTCTACGCCCTGTCCCTGCTTGGCGCCTACGACGCGGTGTTCGGCCCGGCGGCGGACGGCGGGTTCTGGCTGCTCGGGCTGCGCGCTCCCGACCCCGCCCTCCTGCTCGGCGTCCCGATGTCGGAGCCGACCGCCGGTGAGGTCCAGCTGCGGAGGCTGGGGGAGGCCGGGCTGAGCGTCGCCCTGATGCCCCGCCTCACCGACGTGGACACCGCGGCGGACGCGTTCGTGGTGGCCGCGCAGGCCCCGCGGTCCTTCTTCACCGCCGCCCTCGCCAGGATGAGCGCGCTCCGGTGAACGGGACACCCCGGGAGCGGTGAGGGCCGTACGGGGACGCGGGGAAGCGAGAAAAAACGCGGGGAAGCCCGGAAAGACCCGGGAAGCCCGGAAGGACGCGGGGGAAGCTCGGAGAGACTTGGGGAAACGCGGGAAACCCGGAAGGACGCGGGGAGCCTAGAAAAGCGTCGGGGCGATGTCCTCGCGCGCCCGTTCCAGCTCGCCCGGTTCGAAGAGCCGGATCACGCCGTACGTGCCGTCGTACCCCGGTTCGCGGATCACCTCGCCGCGGCGCAGCCGTCCGACGGCCTCCGCGAGCGGCGGTGAGTGGGCCGCTATGTCGCCGACCGGCACGTCCTCCAGGATCCTCAGCTCGGGCCCCAGGGCGGAGGTGAGCTCGTCGACCTCCTTGAGGACCTTCTTGCTCTTCGGCCCCACGTCGAGGATCTCGCCCACGATCTCCGGCAGCGGTACGAGGTTGCGGAAGCCCGCGACGCCCTCCGGCCGGAACCCCTCGGGCCGGTCGGCCAGTTCCTGGACCCGGCTCAGCACGCCCACCGTGAGCGGTTTCCCGCACACGGGGCAGATCCCGTCGCGACCGCGCGTCTCCTCGGGGTCCATCCGGATGTCGCACCTGCGGTGCCCGTCGACGTGGTACTTCCCCTCCTCGGGGAAGAACTCGGTCGTTCCCTCGTACCCGGTCCCGGTCTGGAGCGCCCGCAGGACGGCGAAGTAGTCGAGGTCGGTCTCGAACACCGTCGTCTCGCGGCCGACCATGGGCGGCGAGTGGGCGTCGGAGTGGCTGACCAGCCGGTAGCGGTCGAGGGCGGAGACCCGCCAGTTCATCGCCGGGTCGCTGGACAGGCCGGTCTCCAGCGCGAAGATGTGCCCGGAGAGCTCGCCGTAGCACTCCTCGATCGTGTCGAACCCGGACTTCGAGCCGAAGACGCCGAACCACGGCGTCCAGACGTGGGCGGGCACGAGGTACGCGCCGTCGCCGCTGCTCAGGGTGATCTCCAGCAGGGCGCGGGAGTCCATGCCGAGGACGGGCCGTCCGTCCGCGCTCAGGTTGCCGATCCGGTCGAGCCGGGCGTTGAACGCCGCGGCCTCGTCGAAGCCCGGCATGTAGACCAGGTGGTGGATCTTGCGGGTGCGCTCGCCGCGCCGGTAGATCGTGGAGACCTCCGTGGACAGCATGAACCGCACCTGGCCGGGGAGCACGCCGGTGGGCCGCGGCCCGAGGGCGTCGAGGTCGATCTCGTCACGCAGCCGGAACAGCCCCGGCTCCGCCGGTACGAGATTCTCGCGCAGGTGCTCGAACCACACCGGATGCGTGAAATCGCCGGTCCCCATCAGCGCGATGCCCTTGCGCTGGGCCCACCATGTCAGATGTTCCAGATCGCTGTCTCTGCTGCAGGCCCGAGCGTATTTCGAGTGAATATGCAGGTCAGCATGGAAACGCATTCATCACATTCTGCCACAGGCCAGATATGAGGCGTGGAAAAGGGGTGAGAAGGCCGTCGTGGACCCGTCGCCGGGGGTGTTTCGGCGAAGGCCCGGCAGCCCGGCAGCCCCGGCAGCCGCGAAACGCGGCCGGAGCCGCTGAGCGGATCCCCTGGGAGGTCCTCTCAGCGCTCCGGAGCGCTCCACGGCCCGTGGTCCCGCTCGGAGCGGCGGGGGTTTCCGCTCGGAGCGGCCGGGGTTTCCATTCAGAGCGGCCGGTCTCCGCTCGGAGCGGCTTGCCCGGTGACCGGTTCAGAGCGGCCGGTTTCCGTGCGGAGCGGCTTGCTCGGCGACCGGCTCAGAGCGGCTTGTTGGCGACCAGCAGCGTGGTGATCTCGTTGAGCGCGACCGGCTCCTCGACCGTGAACCCGGCCTCCGTCAGCCATCCGACCCCCTGGGAGATCGTGTACTCCGACGAGCCGCTGATCATGGCCATGTTGAGGCTCATCAGGAGGTTGAAGATGCCTTCGCGGCGCTCGTCGTCGATCATGCTGTCGTAGACGAGGAGCGTGCCGCCGGGGGGCAGCTGCTCGAAGGCCCGCCCCACCAGCTCGCGGCGGCGCTCGTCGACCCAGTCGTGCAGGACGTGGCCGAATATGTAGACCTGGGTGTCGGGCAGCGGGTCGCTGAAGAAGCTGCCCGCCTGGTAGGTGACCCGGTCGCGGAGGTCGGTCTCCCCTCCCACCGCGTCGACCAGCTCGTCGAAGAACGGCTCCAGCGGGGGCAGGTCGAAGGTCACCCCGCGCAGGTGGGGGTGGGCGGCGGCGATTCTCGTGGTGAGCAGCCCGCGGCATCCTCCGAGGTCGGTGAAGGACTTTACCTCGTGCCAGCGGTACTTCTCGGCGAGCGGGCGGGCGAGCAGCACCGCGTAGCCGTCCATCGCCTCCGTGAAGGCGCGGGCCCGCCGGGGGTCGGCGTACAGCTCGGCCGTGAAGTCGCCGCCGGCGGAGAACTTCTGCGCCAGGTTCTCGCCCGATCGCAGGAACGCGCTGAGGGTGCCCCAGGCCGGGTAGAGCCGGCGCTGGTTGAAGGCGAGGAAGCCGCCGATGTACTCGGGCTTGGTGGGGTCGAGGTAGGCCGAGGCGAGGGGGGTGATCGTGTACTGGGAGCCGTCCCGCGACAGCAGGTCCATCGCGACCAGCGAGTCCAGGTAGTCGTGGGTCAGCGAGGGGTGCAGGGCGAATTCCCGCTGGATCTCCGAGGCGTCGGCGGGACCGCGGGACAGGCGGGCGAAGATCCCCAGCTCGATCCCGGCGAACAGGGCCTGTGCCTGGAAGAATCCGGTCGCCGTCCTGATGATGGGCAGTGCGCTCTCCGGAAGGGACATCCGGCTTCCTTTCTGATGGGTGTGGAACGAAAGGGGGCTGTCGAGGCGGTCGGGCTGTCGGGGCGGGGGATCGGCGCGCGGGCCGTACCGGGGCGCGCGACGAGGGTGCGAGAGGATCGGTGCGCGGGCCGTGCCGGGGCCGCGGCGGGGTGCGAGTGGATCGATGCGGGCCGTACCGGGATCGCGGTGGGGTGCGAGTGGATCGGCGCGGGCCGTACCGGGGTGCGGAGGGTCAGGGGGCGAGCCGCACCGGGAGCGCGTGGAGGGACCGCGAGAAGAAGTCGCGGTGCCAGGTCACGTCCTCGGGGGCGCAGTCGAGGGTCAGGCCGGGAAACCGCTTCAGCACCGCGTTGATGGCCACCTGCGCCTCAAGACGCGCCAGGGGGGCGCCCAGGCAGTGGTGCAGCCCGTGGCTGAAGGCCAGGTGCGGGTTGGGGTTGCGGGTGATGTCCAGCCGGTTCGGGTCGGGGAAGGCCGCCGGGTCGCGGTTCACCGAGTGCACGGACACGATGATCAGCGAGCCGGACGGGATCGTGGTGTCCCCGATCTCGATGTCCTCCGTCGCGTGCCCCTCGATCAGCGCGAGCGAGCTCTCGTAGCGCAGGAACTCCTCGATGGCGGAGTTGATGAGCTCGGGCCGCGCGGCGAGCAGGGCGAGCTGGTCGCGATTGACGAGCAGCGCGTGGAGCCCGTTGGTGATCAGGTTAACGGTGGTGAGGAAGCCCGCGAAGATGAGGAGCATCACGGTCGCGACGAGCTCCTTCTCGGAGAGCCTGTTCTCGCCGTCGCGCGCCTCGATCAGCCCGTGGACGAGGTCGTCGCCGGGGTGCGTCCTCTTGTACTCGATCAGCTTCCTGACGTACTCGCCGATGCTGGCCTGCTTCTCCCGGAAGCGCTGCACGGGGTTGCCCTCGTAGCTCTCCTCCAGGAAGAAGAAGACGGTCTTCTCCCGCAGGTCCGCGAGGTCCTCCGGGGGCAGCCCGAGCAGCTCCCCGATGACCATCATCGGCAGGGGGAAGGCGAAGTCCTCCATGAGGTCCGCCCTGCCCTCCTTCTCCAGCTTGTCGAGCAGCCGGTCGGTGAACTCCTGCACGCGGGGGCGGAGCAGCTCGGTGCGGCGGTGGGTGAACGCCTTCTGCACCAGCTTGCGCAGCCGGGTGTGCTCCGGCGGGTCGGTGCTGACCATGTTGTTGGCGAACGAGCTCTCGCGCTTCCTGTCACCGGCGGACGGCCCGTCGGAGTGGTGCACGGCCTTGCTGAAGCGGGGATCGACGAGCAGCGCGCGGGCGTCCTCGTAGTGCGGGACGAACCAGGCCTCCAGCCCGATGGGGGTCTGCATGCGGTGCACTCGTCCCGCCGCGCGCAGCCGCTCGTAGAAGGGATAGGGATCGGTCAGGGCCGAGTCGGGAATGCCGCTCAGCGGCAGGGTCGTCTCCGACATGTGCGCTCCTCAAAGGGTGTCTCCGACATGTGCGCTCCTCAAAGAGCTCAGGCCTCAAAGAGCTCAGGCCTCGAAGGGCTCGGGCCTCGTATGGCTCAGGCTTCGAAGGGCTCAAGCCTCGCGGAGCTCAGGCCCCGAAGGCCCCGAAGGACCTGAAGGACCCGAAGGACCTGAACCCGAAGGGCCCGGAGGGGCTGGGCGGGCGGGGCGGGCGAGGCGGGCCGGGCGCGTCAGGCGAGCCAGCGGCCGTTCCTCATCACCGTCCGGCCGGGGATCTCACCGCGGTGCCGCCAGGCGAGAACGCGCCGGGGGGTGAGGAAGAGGTAGACGCAGCCGGGCACCCGGGAGGGGTTCACCGGCAGCTCGGCGAGGATCGCGGGGGCGTCGGCGGGCAGCTCGGGGTACGGCACGATCCTCACGGGACCGTCGATGAGCACCACGTCCGTGGGGCTGCCGAGCGCGGCCCGCGCGAAGCCGTGCCCGCGGAGGTTGCGGACCGTCCGGTGCCTCTCCTGCGTCGCCATCACCAGGTGGGTCCCGTCCCACACGCATCCGAGCGGGACCAGGTGCGCGTCGGGGGCGCCGCCGGTCGCGAGCCAGGCGTGCCTGTCGGTCGCGAGCCTCTCCATCACGTCGGCCCTGCGCCGGTCGAGGTCGCGGGCGGGGGGAAGGTCGACGCCCCGCGCGGTGCCGGTCACGGACATGCTCTCTCCTTTCTCGTACGATTTCCTGTCCGGTCGCTCAAATGGTGGAAATGGCCGAGACGGCTGCCGTGGCGTTTCCCACCAGAGCGAGAACGGCGAATGTCGTACGGAGCAGGTTCCATTTTCCCCAGAGTCCTCTCGGGTCTTCCCAGTTCTCCGGCATCGCGTCGGGGTCGAGTGATTTCACGCGCCGGTTGATGGGAACGTTGCGGGTTTGTGAAACCACTCCGACGCAGGCCAGGCAGACGGCCGACGCTATGAAAAGAAATCTCGCCGTCTCGTTCGTGGAAAGAACGGAGAGAATGATGTCCAGGACGAGTGACGTGCCGACGATTATCGGCATCATCGGGTCGTAGGCGCGGCCCAGGAGTTTGTGGGCCGCCACGTAGCGATCGGGCGCCATCGCCTGCATCGCGGGCCAGACGCCCACCGCGTGAGTGAACAGCACGCCGGCCGCGATCCCGCTGCCGACCAGTACGGCGGCGGTGAGAATTTGGGCAATCACGTATGTCGCTCCTCCCCTCGGTCATCGCATGAAGTATCACGCCCTCGACTTGAGGCGCCCTCGAATATGGCTGGGGAACAGTCCACCCCCTCTCTTCGACCGGCTTTGAGCGTAATTCGAGGATGCTTCGAGCAGGTGCGGTGATGATGATGACGCTCAGCGGAGGTATCCGTCCGGATAGGAGACTTTGAATGGCGACAGCCCGATCTAAGGTCAGTGCCGACGAGGTTGCGCCGAATCGTCGCCGTGGTGGTGACATTCGCGTTCTTCTCGGCCCCGCCACCGTGGGATCGACGTCGGGATTCATGGGGGTGCTGACCCTGGAGCCCGGTGAGTTCGTGTCCGAGCACTACCACCCGTACTCCGAGGAGTTCCTCTATCTCGTGCGCGGGGAGCTGACGGTCCGGGTGGACGGGACGCCGGTCCGGCTGAGCGCGGGCGAGGCGCTCATGATTCCCGTCGAGGTCCGGCACCGGGTCGAGAACCACGGGAGCGAGCAGGCTCTCGCGGTGTTCCAGCTCGGCCCGCTGGCGCCGCGTCCCGAGCTCGGCCACGTCGACACCGAGCCGTTGCCCAACGCCTCGGAGCCCTCCCTCAGCGTGGGGGACGGGAGATGACACGCCGCCAGGTGGCCGTCACCGGCATCGGGGTCGTCGCCCCGGGCGGGACGGGCCGCAAGGCCTTCTGGGAACTGCTGACGTCTGGCCGTACCGCGACCAGGGCCGTCTCGCTGTTCGACCCCGAGGGGTTCAGGTCGCGCATCGCGGCCGAGTGCGACTTCGACCCGATGGCGGAGGGGCTCACGGCGCGCGAGGCCCGGAGGATGGACCGGGCCGCGCAGTTCGCCGTCGTCTCGACGCGGGAGGCGATCGAGGACAGCGGCCTCGACCTGACCGCCCTGGAGCCGTCCCGCGTCGGCGTGACGCTGGGCAGCGCGGTCGGGTGCACGATGAGCCTCGAAGAGGAATACGTCGTGGTGAGCGACTCGGGACGGCAGTGGCAGGTCGACTCGTCCTACGGCGTCCCGCACCTGTACGGGCACCTGGTGCCGAGCTCGATGGCCGCCGAGGTCGCGTGGGCGTGCGGCGCCGAGGGCCAGGTCACGCTCATCTCGACGGGGTGCACGTCCGGCCTCGACGCCGTCGGGTACGGCGCGCGCCTGATCGCGGAGGGAACGGCCGACGTCGTGATCGCCGGCGCCACGGACGCCCCGATCTCGCCGATCACCGTGGCCTGCTTCGACGCGATCAAGGCGACCTCGCCGAGGAACGACGACCCCGCGCACGCCTCGCGCCCGTTCGACCGGGACCGCAACGGTTTCGTGCTGGGCGAGGGGGCCGCCGTGTTCGTCCTGGAGAGCCTGGAGCACGCCCGGCGCCGCGAGGCCCACGTCTACTGCGAGGTGGCGGGCTACGCCACGCGCGGCAACGCGTACCACATGACCGGGCTCAAGCCCGACGGGCGCGAGATGGCCGAGGCCATCCGGGTGGCGCTGGACGCCGCCCGGGTGAACCCGGAGGACGTGGACTACATCAACGCGCACGGGTCCGGGACCAAGCA
The DNA here is from genome assembly GCF_040295985.1 of Streptosporangium sp. NPDC002524. Lineage (NCBI taxonomy): Bacteria > Bacillati > Actinomycetota > Actinomycetes > Streptosporangiales > Streptosporangiaceae > Streptosporangium > Streptosporangium sp. NPDC002524. The sequence continues at coordinate 141,146 of NZ_JBEOWK010000016.1, read as the reverse complement.
GAACGACCGGCACGAGACGGCCGCCTTCAAGCGCAGCCTGGGCGACCACGCGTACCGGACGCCGGTCAGCTCGATCAAGTCCATGGTCGGGCACTCGCTCGGCGCGATCGGGGCCATCGAGGTGGCGGCCTGCGCGCTGGCGATCGAGCACGGGGTGGTGCCTCCCACGGCCAACCTCGACACGCCCGATCCCGAGTGCGACCTCGACTACGTCCCGCACACGGCGCGCGAGTGGCCGGTCGACGTGGTGCTCAGCGTGGGCAGCGGCTTCGGCGGGTTCCAGACGGCGACCGTGATCACCGCCCCCGGAAGGCTCGTGGCATGAGCGCTGCCGCCCCGGTGGTGACGGGGGTCGGCGTCGTGGCCCCCACCGGCCTCGGCGTGGAGGAGCACTGGGCCGCCACGCTCAGGGGGACGAGCAGGATCGGCAGGATCGGCAGGTTCGACGCGTCCCCGTACCCGGTGCGGCTCGCCGGGGAGGTCGGCGACTTCACCGCGAAGGGGAACGTCCCCGGCCGCCTGATCCCGCAGACCGACCACTGGACGCACATGGCGCTGGTGGCGACCGACATGGCCCTCGCCGACGCCGGCGTGAACCCCGCCGACCTGCCCGAGTACGAGATGGGCGTGGTCACCGCGAGTTCCTCCGGCGGGGTGGAGTTCGGCCAGCGCGAGATCCAGCAGCTGTGGGACAAGGGACCCCGGCACGTCGGCGCCTACCAGTCGATCGCCTGGTTCTACGCCGCGACGACCGGTCAGATCTCCATCCGGCACGGGATGCGCGGCCCCTGCGGCGTCGTGGTCGCGGAGCAGGCCGGCGCCCTGGAGTCGCTCGCCCAGGCCCGCCGGGTCCTGGAGGACGGCGCCCGGCTGGTCGTGAGCGGCGGCACCGACGCCCCGTTCAGCCCGTACGGGCTCACCTGCCAGATCGCGAACGGGCGCCTCAGCTCGCGGACCGACCCGCGGCGGGCCTACCTCCCCTTCGACGCCGACGCCAACGGCTACGTGCCGGGCGAGGGGGGCGCGATCATCATCGTGGAGGACGCGCGGGCCGCCAGGGCGCGCGGGGCGGCGAAGACGTACGGCGTGATCGCCGGTCACGCCGCCACGTTCGACCCGGCCCCCGGGAGCGAGCGCCCGCCGGCCCTGCGACGGGCCATCGAGAACGCGCTCGCCGACGCCGGCCTGGAACCGCGCGACATCGACGTGGTCTTCGCCGACGCGGCCGGTGTCCCCGACCTCGACCGGGCCGAGGCGGAGGCGATCGCGGCCGTGTTCGGCGAGCGGGCGGTGCCGGTCACCGCGCCCAAGACGATGACCGGGCGGCTGTACGCCGGGGGACCCGCCCTCGACATCGTCACCGCCCTGCTCGCCATCCGCGACTCGATCATCCCGGCGACGATCGGCGTCGGCGACCCGGTCCCCGGCTACGCGATCGACCTGGTCACGGACGAGCCCCGGGTCGTCGAGGTGCGCACCGCGATGGTGCTCGCCCGCGGATACGGGGGGTTCAACGCCGCACTCGTGCTGCGGGCGTCCCCGTGAGCGACCGGCCGTACGAGACCGCGCCGCGGGTGTTCCCGTGAGCGGGCCGTGCGGGCGGCCGTGCCGCGGGGGTCCCGTGAGCGACCGGGCCGTCCGCGTGAGCGACCGGGCCGTCCGCGTGAGCGACCGGGCCGTCCGCGTGAGCGACCGGGCCGTCCGCGTGAGCGATCGGCCGTACCCGTGAGCGACCAGCCGTACAAGCAACGACAGGAGCAGCGATGAAGGATTTCGACCTCGACGATCTGCGGAACCTCATGCGGATCAGCGCGGGGGAGGACGAGGAGATCGACATCGAGGGCGACATCGTCGACACCACGTTCACGGACATGAACTACGACTCGCTGGCCGTGCTGGAGCTGGCCAGCCGCATCGAGCGGGACTGGGGCGTGGCCGTCCCCGACGAGGTGGCCGCGGACCTGAGGACCCCCCGCGAGGTGCTCGACTACGTCAACCGGAAGGCAGGGGTGAACTGACCATGGCGGGACACACCGAACGGGCGATCGTCATCTCCGCTCCGGCGGACCTGGTCTGGAGGATGACCAACGACGTCGAGTCGTGGCCGGACCTCTTCAGCGAGTACGCCAAGGCCGAGATCATCCACCGGGAGGGCGACACCGTCCGCTTCCGCTTGACGATGCATCCCGACGACGACGGCAACGCCTGGTCGTGGGTGTCGGAGCGCACGGCGGACCCGGCGACGCGGACCGTGCGGGCGCACCGGGTCGAGACCGGCTGGTTCGAGTACATGAACATCCGCTGGGAGTACCGCGAGGTGCCCGGCGGGGTGGAGATGCGCTGGATCCAGGACTTCCGCATGAAGGCGGAGTCGCCGGTGGACCTGGAGCAGATGACCAGGCGGATCGACACCAACACGCCGGTGCAGATGAAGCTGATCAAGGAGAAGGTCGAACAGGCGGCACGGGAGGCCGGGACCACATGACGGACCTGCTGCTGCCGCTGGCGCTCCTGGCCAACGGTCTCGCCGCCGGGGTGCTGGTGGGCACGGTGCTGGGGGTCGTCCCGTTCTACATGACGCTCGCCGCCGACAGCTACGTCAGGGCGCACGCCTTCGCGGTCGGCAGGTACGACCCCTTCCAGCCGGCCTGCCTGCTGATCACCTTCGCGGCGGACGTCGCGGCGGCGATCACGGCACCCACGGCGACGGTACGCGTGCTGTGCGCGCTCGCGGGCCTGGCGGCCGTCTCCGTGGTGGCCATCTCGCTGACCCGCAACGTCCCGATGAACCGCTGGATCAGTGCGCAGGACCCGGAGACGCTGCCCGCCGGGTGGGACATGGAGGCGTTCAGGCGGCGGTGGGCGCGGTGGAACAGCACGCGCACCGCGGTGGCGGTGCTCGCCCTCGTCCTGAACACGGCGGCCGCGGCGGCCCTGCCGTGAACGGCCGCCACGGCCCTGACGGTTTCGAGGGTTTTGATGTGAACGGCCTCCGACCCCCCGACAACAGAGGAGAGAGCTGATGAGTTTCCGACTGGATGGAAAGAACGTCCTGGTCACCGGCGGCAGCCGGGGGATCGGGCGGGCGGTGGCGCTCGGCCTCGCCCAGGAGGGATGCAACGTCGTTACCTGCTACCGCGCGGACAAGGAGGCGGCCGGGAGGCTGGAGAGCGACCTGGCGGCCACCCCGGGCCGGCACAGCGTCGTACAGGCCGACGTGAGCCGCCCGGAGGACGTGAACGCGCTGATCGACGAGTGCCGAGGCACGCTGGGCTCGCTGGACGTCGTCGTGCACAACGCGGGGGCGATCAGCCACGTCCCCTTCGCGGACCTCGAACTCGACGAGTGGCACCGGATCCTCGACACCAACCTCACCGGCATGTACCTCGTGGTGCGCGGGGCCCTGCCCCTGATGTCCGCGGGCGGGTCGGTGATCGCGATCGGTTCCAAGGCGGCGATGGTCGGCGTGCCGCTGCGCACCCACTACACCGCTTCCAAGGCGGGCGAGCTCGGCCTCGCGCGGTCCCTGTCCAAGGAGCTCGGCCCGCGCGGGATCCGGATCAACGTGGTCGCGCCCGGGATCATCAACACCGACGCCGCGGCGGACCTCAGCCCCGAGCACGCGCGGCGCTACCGCACGATGACCGCCCTCGGCAGGCTCGGCGAGCCCGAGGAGGTCGCGGACGTGGTGCTGTTCCTGTCCAGCGACCGCTCCCGGTACATGACCGGCGAGACCGTTCACGTCGACGGAGGTATCTGACATGGCGGAGACGACCGTATTCCGGGTGATGCTGCGGATGCAGATCTTCCCGGGCATGGAACGGGACTTCGAGAAGGTCTGGTACTCCGTCGCGGACGTGGTCGGCGACAACCCCGCGAACGTCGGGCAGTGGCTGCTGCGGAGCGCCGAGGAGGAGGGCGTCTACTACATCATGAGCGACTGGGCGGACGAGGCGAGGTTCCGCGAGTTCGAGGGCAGCGAGGCCCACGTCGAGCACCGCAAGAAGCTGCACCCGTACCGCTCGCACGGCACCATGGCGACCCTGAACATGGTGTTCGACCTCGGACGCGAACGCCTGGAGAGCGGCGGATGAGCGGTCGGGTCCGGGTCGTCGTCTACTACTCCACCCCCGTCGAGGAGAGCGGCTCCGTGGTCGAGGCCTACCGCGAGGTCAACGGCGGGATGCGCGGCACCCCCGGCCTGCGGAGCAGCCAGCTGCTCCGCTCGGCGCTCGCGCCCGGCGAGTTCGCCGTGCTCAGCGAGTGGGCGAGCCTCGCCGAGTTCCGCGCCTGGGAGGAGGGGACGCGGCACAAGGGCCAGACGTCCTCGCTCCGGCCCTACCGGGACGACAGCCAGGGGAGAGGTTACGGGGTCTATGAAGTCGTGGACGAACTCTGAGCCGGTGGCGCGGCCCTCGATGGAACCTCCGGCGGAGCCCCGGCTCGCGTGGCGGCTCGCCGGCAAGGTGGGGCGGCACCTGTGGGCCGGGTTGCAGGGCGTCGGGAGAGTGGGCTTCGCCGACGTGTGGTTGACCGACGTGAAAGATGGCAGGGAGGACCCGCGATGACCACGACTTCTCCACCTTTTCCCCCTTCTCTACCCTCGTTACCTTCTCCACCTGCTCCACCTTCTCCCCTGACGACCTCCGCACCCACGATCTCCCCGCCGACGACCGCCGCGCCGGCGGTGCGGGGCGTCGAGTGGGTCCGCTGCTCGCGGTGCGCCGAGATGGTGTACGGCAAGCGGTTCGCGCGTGAGCTCGGGGTGTGCCCCGGCTGCGGGCTGCACACCAGGGTCGGCGCCGGGCAGCGGATCGAGCAGCTCTTCGACGAGGGGTCCACGGAGCCGATCGAGACCCCGCCGACCGTGGACGACCCCCTGGGGTTCGCGGACGACAGGCCCTACGTCGACCGGCTGCGCGAGGCGCGCCTGAAGACGGGGCTGGACGAGGCCGTCGTCTGCGTCCGCGGGACGATCGAGGGACACCCGGCCGTCGCGGTCGTGATGGACTTCCGCTTCATGGGCGGCAGCCTCGGCACCGGCGTCGGGGAACGCATCGTCGCCGCGGCCGAGGTCGCGCTGGCGGAACGCGTACCGTTCCTGCTGGTGACGGCGTCGGGGGGCGCGCGGATGCAGGAGGGCGCGCTGTCGCTCATGCAGATGGCCAAGACCAGCCAGGCCATGGCCGAGCTGGACGAGGCCGGGATCCTGACGGTGGGCGTGGTCACCGACCCGACGTACGGCGGGGTGGCCGCGTCCTTCGCGACCCTGCCCGACGTCCTCCTCGCCGAGCCCGGCGCCCACATCGGGTTCGCCGGACCCCGCGTGATCAAGCAGACCATCGGCCAGGACCTCCCCGAGGGCTTCCAGACCGCGGAGTTCCTGCGCGACAAGGGGCTCATCGACGGGGTCCAGCCGCGGAGCGCGCTACGCTCGACGCTCGCCAGGCTCTGCGCCCTCGGAAGCCCGGAATCCGGCCCCGCGCCGGGCTCCGGCCCCGCGCCGGGCTCCGGCCCCGTGCCGGGCTTCGAGCTCGGCTCCGAGACCGGTTCTGTGTTCGGGACCGGGACCGGGTCCGCGGGCACGCCGGAGCCGCGGGCGTCCGGGCTGATCCTCCGGCCGGAGGAGCTGCCGGTCAGGAACGGCTGGACGGCGATCCAGCTCGCCCGGCACCTGGGCCGTCCCACCACGCTCGACTACGCCGGCTACATGCTGGAGGAGTTCGTGGAGCTGCACGGCGACCGGCTGGGCGGCGACTGCCCGGCCATCGTCGGCGGGATCGGGCGGCTCGACGGCGTGCCGATCGTCCTCGTCGGCCACCAGAAGGGGCGCGACACCCGCGAGCGGGTCGAGCGCAACTTCGGCATGCCGACCCCCGCCGGCTACCGCAAGGCGGCCCGGCTGATGCGGCTCGCCGCCAAGCTCGGCCGTCCCGTGCTGACGCTCATCGACACGCCGGGCGCGTACCCGGGCATCGAGGCGGAGGAGAACGGCCAGGCCTGGGCGATCGCGGAGAACCTCCGCCTGATGTCGTCGCTGCCCGTGCCGGTCGTGGCCGTCGTCACCGGCGAGGGCGGCAGCGGCGGGGCGCTGGCGCTCGGTGTCGCCGACCGCGTGCTGACCCTGTCCAACGCGGTGTACTCGGTGATCAGCCCCGAGGGCTGTGCCTCCATCCTGTGGAAGAGCGGCGCCGAGGCTCCCCGGGCGGCCGACGCGCTGGGGCTGGACGCCCGGGAGCTGCTCGGGCACGGGGTCGTCGACGGGGTGATCCCCGAGCCGGGAGAGGGCGCCCACACGGACCCCGCGAGGAGCGCGCAGCTCCTGGGCGCGGCGGTCGCGGAGGCGTTCGGGGAACTGGCCGTTCACGATCCGAAGAAGCTGGTCGCGGAGCGACGCCGGCGGTTCCGCCGGTTCGGCTCGGCACCGCGATAGACGGGAGCGCTGATGAGTGAAGGAAGCGCCGTGGAAGAGACGTCAGGAGCCACCTCGCACGCGCTGATCGGTGAGCTCTGCCGGTGCGCCGTCGAGCTCATCGGCGCGAGCCGGGCCGGCGGCAACGGGGTGCGGCGGGTCCGGGTGCAGGTAGGGGATTCGAGTGTCGAGCTGGAGTGGCCGGAGACCGTGGTCGCCGTCGCGGACGGTCCCGCGGTCGTCCTTCCCGCCACGGTGCCGCTCGCGCGGGCCGTGCCCGGAATCGACGACATCGACGACGCGCACCACGTCTGCGCGCCGACCGTGGGGACGTTCTACCAGGCACCGGAGCCGGGGGCGCCGCCCTTCGTCGGCGTGGGAGACACGGTCGAGAAGGGACAGCAGATCGGGATCGTGGAGGCGATGAAGCTGATGAATCCGATCGAGGCCGACCTGCCCGGCCGCGTCGTGGAGATCCTGGCGCTCGACGGCACACCGGTCGAGTACGGCCAGCCGCTGTTCGCCATCGTCCCCCTCGATGCGCCGTGAACGCGCCCGGGGGTTCGTCAGGGGGTTCCTCAGGGGGCTCCACGATCTCGTCGGTTCTCATCGCCAACCGGGGCGAGATCGCGCTGCGGATCGCCCGCGCGTGCCGTGAGCTGGGCATACGCACGGTCATGGTCTACTCGACGGCCGACCGCGACTCACCGGCGCTGCGCCTGGCCGACCAGCTGGTGCAGATCGGACCGGCCGCGGCGAAGCGGAGCTACCTCTACCCGCCGGCGATCATCGAGGCGGCGCTGAGCACCGGGGTGGACGCGGTCCACCCCGGTTACGGGTTCCTCTCCGAGGACGCCGACTTCGCGGAGATGTGCGAGGCGGAGGGGATGACCTTCATCGGCCCGCCGCCGCCGGTCATCGCCTCCCTGGGGGACAAGACGCAGGCGCGGAACCTCGCCATCGGAGCCGGCCTGCCCGTCCTGCCGGGAAGCGCGGGCACGCTCTCCAACGGCCAGGCGGCCAAGGACGTCGCCGACGGGATCGGCTATCCCGTCATCATCAAGGCCGCGGCGGGCGGCGGCGGGCGCGGCATGGCGGTGGTCCGCGATCCCCGCGACTTCGCGAAGGCCTTCGCCGAGACCAGGGCGAGCGCCCAGGCGGTGTTCGGGGACGGGCGGGTCTTCGTCGAGAAGTACGTCGACACCGCGCGGCACGTCGAGGTCCAGGTGCTCGCCGACCTCCACGGCAACGTCGTGAGCCTCGGGGAGCGCGACTGCTCCGTCCAGCGGCGCAGGCAGAAGCTGATCGAGGAGTCACCCGCGCCCGGGATCCCGGCGGAGCTCACCGCGCGCATCGGGGAGGCCGCCGTCGCCTGCGCCCGCGCTGCGGGCTACGTGGGGGCCGGCACGTTCGAGTTCCTGGTGGACGCCGAGGGCGGTTTCTTCTTCATCGAGGCCAACTGCCGGATCCAGGTGGAACACCCGGTGACCGAGATGGTCACCGGGATCGACCTGGTCAGGGAGCAGCTCCTGATCGCCTCGGGCAGGCCGGTCTCCTTCGCGGGTGAGGGCGTCGTCCCGCGCGGGGTGTCCATAGAGTGCCGGGTGAACACCGAGGACCCCGCGCGCGGATTCCTCCCGACGCCGGGACGCGTCGAGGAGTTCGTCCCGCCGGGCGGCCCGTTCACCAGGGTCGACACACACGGTGCCAACGGCGTCTCGGTGAGCGCCGACTACGACTCGCTGCTGGCGAAGGTCATCGTCTGGGCGCCCGATCGGGAGCAGGCGATCGTCCGGATGGAACGCGCGCTGAGCGAGTTCGTCATCACGGGCCGGGGGATGTGCACCACGATCGGGTTCCTCCAGGAGGTGCTGGCTCATCCGCTGTTCCGCGAGGCGAAGCACCACACGTCACTGGTGGACGAGATGATCTCTCTCCGGCCGTGAGGAGCCCGCTCCTCCGGCCGTGACCGGTCCGGCTCACCGCGGTCCGCTTCGCCGCGGTCCGGCTCACCGGGTACGGGTTCGCTGTGGTCCGGGCCGCCACGGTCCGGGCCGCTGTGGTCCGCTCACCGTGGTTCGGCTCGTCTTGGTCCGGTTTTTCTTGGTCCGGCTCACCGTGGTCAGGGCCGTCATCGCCACCCGCCACTTCCCCCCGTCGCCCGCCACCGGCCATCGGTGGCGGCCGGATGGACGGCCACGCGCCGGTGCCGACCGACGACGGAAGGCCGGTGCGCAGAAGGCCGGTGCGCAGAGGACCGATGTACAGAAGACCGATGTACGGAAGGCCGGTGTACGGAAAACCTGTGTACGGAAGGCCGGTGCCGGCCGCGGGTCGGTGCCGGCCGGGTGATGACCTCGGGCCGGTGCCGACCGCGCGGACGGCTCACGGCCGGGTGGCCGCGCGCGCGACGTGCCTCGGCCGCGCGCCCCTCGGGTGACTGGTGGCCAGTACGGCCTGCTGGAGCTCCTGCATCTCGAAGCCGGGTTCCAGGCCGAGCTCCTCGCGCAGGAGATACCGCAGGCGGTGGTAGACCTCCAGCGCCTCGTGGCGGCGCCCGGCGCGCGAGAGCGCCTCCATGAGCTGCAGGTGGAACCACTCGTCGAGCGCGTAGACGGTGGTGAGCTCCTTGAGCTCGCCGATCAGCTCGTGGTGCTGCCCCATCTTCATCTGTGTCTCGATCTTGAGCTTGATGGCGTGGACGCGGAGCTCCTCCAGCCGGGTCCGGTAGATGTCCAGGCGCGGCCCGGTGACCACGTCGGCGAGCGCCGGCCCGTGCCACAGGTCGAGCGCGCCGCGAACCGCCTTCGACGCGCGCTCGACGTCGCCCGCGTGCAGGCTCTCGCGGGCGACGTCGACGAACCCCTCGAACTCGATGGCGTCGAGGGCGTCGCGCGAGATGGTGAGCAGGTAGCCCCCGTGCTTGGTGACGAGCCGAGGGGAGTCCTCGGGCCCGGTGCCCCTGGAGAGCAGTTTCCGAAGCTGGTAGACGTAGGTCTGCAGGGTCGTCTGCGCGCTCGTCGGCGGACGTCCCTCCCAGAGTTCCTCCATCAGCACCTCTGTCGGAGTGACCTCGTTGGCGGAGGAGAGCAGCAGCGCGAGCACGCTGCGCTGCTTCGGCGCGCTCGGCGCAATCCGCCGCGGCCCGTCCTGGATCTCTAGAGTGCCAAGTAACTGGAAACGCATACGTCCACCCGTTCCTCTCGGTGATGACTGTGGACTTTCCCGTTGGTGCCTGTGCCCGAGTCAGTGACCGACCCCGTATGTTCTTTCTAGTTGACGCGTCTGACGCGTCGCTGTCGCCTCTCTTTCGCCCCGTCCGGACAATGAGCATGTGGAATTCCCCGTGTTATCAAGCGCTCGGGACCTCCCTGGGGAGGGAGGGTGAGAGCGGTTCCCGCGCGGACGGGGACATGGCCTCGGCCAGGCGCTTTCGCGCGAGGGCGAACCCCGCCGCGGTGACCAGGGCCAGCAGGGCGAGGCCGAGATAGTAGACGGGGCCCGGTTCCCCCGAGGCCAGGCGTCCCAGCAGGCTGCCGAGCCCCCCGCCGACCCCGGCGAACATCCAGTAGAGGGCCATCGTCCGGCCGGTGAACGCCGCGGGGGCGAGGTCCACGGCCGCGCTGAGCGCCGTCGGGCCGAGGATCACCTCGCCGCAGGCCAGGGTGAACAGGACGAACAGCAGCCACAGCGGCGACACCCGGCCCCCCTCGGCCGCCACCGCCGCCGACAGGCTCATCACGACGAAGCCGACGCCCACGAGCCCGTGTCCCACGCTGATCTTGGCGGCCACCCCCGTGGTGCCACCGCCTCCGCGCAGCCACAGCCACGCGAAGAGCGGGGCGGTGACGAGGATGAAGAAGGGGATCGCCGACTGGAACCAGCTCGCCGGGATCAGGAAGTCGCCCACCGTGCGCGAGGTGTGCCGCTGGGCGAACAGGCTGAGCGTCGAGCCCGCCTGGATCACGAACATCCAGAACAGGGCCGCGGCGAGCAGCACCCAGCGGAACGCGGACAGCCGCTCACGCTCGGCCCGGCTGAGCCGGGTCCGCCGGGTCAGCGCCGAGAAGTACACGAACGGCGAGACCAGGGCGACGATGCCGACGAGCGCGATCACATGCATGATCGTGAACGTGCCCGCGAGGACGTCGGCGGCGAGGAGCACGCCGATGACCGCCGCGGCGACGCCGACCCTCCTGGCCACGGTGCGGAGCTCCCCGGCGTTCGCGGGATGCGCGGCCCTGCGGCCGGTGTCGCCGAACCTGCGGACGCCCACCGCGTACTGGACGACCCCGAACGTCATGCCGAGGCCCGCGGCGCCGAAACCGATGTGCCAGTCCACCCGCTCGCCGAGGAAGCCGGTGACCAGCGGCGCCAGGAGCGCGCTGACCTGGATGCCGACGTAGAAGACGGCTAGGGCGGCCTCGCGCTTCGCGCTCTCGTCCGGGCCGTAGAAGCGGCCGAGCAGCGCGAGCATGTTCGGCTTCAGCAGGCCGGTGCCGGCGGCGATCAACACGAGTCCGAGATAGGCGGTCGCCTGTGTCGGCACGAGCATCATGTAGTGGCCGAGGGCGATGACGATCCCGCCGTAGAGCGTCGCCCGCTGCTCGCCCAGGACCCGGTCGCCGAGCCAGCCGCCCGGCATGGACAGGACGAAGAGGAGCCCGACGTACGCGCCGTACAGTGCGACCGCGGTGGGTTGTGACAGCCCCAGCCCGCCCTCGCTCGCGGGCGCCACGGCGAACAGGATCAGGATGGCCTGCATACCGAAGAAGCTGAACCGTTCCCACATGTCGGTCAGGAAAAGTGTCGTGAACCAGCGTGGCCGGACAGAGGGTTTCGAGGTGCCGGAAGGCGCGGTCATGGGTCTCTCCAAGAGTGTCGACTCTCAGAATGCTCAGCCGCGGGGCTAGAGCCGGGGTCGAAGGACGGTCGAGTTCGGCCGGGCGGGCGCGCGGGCCGCGCGGTCCTCGCGATCGCGGGCGGTGCGGGGCGGTACGGGTGCGGTGCGCGGGCGAAACCGTCCGCGGTCCTCGTCGCTCTCGTTCGGTGGACACCGGCGTCCGGCGGGGATCCGGCGGGGGTTCGGCAGGGGTCCGGCGTGGGCGTCACGGTCGCTTGAACCGGCTTCGAGCCGTCCACGAGCAGGGGCGCGCACACTACAGCAGAGATCATCCTCGATGCGCCCGGTCCGCACGCCGACCGTTACGCCAAGGAGAACCCGAATGGAACGAATCCTGGTCGTCGCACGAATGCGGCCGTCCTCGGAGACGGAGGTCGCACGGTTGTTCGCCGAGTCGGACCGCACCGAGCTTCCCGAGCTCGGGGGCGCCGTCAGCCGCAGCCTGTTCTCCTTCCACGACCTGTACTTCCAGCTCATGGAGGTACGGGAGAACGCGCAGCACACGATGGGCCAGATACGACAGCACCCGGAGTTCCTCCGCCTGAGCGAGAACCTGACGCGGTTCATCGAGCCGTACGACCCCCCGACCTGGCGCTCGCCGCGTGACGCGATGGCGCGGGAGTTCTACCGGTGGGAAGCCGGGGTGGGAGTGGTCCCCCGGCAGGCGTTGTGACGGCGAGGTGACACCGGGGCGACGAGAGCCCGATCACGCACACAAATCAGTGAGACCACTGTCACCGTTTCGGCGGGGAGGGGCACAACCATGACCAAGAAAACGATCAGCCGCGAATCGCTGCTCGGCATGATGCAGGGGTACAAGACGACGAGCCTCCTGCGGACGGGCGTGTCCATGGGCGTGTTCGACTGCCTGGCGGAGGGGCCGGTGGACGCCGAGACGGCGGCGGGCCGTCTCGGCAGCGATCCCCGGGGCATGCGGATCCTGCTGAACGCCCTCGCCGCGGTGGGACTCGTGGACGAGAAGGCGGGCCGGTTCGGGCTGCCCGAGGGGGCGGAGGAGTTCCTGGTGAACAAGAGCCCCGGCTACCTCGGGGACATGGTGCGGATCATGGCCAGCGACTGGGAGTGGGACGCCCTCAAGAGGCTGGACGAGGCCGTGCGGCACGGCGGGACGGTCATGGAGGTGCACGCGGAGACCCCCGGATACGGGTACTGGGAGGACTTCGCGGCCTACGCGGTGGTCGTGGCCCGCCCCACGGCCGAGGTGGCCGCGGAGGCCCTCAAGCCGTGGGCGGAGGACCGGGAGAAACTGGACGTGCTGGACGTGGCGTGCGGCCACGGGATGTACGGGCTGACCCTGGCGCGGCACAACCCGCAGGCGCAGGTCTGGGCGCTCGACTGGCCCAACGTGCTGCCGCTGACCGAGCAGCACGCGGAGCGGATGGGCGTCCTCGACCGGCTGCACCGGCTGCCCGGCGATATGTTCGAGGTGCCCCTCGGCGGTCCCTACGACGTCGTCCTCGTCACCAACGTCCTGCACCACTTCTCCGAGGAACGGGCCGGAGAGCTGCTCAACAGGCTCGCCCCCGCGGTCAAGCCGGACGGCAAGATCGTGCTGGTGGGCTTCACCCTGGGAGACGAGAGCCCGGCCGAGGACCCGGCTCCGCACCTGTTCTCGATCCTCATGCTGTCCTGGACGTTCGAGGGCGAGGTGCACTCGATCGCCGCCTACGACCGCATGCTGGCCGCGGCGGGCTTCACCGGCGGCCGGAGGTACGACGTGCCGGGCCTGGCGTTCCGGGTCCTGGTCGCCGACAAGCTTCCCTGACGGGCGGCGGAGAGGGCTCACCGGGGCCCGTGACCCGCGGCACCGGCCGTCGGCGGCGACGGTCCGTGCCACGGGTCACGGGCCCCACGCGCGCCCGGCACCGTCTTCACCGGCTCGCCCGCGAGCGTGAGTCCCACGTGCGTACCGGCTTCATCGGCTTGCCCGCGAGCGTGAGTCCCACGTGCGTACCGGCTTCATCGGCTTGCCCGCGAGCGTGAGTCCCACGCGCGTACCGGCTTCATCGGCTTGCCCGCGAGCGTGAGTCCCACGCGCGCCCGGCACGCTGCCGGGGATCGGCTTCACCGGCTAACCCGCGAGCACGGGCCCCACGCGCGCCCGGCGCGTCGTACCGGCCCGTGGTCAGGGCACGCCGTTGCACCCGCCGATCCGGCTCGGCAGCACCGACACGGCGTCCGCCCAGCCGGAGAGCCGGCGCCACGTCTGGCTGTCGCCGAGCGTGGCGTGCGCCTTGGCGAGGACGCGGGCCCCGTTCTCCCGTTCCCGGTACGCGCCCAGCTCGTTGAGCCGGTTCAGGCTCGGCACGAGCAGGTCGACGGCGTCGCAGGCGCGCCCGGCCGCGAGGTGGATCTCTCCCACCATGCAGGCGAGCTCGGCCTCCCCGCGCGCGTCCCCGAGACGGGCGAAGATGCTCCGGCTGTCCTCGGCGAGCCGTATCGCCTCCCCGTGGCGCTCCTGCGCGAGGGCGACCGCGCTGAGCAGCGCCAGGGGGCGCGCCCTGCCGTACCGGTCGCCGACCCCCGCGAGGGTCCGGGCCTTCTCGGCGAGGAGGGCCGCCGACCGCAGGTCGCCGTCGCGCAGGTGGTACCGGCCGATCGCGTTCAGCGTCACCGCCTCGAAGCGGGTCTCCTGGAGCTCGCGGGAGCGCACCAGCACCCTGTCGAGGGTGCTCTTCGCCTCCGCCTCGCGTTCCGTGGCGAGCATGATGTCGGCGGTGACCCCGAGGGTGAGGATCTCGGCGTGCGGGTCGGACGAGGACCGGGCCAGCTCGCGGGCGTCCTCGGCGAGCTCCAGCGCCTTGTCGGCCGCCTGCTGCGCCGCGTACGTGTGGGCGAGCATGGCCAGGCTGTACGGGAGCTCCCGCCACGCCTCCAGCTCCTCGAAGGCGTTCACGCACCGGGTGAGCAGTTCCCGCGCCTCGCTCACCTTGCCCTGCCTGAACAGGAGCATGGCGCGGCCGTGCTCGGCCCGCCAGCCGGTCCGCTGGTCGCCGTTGGCCCAGCAGGCGTCGCGCACCGCGTCGGACAGCCGGATCAGCGCCGCCCGCTCGTCGCTGTGCCTGGCGAGCAGGACGACGATCTCGTACAGCCGCGCCGCCTGCTCGTGCCAGCCCCGGCGGCAGCAGCGCGCGATCGCGGAGAAGAGCCGGTCGCGCTCGGTGGCGAGCCACTTCCACGGCCGGGCCTCCACGCGGGTCACGTCCCGCTCCGTGAGGAGGAGGCCGTGCTCGGGCTCGTGCCTGTGCTCGTACGGCAGCTGGCCGACGGCGCGGGGCAGCTGCCGCGAGGCCCGCACGGCGAGGGACAGCAGGGTGTCGACGTAGCGGCGCAGGGCCGCGACGACGGACGGGAGAGGGTCCTGCGTGGCGAGTTCCGCCGCGTAGTGGGCGGAGAGGGGATGCAGGCGGTAGGTCGGGTCGTCCATCGCGTTGAGGCCGGAGGGCTCCAGGAGGCCTGCCTCGATGAGCTGGTCCGTCAGCTGCTCGTCGCTGCCGATGAGCGCCGCCATCGTCCACGGTGAGACCTCGGCGTCGGGCAGCAGGCCGAGCCTGCGGAACGCGGTGCGGGCGGGCGCGTCGAGCGCGATGTAGCTCTGCCTCAGGCTGTGGCGGACGTCGAGGCCGCCGGCCCTCAGCTCGTCCAGGCAGCGGCGCCGGTCCTCCAGCCGGTCGGCGAACGCCGAGAGGCTCGCCAGCGGCTGCATGTTCAGCTTCGCCCCCGCGATCCGCAGCGCCAGCGGCAGGTGGCCGCAGGCGGCGGCGATCCGCCTCGCGGCCTTCGGCTCCTGCCCGACCCGGGTGTCCCCGATCATGCGCTCCATCATGGTGACCGATTCGGGCTCGGTGAGGCCGTCCAGGCGCGCCGAGACGGCCCCGGCGAGGGTGGGCAGCATGTACCGGCTGGTGATGACCACGGCGCAGCCCGGCGTGCCAGGAAGGAGGGGCTGCACCTGCTCGGCGTCGACCGCGTCGTCGAGGACCAGCAGGACGCGCCGGTCGGCCAGCCGGGAACGGAACGCGGCCGCGAGCCGCTCCCGCCCCTCCGGGATGGCCGGGTGGCTCATCCCGGTGGCCTCCAGCAGCTCGGCCAGGACCTCCGCGGGATCGCGCGGCTCCCCGTTCCTGCTCATCCGGGCGAACAGCTGGCCGTCGGGGAAACGGCCGCGCACGCGGTGCGCGAGCTTGACCGCGGTGGCGCTCTTGCCCACCCCGGGCGGTCCCGTCACGGCGACGATCGTCATCGCCCCCGGCTGCTCCCGCCTGAGGGACTCGTCGATCCACTCCAGGACGCCGGCCCTGCCGACGAAGTCGCCGACCCCGACCGGCAGCTGGCGGGACGTCGCCCAGGACCGGTGCCCTCCGTACGCCTTCTCGGGGTCGTCGTGCCTGCCGTACTCGGCCTCCAGCGCCGGGTCCCCGGCCAGCACCGCCTGGTGCATGCGGGTCAGCTCGTCCCCGACGTCGAGCCCGTACTCGTTCCGCAGGGCGGAGGCGACCGAGGCGTACGCCTTCAGTGCCTCGACCTGCCGCCCGCAGCGGAACAGCGCGATCATCAGCTGGCCGCACAGCCGTTCGCGCATCGGGTATCTGAACGTGAGCCTTCGCAGGTCGGCGACGATCCCGGCGTGGTTGCCCAGCATGAGCTCGACGTCGAAACGCCGGTGCAGCGCCCTGAACCACTCCTCGGTGAGCTGCGGCGCCTCGTCGCGCAGCAGCGAGTCGGAGGCGATGTCGGCCAGCGCTGTCCCCCGCCACAGGGCGAGCGCCTCCTGCAGCAGCCGGGCCTCCTTGGCCAGGTCGCCGGCGTTCTCGGCGCGGGAGGCCTTGGTGAGCAGGCTCCGGTAGCGCAGGAGGTCCAGGTTCTCGGTGGCGACCTCGATGAGGTAGCCGCCGGGGTTGGTGCGGATCATGCTCCGGCCCTCGTGGTCGTCGCCCAGCGCGCGGCGCAGTCGTGCGAGGTGCGTCTGCAGCGACGCCCGCGCGTCGCGCGGGAACTGGTCCTGCCAGAGCCGTTCCACCAGCTCGTCGGCGAGGACGACCCGGTTCGCGGACAGGAGAAGCGTCGCGAGGATGACCCTTTGCTTCGTGGCGTTGACGGTGATCAGCTGACTGCCGCGCCACACCTCCAGCGGTCCCAGGATTCCGAACCGTATCGCTTGTTCCATGGTGAAGGCCCCTCGCTTCAACAGGAATGCTGATTCGTGAATAACTATCGAATTTTATCGGCCTATATTCGTGTATTCGGACTCACCGTTTCGCGCGTGAGCCCCGCGTGCCCCCGGCAGGCGGATTCCCGGACGCGCTACGGTCGGCGTGTGAGCCGTTACGCAGGAGGAGAAGAGCGGAAGTCGCGTATTCTGGCAATTGCGAGCTTTGCGGGATTTTTTCGTTATGGCAACTCTTTATGGAAACATTCTCCCTCTGATCATGCGGTGAGCTCGCCGGGAAGGGCGTCCTTTCACGACGACGCGGAGACGGTCTGCTCCTCCCCGTGCCCCCGGGTGCGCCGGGGCAGGAACGGGACCAGCAGGATCGCCACGAAGAACACCCCGGCGTTGAAGAACAGCGACTGCCAGGACGCCTCGATCCAGGCGGCCCGGGTGGGCTGACCCGTTCCCGCCAGCCCGAAGAACAGCGCGCCGATGATCGCGACCCCGATGGCCCCGCCCAGCTGGATCGTCGCGTTCGCCACCCCCGACCCGGCGCCCGCGTCACGGACCGGGACCCCGGCGAGGACGAGGTCCACCAGGATGGGCACCATCAGCCCGGTGCCCAGACCGGCCACGAACAGGCACGCGAACACCTGCCAGGTGGTGGTGGCGGAGCCGTACTGCCTGATGACGACGATCAGCGCGGAGATCCCGGTCCCCATGACGGCCAGGCCGATCCCGATGAGCCTGCGGCCGACGCGCGGACCGAACTTGACCGCCAGGTTCGCGGTGACGCCGAGGCCGATCGTCCAGCCCAGACCGGCCAGCGCCATCTGCAGCGGGGTCCAGCCGTGCATGATCTGGAAGCCCCAGACCAGCACGAGGACGTAGGACATGATGCCGGAGAAGACGAGCGTCATCAGGATGGACCCGGCGACGAAGGACCGGTTGCGGAAGAGCGCCGGGGGCACGAGCGGGGAGTCGTCCTCTCGCCGCCGCTGATAGAGCCCGAAGAGGAGGAAGACCGGCACCGAGGCGGCCATCACCACGAAGGTCCAGGTGGGCCAGCCCATCTCGCGCCCCTGGACCAGGGGGTACATGAGCATGATGGACGCGAGCCCGAGCAGGAGCACGCCCGGCAGGTCGAGCCGGAGCGGGCGGTCGGATTTGCTCTCGGGCATCACCCGGAGGGTCCCCACGAAGGCGAGCAGGCCGATCGGGAGGTTCACCCAGAAGATCCAGCGCCAGCCCGGTCCCGCCGTGAGCAGGGCGCCGACGAACGGGCCGGTGAGGGCGGCGGCCGGGATGGCGACGCCCAGCATCCCCATCGCCTTGATGCGCTCGCGCTGCGGGAACATCGCCTGGATCACCGACAGCACCTGGGGCACCATGAGCGCGGCGAACGTCCCCTGGAGCAGCCGGGCGCCGACCATCATCGCGCCGCTCTGCGACAGCCCGGCCAGCGCCGACACGACGGTGAACCCGACGATGCCGATGAGGAAGACCTTCCTGCGTCCCGCGATGTCCCCGAGCCGCCCCCCGGTGACGAGGAACAGCGCGTAGGTGAGGGCGTAACCGGCGAGGATCCACTGGCCGAGCGAGTAGTCCGTGTTCAGGTCCCGCTGGATGTACGGCAGCGCGACGTTGACGATCGTCACGTCGAGCTGGTCCATGAAGACGGCGGTGAGGACGATGAACAGCGCGAGCCACCTGCGGGGGTGGGGTTCGGTCTCGGACGTGGACGCGGTTGAGGCCTCCGTCGACATCTGCACCTCTTCTGGTTGCGTGTTACGTTCGCGGGCCTGTCACCACGCCGCCGCCGCGCGCGACGGCTCCGAGGCTCGGAGGCGAGGCCGTCTCACGGCGCCCCCGCGGCCTCGGCGTCATTTTGACGCGGCCTTCTTCTCGTGCCCACCCCCGCGTCCGTATGAGGCCGTGGATCCGTCGGCGGCTCACGGAACCGGGCACGGTGGAGCGGCGGCTCCTCCTCGGGCGTCCGGGCCTGGGTCCGAGGTCCGGTCCGTGACGTCCCCTTCCGACGCGGCCGAACCGGCTCATCTTCGCGCGAACGGCTAGAGCCGGACTCAAGCGTCACTACAGGAGGTTCACCGCGGGAGCGTCATCACAGGCAGGCGACCGGGAACGGGAAGAACACGCCGCCCCCCGGCGGAGCACGGCCACCCGGCGCGGGGGAGGCGAGGGGTCGGGAAGGACGGCCGACGCGTGCGAGAAGTCAAGGATCAGGAAGGACGGCCGACGTGTAGGAGAAGTCAAGGGTCAGGAAGGACGGCCGACGCGTGCGAGAGGCCAAGGGTCAGGAAGGACGGCCGACATGTGCGAGAGGCCGAGGGTCAGGAAAGGCAGCCGACGTGCGCGAGGGCCTGCTTCAGCAGGACGCCCTGCCCGCCGAGCATCTCCTGCTGCACCAGCGGTGACGAGGCCTCCTCGGGGGTGAACCAGACGAGGTCGAGGGCGTCCTGCCGGGGGCGGCAGTCACCCGCGACCGGGACCACGTAGGCCAGGGACACCGCGTGCTGCCGGGGGTCGTGGTAGGGGGTGACGCCGTGGGTCGGGAAGTACTCGGCGATGGTGAACGGCTGCGGGGAGGCGGGGACGCGGGGCAGCGCCGTCGGGCCGAGGTCCTTCTCCAGGTGGCGCATGAGCGCGTCACGGACCCGCTCGTGGTGAAGCACGCGGCCGGAGACGAGGGCGCGGCTGACCGCTCCGTCGGCTCCGATGCGCAGCAGCAGGCCGATATGCGTGACCACTCCCGTCTCGTCGACCCGTACCGGCACGGCGTCGATGTAGAGGATCGGCATCCGCGCGCGGGCCGACTCCAGTTCTTCGGGAGAGAGCCAACCGGGCGTGGTTTCGGTCATTTCGGTCATTGACCGATCGTACTTCGCGGTCGGCTCGGAAACGCGGTCCGGGCCGCCAACCGGCTCGTCGAAAGCCGCGCGGCACCTCCCCGGGAGCCCTCGGCCGGGTTTCCGAGGCCCGCCCGAGCGGCCCGATCCCGCGGGCCGCGCCGAACGTCATGGAGCCGAACGTCATGGACAGGGGCCGGCGAACCGCCGTCGCGGCGATTCGCCGGCCCCTGTCCCGCTACACGGAGGAATCCGCTTCACCCCCGGCCCAAAGGCACCTCCGGCCCGAAGGCACCTCCGGCCCGAAGGCACCTCCGGCCCGAAGGCACTCCCGGCCCGAAGGCACTCCCGGCCCGAAGGCACTCCCGGCCCGAAGGCCGAGCGGGCCTCAGGGCCGTTCGATGCCGAGGCCGCGGGCCTCAGGACCGTTCGACGCCGAAGACGCGGGCCTCAGGGCCGTTCGGCGACGAAGCCGCCGAACGGCCAGAACTCGAGGTCGCTCTCGCCCGGGAGCGCCCGGAACGAGGGGAACCCGGCGTCGGTCAGCGAGTGCGCCCACTCCTGCTGGGTGAGGTAGCCGACGTTGACGCGGCGCGGGGGGTCCAGGACCGCCCGGTTGTAGCTGTGCAGGCTGGTCTGCAGGACCTCGCAGGGGAAGAACATGCCGGGCCGCGTGCGGTTGCCCGAGGTGAAGGTGAGCCAGCCGCCCGGCTTCAGGATGCGGTGGCAGGCGCGCAGCACCTCGTGGAGGTTCTCGACGTCGTGCAGGACGTTCTCCAGGATGATCAGGTCGGCCGAGCCGTCCCGCAGATAGGGCACGTCGTCGTAGGAGTCCAGGTCGTCGAGGTCGACCCGGTCGAAGGAGGTGACGGCGAGCAGCTCCGGCGCCTCCTCCTGGAGCATCTGCCGGGCACCGCGCATGAGGTCGCGGCTGATGTCGGTGAAGCCGTAGTGCCGGATCGCCCTGGCCCGCTCCCGGAAGCCGTCGATCTGCAGGGCGGCACGGACGGTGGCCCCGACTCCGGCGCCGCCCTCGAACACCACGATGGGGTCGCCCGCGCGCAGGCGCTGGTCCAGTACGCGGGCCACGAGGCTGTTGCAGGTCTGCTTGGGCGCCACGTCCACCATGAGGTACTGCCAGATGCGCCAGGTCTCCTCGACGCCGATCCGCTCCTCCATCGCGGCCAGCCCGTCGCGGCCCCGCAGGACCTCCCCGGCCACCGACTCGACGGCGCGCAGCGCGACCATGGTGGCCGTGTCCGGCGACGACACCCCGGCGAGATACGCGCCCTCGCGGGTCCCCGCGCGCTCCACCAGCTCGGCGGTGGGACGGTAGACGTAGCCGTCGCGGACCAGGTCGCCGCGGTCGGCGAGATACTCGATCAGGCGCTTGCGGAAGAAGTGCGGCTGCCGCTCCGACCCGGTCGACGGCGGCGGCGCCTCCGGGTCGTGCACGGCCTCGCCCGTCGCGAAGATGTGCTTCATGGCGATGCGCGACAGCACCAGCGCGGCCTCGTACCTGATGCGTTCGAGCTTGACCGTGTACTCGGGTGTGCAGATATCGCTGATGTCGATCGCCGCGATGTCGGCGCGCGTCGCTTCCTGGATCTGCTGCGTCATGACGTGACCTCCGTGTTTCTCGATCCGAGCCACTTCACGACGGTGTCGACGACCGCGCCGGGCCGGTACGCCCAGCGGAAGTGGTGTGTCTTTTCCAACCCGACGTCCTCGGGTGAAATCTCCGCCCATGTGACCCTGGCCGACCGGAGCTTGGCGGCGAGATGCTCCGAACAGGACTCGGGAACGTAGCGGTCCCCGGGAAGGACGACGAACAGCGCGGGAACCGTGGAGCGGGCCAGGGCCGCCTCGTAGTCGACCCGGCTGCCGTGGACGAGGTAGGAGCCGTGCACGGCGTCGTGCATCCAGTCGCGGACCACGCCTCGGGCCTCCGTGCCCGCGAAGGGCAGCCAGCCGGGCAGGTAGCCGTGCAGCGCGGTGGTGATCCGGATGATCTGCAGGCCCAGGAACCTGGCCGGCCTGCGGATCCCGGCCACGCGGCCGTACCAGCTCGTCCCGGTGGCGACGAGCACGACGGCGGCCACGTGCGGCGACGTCGCGGCGTGCAGCACGCTCAGGTGACCGCCGAGGCTGTGCCCGAACAGCGTGACCCGCTCGGTGCCGAACTCCCGGCGCAGCGCGTCGACGATCTCCGGCAACTCGGTTTCGAGCATCTCCGCGTAGCCGAACGTGGTCGAGCGCGACGGGCGGACCGAGCTGCCGCCGTTGCCGCGCAGGTCGGCCAGCACCGCGGTGTACCCGCGCGCGGCGAGCTCGGTGGCGACCGCCGTGTAATAGCTCGCCCGCACGCCCATGGCGGGCAGGCAGAGCACGACCGGCGCGTCCTTCCCGGCGGCCCGGAAGACCACGAGCTCGCTCGTGTTGCCGTCGGTGAAGCTCACCCGGAGGCGCTGCGGTATCCGCCGATGATCGGTCATGGTCATCTCAGGGGCACCTCGATGTCGGAGAAGAGCCTTCGCTCGTCGTGGTCGAGCTCGACGCGGTCCATCGCCCGCCGGCGCGGGCCGGTGTCCGCGGGCTGGGGGTCGCCCAGCCGTACGGCGATCCGGCGCAGGCACAGCAGCAGCCAGGCCCCGGTGGCGTGGAAGTCGTCGCGGTGCCGCCCGCGCAGCCAGGCCGAGGCGCAGGCCGCAGCGGCGTCCAGGTGGGCGTCGCCGGGCGGGGCGATCTCGGCCAGGCGATCGAGCAGCTCCAGCAGGCGGGGGGCGTACGGTCCCGGCAGGCCCTCCTCGCGGACGAGGGCGCGGACCCGCGCGAGGGTGTCACCGTCGTCGGCGCCCTCCGGCACGTGCTCCCCCAGCCACGCCAGCTCGGGCGGGACCAGGACGAACGGGTCGGGCGGCAGCTCGTCCGGCGGCGCGGCGGGCGGGAGGTCCCCGAAGTCCGACAGGGCCGTCACCACGGCCACGTCGCGGCGCATCTTCTCCACGATGCCGTGCCAGTGCTCGGTCGAGCAGTACGCCCGCGCGCCCAGCACGATCGCCAGGGACTCCACGCCGTCGCCGGCCAGCTCCGGGACCAGGTCGCCGACCCGGGCCGAGGCCGCGGGAAAGCGGTGCGGGTCCGTGCGCGCGACGCGGCACAGCTCGTGGCAGACGGCCTCGCCGATGAGCAGATCCGCGTAGACGTCGGTCAGGCGGACGGCGACCGGTTCGAGCTCCAGGATCGGCGCGCCGTACAGCCGCCGGGATCGCGTGAACGCCACGACCGCGCGCAGGCAGGTGTCCAGCCCGCCGAGGGCCAGGCCGGCGACCACCAGCCGCGCCACCGGCAGGGTCCGCGCGGTGGTCTCCAGTCCTTCCCCCGGCGGGCCCACCATCTCGGCCGGGCCCGCGGGGAAACCCGACAGGGTGAGGCGGCCGAGCGCCGAACCGCGCAGGCCGTGCGTCTCGTACGCGGGGTCCGACCGCCAGTGCCCGCCGCGGTCCGCCTCCCGCAGCAGCAGGAACGCGGTGACGCCGGTGCCGGTACGGGCGAGCAGGGTCGTGCCCGCCGCGTGCCCGTCGTGGCCGACGAGCGTGGTCCTGCCGCTCAGGCTCCACCCGGGCCCCGCCCCGGCCAGGGACTCGGCCAGAGAGTCGGTCCGGGGGGCAGCAATGACGTCCGCGCCGTCCATGCCGTCCGAGCCGTCCGCGCCCTGCTCCGTCTCGCCCAGCGGCAGCCCCAGCAACTCGTGCCGGCGCAGCAGCGCGGCGACCGCCTGGCGCTGCGCGGGCGTGCCGCGCTGCCAGACGGGCAGACCGGCCAGGAAGCCGGCCGCGATCACCGACGCCGCCGTGAGGTCGCGCCGCGCCAGGACGCGGAACAGGGCGAGGCAGTGGTCCAGGGACCGCAGCCGCCCGCCCGAGGCGGCGGGGGTCAGATACTCGCCGAGCCCCCACGAGAACGCCGCGTCACGGAGGTGCTGGGGGAACCTGCCCTCCCTGTCGGTCGTGACGGCCGCGCGGAAGGAGGCGGGATTGCGTTCGTCCATGGGGTCGCCGAGAGCCCGGTCGAGCCGAGCGGCCGTGCCGAGGGCGGCCTCGATGGTCTGGTCCATGTCCCCACCCCTTCAAACCGGCCGTGACAGCGACAGCGCCGAGTGGTCCGCGTGGCGCGCAGCGAGATCCTGGAACAGGCTCTCGGCTGTCTCACGCCGCAGGGGCGCACCGGGACGCAACAGCGACTCCACACCCGCCGCGAGCCAGTGCGCGGGCTCCGACCGGGCGAGGCAGACCGCGGCGAAGGTGCGCGCGTACAGCTCGCCGACCGCCTGCCCGTCCTCGGATCGCGGGTCCACGTCCCGGCGCGCGTCCGCGAGCAGGTCGCGGCCCGCCTGCCGGAGCAGCGCGGCGGCCCGCGCGGATCCCGCCCCGCGCTCCAGGCCGGCGCAGGCGCCGTCCAGACCGGCGATGACGGGGTCGAGGTCGGTCGCCGTGCCCAGCGTCGCGAGCCCCGAGGGGTACGGCCGGGGAGTGAAAGACGGCCGGAACACCTCGTCGGTCGCGCGCGGGTCGGCCCCCGGCTCGGTCAGGCACGACACCTGGGCCGCCAGCGAGCTGAGCACGACCGGCTCGCTGCCGTCGAACAGGCTGAAGAGCCGCGCGTCGCGTACGAGCTTGTCGTAGACGCCGTACCAGTGGTCCTGGCGCAGCAGGTAGCGCGCCCCGAGTACACCGGCCAGCCGGCGCAACCGCTGCTCGGCGAGGTGCGGCACGAGATACTTGGCGACCGCCGAGGCGATGGGGGCCAGGGCGGGCAGGTGCTGCAGGATCCGCACGCAGCAGGTGGCCAGCGTCTCGGCCACGCGCAGGTCCAGGTCGGCGGCGGCGAGCTCCGCCCGGACGCGCGGCAGGTCGATCGCCCGTCCCTGCCGTACGCGACGGTAACGCAGGGCGTCGAACGCGCAGCTCAGCCCGGTGTCGAACGCGCCCAGGCTGAGGCCCGGCACCAGCGTGCGGATGGTGATCAGGGAGCGGATCGTGAGATCCAGCC
Source organism: Streptosporangium sp. NPDC002524 (assembly GCF_040295985.1). Taxonomy (NCBI): domain Bacteria; kingdom Bacillati; phylum Actinomycetota; class Actinomycetes; order Streptosporangiales; family Streptosporangiaceae; genus Streptosporangium; species Streptosporangium sp. NPDC002524. The sequence continues at coordinate 116,739 of NZ_JBEOWK010000016.1, read as the reverse complement.
CGCGGCCGGGCCGCCCCAGGACGGCCGACGACGGCACGAACGCGTCCAGGAACCGCATCCCCGAGATGTCCGCGCCCCTGATCCCGTGCGTGTTGATCCTCGGCAGCAGCTCGTAGCTGCCGGCCGGCAGCCGTTCCATGTCCACCAGCAGCAGGGTCAGCGAGCGCAGCCCGGTCATGGACGGCTCGCGTACGAGCAGGCAGACGAACCGGGCCAGCCGGATGTTGTTGATCACCCACTTGGCGCCGTCGAGCACGTACCCGCCGCTCACGCGCCGCGCGGTGAGGTCGCTCGACAGCAGGTCGGCGCCCTTGTCGAACTCGGTCAGCGCCAGCGACATCCACTGGCCGCGCAGGACGGCGTCGGCGTAGTCCCGCTGCTGTTCTGGCGTCCCCGCGAGCCACACCGGCGTGCCGGACGCCCACGGGGAGTTCGCGATCACGGCCACGGTCGGGTCGCGGCGCGCCACCACCCTGCCCAGGGCCAGCAACTCCTCCAGGGACGTCAACCGGCCGCCGAGCGAGGCGGGGACCAGATGGGCCGGGTAGCCCCACGACCGCAGCCGGTCCAGCGAGCCGTGCGGCCAGCGGTCGGCGTGGTCGCCCGCCATCGCGGCACCGAACGTGAGGGGGCCGGTGGGCCGGTGCGGGTCGCCGAGGGCCAGTTCGAGCTCCTCGGCGGCGGGGAAGCGGTTCACGCGGCACTCCTGACGCGCTCTTCCGCGGTCACGTGCTCCAGGACCCGGTCGAGCGTCCCGGCGAGCAGGCGGTCGCGCATGAGCAGGCGCTGGAACTTGCCGCTGGTGGTGCGCAGCAGCCCGCCCCTGCCCAGGAGTACGACGTCGACGGAGGCGCCGCCCAGTTCCCCGGCCGCCGCCGCCCTGAGGTCGGAGACGAGCCGCCCGTGGGGCGGCCGCGCGGTGGCGGCCTCGGCCAGCACCGCGATGCGCTCGGGCCGGCCGGCGCCGTGGTCAGCCGGCAGCACGACCGCGACGGCCCGCCCGCCGTACAGTCCCGCCACGTGGCGGACCCTGGCCTCGACGTCCTCCGGGTAGTAGTTGCGCCCGCCGATGATGATCATTTCCTTGCGCCGTCCCGTGACGTACAGCGCCGAGCCGGCCAGGTAGCCGAGGTCGCCCGTGGGGCACCAGCCCCCGGCGGGGAAGGGCTCCTGCCCGTGGTAGCCGCGCGTCACCGGCTCGCCGCGGACCTCGATGTCGCCGACGACCCTCTCGCCCGCCTCGACGCCGTCCTTGACGATCCGCACCTCGACGCCGGGCACGGGCACACCGCAGCTCACGATGCCGCGCGCCGCGAGGGCGCCCCGCTCGGCGGGCCCGGCCCACCCCGCGTTGTTGAGCAGGTCGCGATCGACCCAGTCGACCCCGGCCTCCTGCCCGACGGGGGTGAAGGTGACGGCGAGGGTGGCCTCGGCCAGGCCGTAGCACGGGGTCATGGCGCGGGGGTCGAGCCCGGCGGGCGCGAAGCGCTCCTGGAAGGAGGCGATCAGCTCGGGGGCGATCGGCTCGGCGCCGTTGAGCATGACCCGCACCGCGGACAGGTCGAGGTCCGGAACGTCCTCCGGGGGGACGCAATCGAGCAGGTGGCCGTAGCCGAAGGCCGGGCCCAGGTAGATGGTGGCGCGCAGGTCGCAGAACCGGCGCAGCCAGTCGTCCGGCCGCTTGATGAAGTCCTGCGGCGCGGACACGTGGACCGAGATGCCCGCGCCGATCGCCGCCAGCGTGGAGAACAGCCCCATGTCGTGGGAGAGCGGCAGCCAGTGGCAGGTCACGTCGCCGGCTCGCGCGTCGACCCCGCGCTGGATGGCGCGCAGCCCGGCCAGCACGTTGCGATGGGTCAGCGCGACGCCGCGGGGCGCCGAGGTGCTGCCGGAGGTGTACTGGATCAGCGCGAGGTCGTCCTCCCCGGCCCGCGGCGGCTCCAGGACGCCGTCGTCCTGGAGCAGGTGGGCGTACGGGCCGACGAGATGGGAGAGCGGCACGACCCGCAGGCCGGGCATCAGCTCGGCGAGGGGCTCGGCGTACGGGTCGTCGATGACGGCGAACCGCGCGCCGCTGTCGGCCAGCACGTGCCGCATCCGGGACAGGAACGCCTTGGTGAACCCGGTGGAGACGGCGAGGGGGACCAGCACCGCGCCCGCGAGCGCGACGCCGCCGGTGACCCGCAGGAAGTCCACCGGCGACTGCAGGAGAACGGCCACCGGTGTGGCGGGCTCCACGCCGAGGTTCCGCAGCCGCCCGGCCGCGAGGCGGCCGTCGCGGACCAGCTCGTGGAAGGTCAGGTTCTGGCCGGGGAAGAAGGTGCCGACGACCTGACCGGGGTGTGACCCGGCCGCGTGGACGAACATCTCGCCCAGCGTCCGCACCCCCGCCGGGACGAGCGCGTTCAAGCGACCTTCTCCTGTTCCTGCACGCACAACCGGTAGACCTCGTCGGCCACCTCGCTCAGGGTGCCGGTGCGGAACAACACCTCGTTGTCGAACTCGATGCCGAACGTGCGCTCGATCCGCCCGGCGATCCGCAGCAGCTTGATGGACTCGACGAGGCTGAGGTCGGTGATCCTGGCGTCGTCGGTGATGGTGCTCTCGGGAATCTGGAGTACGCGCGCCACGATGCCTTTCAGGGCGTGGGAAACGGCCTGGTGCGTGAGCTGGCTTGCCATTGATAACCCCATTTCAAGTGCTATGCGGTTGAGCGAGGCAAACGTAACCAGAGAATTGCGGCACTCCAACCCCTAACAAACACCGCCCCCTACGCACCCCTCCCGCCACCTACGCGAACGCCTGCCCCGAAATGGCCGTAGGGGTGACCGCCAGGGCGCTGTCCCACCGCCCTCGTTGCTCCGGACCGGGGGAAGGGTGGGCCGGAGCAGGGTGGCTCCCCGCGGGCACCCGCGGTTTCGCGCCTGCTCCGACACGGGTCTGGTGGGGGTCCGGCACGGGTCCGGCGCAGGTCCGGCGTAGGTCCGGCACGAGGCCGGCACAGGTCTAGTGCGGGCCCGGCATGTCATCGAGCTTCGAGCCGCGCGCGACGCCCGCCCTTCTCCCCGCCGGACCTTCCCGGAGGGCGACGGCTCGCGGGACGGAGGGCCGAAGCGTTTTCGCGTGGCGGCAACGCGGTCCTCCGAACGACACTGAACATCCCTGTATCGAAGCCCGAATTGCGATATCGCTCCCCGGTGAACTGAATTCGATAAACAAATTCCGAACCGCTGGCCGACTCCGCCCATATGGCGACCGACAATTGACCACTGGGTGGCTCGCGAACGTACGACAAAGGCATGCGAAAGGCCGCAAAGATCGTTCAGGTCCTTGGTTTCATCCTGGGGCCTACCTGATCATCCGTGCTGTCGCGGGTGAGGTTCTCCTGAGCCGTACGTCACAGCCGCCGTGCGACGACCTTCCCGCCCCGGCCTCACATCACCGCTGCAGAACATCTCTCGGTACGCGCACCTCTGACCCGCTGTGGCCCCCGACCGGAATTGGTTTCGCCGTGTTCGCGATTTCCTCTCGGTGAGCCTCTCGAGGGGCATGCGACATCACCCCCACGAGGGGTCGCAACCGAGGCCACCGCGTGGCGCGCCGGCGTGCCCGCCGCTACGCGGTCAACGTCACCACCAGGAACACCGCCCCCATCACCAGCGAAAACGACCTCCAAGGCCCTGCACGACGGGGCCGGCGCTGAGGACGACCGGGGCCGGTAGCCGAAGCCCTCGTCCCCGGGTGGCGGTGCGGCCCCACTGCGGCGGGCGATGGTCGAGTGCGGCGGGCGATGCGGCGGGCGATGCGGCGGGCGGCCCGATTCCCGCTGTCGCTCGGAACCGGTGTCCACGCCGCACGCCCGGACGACATGCGGTGGGAGGGTCGTGCGGCGGCGCACCGCGCCGCCGCCTTGATACCCGTCAGAACAAATTCGGCGGTGCGATCGACAGCGCGTCGGGCTACTGCTCGGGGCCGTCAACGGCCATGCCGAAGACCGGGGCGCGGGGCGCTACGGTGCGGGGACCTCGCGGACCAGCTTCGAGGACCAGGGGCACCAGACCAGGCCGGGCAGGAACGCGCCACCCGCCTCGTCCAGGTGTTCTTCGACGTAGGGGAGGGTGGCGTCGCACACCTCGATGGCGTAGTCGAAGAAGTCGATCGTGTCGGGGTTGTAGTGGAAGCTCCACCGGGGGTTGTAGGGGGCGGCCCGCTTGATGATCCTGCCGAGGACATGGGGCCTTTCGGTGGTCGTGCCACTCAGCAGGTCCCGGGCGTGCTGGATCTTGGCGGGGTCGGTGAGTTTGAGGATGGCGGTGGCTCGGGTGACGTCGGTGAACTCGAAGTAGGCGTCCGGGGCGCTGGTGGTGCGATGGGTCGTGTCGGCCTGCTGGGCCGCGGCGGGAGTGGTGAGGGCGAGCATCGCGACCGCTGCGAGGGTGGCGACTTTGGGGGTGATACGTCGCATGGGTGTCTCCGGTACGTGAGGGCTGGGTCGGTTGTCCACAGCCATTCGTCACGTATGGTAATCACATCACTACACAGAGTGTCCAGTGCTTCGCCCCCAGGTTGCGTTGCCAAGCACGACGGGAAGCGGCGCCGACAGCGAGACGCCGTAAGCGAGACGCCGGTAACGGTTAGGCCCGGCCGGATGGTTGTCCTGGGTGTTCGCCCGATGGCCGAGTCCCGCCAGGACGATCCTGCCGACGACAAAGGCACCTCTTTCTTGGAAGGCGCCTTGGTGGTCGGGCGGAGACGGTTGATCCGGGCTCAGGGCGGGCTGTCCCAGGTCATCGAGCGACGCGCCGCACTTCCGGCACTTTTGTGCCCGTCGAGTCGCGAACCTCTGACCGCGGTTCGGGCGCCTCCCAGGCCGGGGCGGGGTCGGCTCGCCGAACTCATGGACCAGGTATGGGTCGTGCGGCCACTGTCCTACCGCCCCAAGGACGCCGCCCTGGGACGGCTGACGGTAACCGGCCGGTCGTAACCGCGACTGGGCAGACCTCTCGATCATGACAAAAGCGGGAGCCTGCCCGGTTCGTTGGGGCGGGGCACCCGGGACTCGACCCCAGAACCTGCGGACTAAAAATGGATGGTGCTTATTGGCATTCGCAGCGCTTTAACCTGGCATTTCGGATGCCTTCTCGCTCTTGTCCAACAAAGGCGATCCGTGCACGGTCCGGATCACGACATTCCGCCCGCTAGCTGCGGCCTTCGGTAACTCCCGATGTTTTCGCCGCGCCGTCAGGATGGGCTGTGACCGATCACGTCACCCAGTGGGCCAGAACTGAGAACTGAGGAATGAAGTCCCACCCGTCGATCGCCCCGATCACCCTCGGAGCTCAGCCGTCATGAGGCGACCATGAGTGGCCGGTCGAAATGCTTTGTTACTCAGAGTAGTCAAGATATAACTTACGGCGAAGATGCTCGATCAGACCTACCACGAGGAGTTCGCCATGTTCCCCGCTGTCCGGCATGCCGTTCTGGCCGTAGCCACAGCCACAGCTACAGCCGCAGCCGCCTTCGCTTTCGCGCCCTCCGCCCACGCCGCCGCGCCCGCCCCGCAGGACACCTGCCAAAACGGACCTTTCGAGAGCAACACCGAACGCGAAATCGTGGGCACCCACTGTCGCACCAACGACAACGGCGTTGCGAATCAAGTCTCCTTCTCCATCGTCGGGAGCACCTACACCTGCGACACGGTCGACCGCATGAGCCCCGGCGCGGACGGGTCGTTCGCGGTGATCGGCAATGCGTGCGAGAGGATCTAGGGCACGGCCACGCACCGAACATCCCGCATTCTCTTGATGCGGGATCCACTGATCTTCGATCCCGCCGTTCGTGAAATATGTCCGCGACTCGGCGCTCATCGGACACAGTAATCAGTGATGACGTGAAAAAGGCACGGTTCCTTCGATGAGCAAATGGCGTCAGATGCCGCTGATCTTCAGGAATCGTGCCCTTCATTGGTAGGGCGGGGAGTGAATCTCGGTCAGGTGGCGGTGCGGCGCGCTGGTCGGGTGCGGCGCGGGCCGTACGGCGGCGCGCCACGTCGCCGTCTCGATACCCATAAGAACAATTCGGCGGTGATCGCGGTACGACTGTGATGGTCAGCAGCATCCGGAGTTCGCGCTGACGGTGACCGGCTGGGCCTGCTCGGCGGTCTCGTCGGCGCTCTGGTCGGTTGCCCGCCCGCAGACGCAGGGCGCCTCCTGGGTTTCAGGGGTGGTGGACTTGCCGAGGGTGTCGGCATCGGCCTTGACGACATAGACCTCCCAGGGCTCGGCGCCGGGGCCGTGGACCCAGACCTTGTCCTGCAGGGCATAGCAGCACGAGGTGTCGTTCTCCTCGAAGGTGGCGAGTCCGGCGTCTTTGAGCCGCCGGGTTGCCGCGGTCACGTCGCCGGTGTCGTCGACCTCGACACCGAGGTGGTCTAGGCGGGTGTCGTGGCCTTCCTCGCCTTCGATCAAGACCAGCTTCAGCGGGGGCTCGGCAACGGCGAAGTTGGCATAGCCGGGGCGGCGCTTGGCCGGTTCGGTGCCGAACAGCTTGGAGTAGAAGGCGATCGAGCCTTCCAGGTCGGCGACGCGTAGGGCGAGCTGGACTCGGGACATGGCGGTCTCCCATTCCGGACGGTCTTGTATCGATGAGTGTCGATACAAGGGAGATTGTCATCTGATTAGATATCCGTCAATATAGGCACATGTCGAAACAGGTGTTGCCGGTTCTTCAGCCTGATCAGGCGTGCTGCGCGCCGATGACCCGCGAACCCTTGGGCGAAGCGGACGCAACCGACGTGGCGCGGATGTTCAAGGCGCTGTCTGATCCGGTCCGGCTGCGGCTGCTGTCGCTGATCGCCTCCCACGAGGGCGGCGAAGCATGCGTGTGTGACCTGATCGGCCCGTTCGACGTGTCCCAGCCGACGATCTCCCACCATCTGAAGGTGCTGCGAGAGGCCGGACTGGTCGGCTCGGAGCGGCGCGGTACCTGGGTGTACTACTGGGTGCAGCCCGTCGCGCTGAACCGCCTGTCGGCCCTGCTCCAGGCCCCTGTCGCGACGCGAGTCGGCGCATGAGCGCTGCCGTCGTCCCGCTGGGGCGACGCGTAGCCACCGAAGCGATCGGCACTGCGGCGCTGGTCGCCGTGGTGGTCGGCTCGGGCGTCCAAGCCGCCCGGCTCACCCAAGCCTGAACCGCGCCGGGTTTTGCGGAGACTCCGACGAGGCGGCGGGCCGGATAGGGCGAGCGCTGTGGGACGGCTGACGGCAACGGGCCGGTCATAACCGCAACTGAAAATGCAACCGGGCAGACTTCCCGATCATGGCAAAAGGGGAGTCTGCCCAGTTGGTTGGGGTAGGGCGCCTGGGACTCGAACCCAGAACCTACGGATTAAAAGTCCGCAGCTCTAACCATTGAGCTAACGCCCCGCAGGTGACAGCGTACCGAGGATAGTGTCCACTAACGTCCGTCGCCAGGCCCATTCATGGTCATCTGTTTGCGGAACGGCCGGTGGGAGGCGGGAGCGGCTCCTAGAGTGGCAGGCATGACGAGCTCGGGGCTTGAGCCCGCCCTCACCTCTCCTGTCTCCACGCGCCCAGGGTATGTCGTGGTCGATGTGGAGACCACAGGTTTCTCGCCGTCGAGGGGCGACCGGATCTGCGAGATCGCGCTCGTCTCGCTGGACGCCCGGGGTGAGACCGTCGACGAGTGGCACTCGCTGGTCGACCCCCGGCGCGGCACCGGGGCCGTCCACGTCCACGGCATCACCAACGCGATGGTCCAGGGCGCCCCGGTGATCGAGGAGTTGCTGGACGACATCTGGCAGCGGGTCGCCGGCCGGGTCCTGGTGGCCCACAACGCCTCCTTCGACCTGCGCTTCCTCCGGAGCCTCCCGGGCAGCGAGTGGGTGAGCGAGACCCTGTGCACGCAGCGGCTGGCACCCGCCTTCATCCCCGACGGCAGGTGGACGCTCGCCGCGTGCTGCGAGCGCGCCGGCATCCCGCTCTTCGGCGCGCACGCCGCGCTGGCCGACGCCCGCGCCAGCGCCGAGCTGCTCCGCTTCTACCTGCGTGCGGGCGTCTCCTGGGAGGAGGAGCTCGGCAGGGCGGCACAGACCCCCGAGTGGCGTCCCTCCGGGCTGCCCCAGCGGCACCCCCGTCGGCGATAGGTCCCGGAGGAGATCCCCCAGCGGTGTCTTCGCCGCCATGAGTCCCTGGGGATTCTCCGGCGCCGCCCCGTCGCCGGTGAGTCCCGAAGGAGGCCCTCGCCGGTGAGTCCCGGAGGCGACCCCCGCCGATGAGTCCCCGGGAAGATCGGCGGGGAGGGAGAGGGAAGAGGGTCAGCGGTAGGCGGGGATGCCGGTGAGGGCCTCGCCGAGTACGAGTGTGTGGATCTCCTCCGTCCCCTCGTACGTCAGGACGCTCTCCAGGTTGTTCATGTGCCGGATCACCGGATACTCCAGCGTGATGCCGTTGCCGCCCAGGATGGAGCGTGCCTGGCGGGCGATGTCCAGGGCGGCGCGGACGTTGGCGAGCTTGCCGAAGCTGACCTGGCGCGGGGTGAGGGTCCCGGCGTCCTTGAGGCGGCCCAGGTGGAGGGCGGTGAGCTGTGACTGCCCCAGGCCGACGTACATCCAGGCGAGTTTCTCCTGGGTCAGCTGGAAGCCGCCGATGGGCCTGCCGAACTGGACGCGGGAGGTGGAGTAGTCGACGGCCGACTCCAGGCAGGCGCGGGCGGCGCCCACCACCCCCCACACGATGCCGAAACGGGCCTCCGACAGGCACGACAGCGGGCCCTTCAGGCCGCGCACCCCGGGCAGCGCGGCGGACGCGGGCAGCCGGACGTCGTCGAAGTACAGCGAGGAGGTCACCGAGGCCCGCAGGGACATCTTCCGGTGGATCTCCGGGGCGGTGAGGCCCGGGGTGTCCGTGGGCACCACGAAGCCGCGGACGCCGTCCTCGGTCTGCGCCCAGACCACGGCGACGTCGGCGATGGAGCCGTTGGTGATCCACATCTTGGAGCCGTTGAGGACCCAGTCGCCCGAGGGGTCCTGCTTGGCGTGGGTGCGCATGCCCGCGGGGTCGGAGCCCTGGTCGGGCTCGGTCAGGCCGAAGCAGCCGATCACCTCGCCCGCGGCCATCCGGGGGAGCCACTCGTCCTTCTGCTCCTCGGAGCCGTACTTCCAGATCGGGAACATCGCGAGCGAGCCCTGCACGGACACGAACGACCGCAGCCCGGAGTCCCCCGCCTCCAGCTCGCGGCACGCCACGCCGTACGAGACGGCGTCGAGGCCCGCGCAGCCGTACCCCTCCAGGTGCATGCCCAGCACGCCGAGCGCGCCGAGGGCCGGGGCGAGCTCGCGGGCGGGGAAGGCCGCCTCCTCGAACCAGTCGCCGACGTGGGGGAGGATCCGGTCCGCGACGAGGTCCCGTACGGTGTCGCGGATGAGGCGCTGCTCCTCGGAGAGCGTGTCGTCGATGCGCAGGAGATCGTCCATGAGATTCCCTCTCTCTTCGGCCCTGTCAGGGTATTACCGGTACGGGTGGGACGGAGGTCAGGGTCACGTTCGGCCGGGGGCGGGGTGTATGTCAGGGTCGTGCCAGGGGGAATCCCGATGTGAGGAACGTCCCCCCTCGGGCAGTCTGAGGACATGAACGAAAACGACTTCACCGGTGTCAAGAGACTCCAGCGGACCAGGGACGGGCGCATCGTCGCGGGCGTGGCCTCCGGCCTCGGACGCTACGTGGGGGTGGACCCCAACATCATCCGGGCGGCCCTCGCCATCGCCACCTTCTTCGGTGGCCTCGGGGTGGCCGTCTACGCGATCGGCTGGGTGCTCCTGCCCGACGAGAACAAGGACAGGTCGGTCCTGCAGGACGTGATCGACAAGAACAAGGACAACCCGATCTGGGTGGACGCCAGGACCAAGGCCGAGCAGAGCTGGGCCAAGGCCACCAGCAAGGCCGCCGGCAAGGTCGCCGGCCAGGACCGCGCGCCGTACCAGCCGGCCCCGGAGTACCCCACCACCACCCACGAGGCCCCCTTCCCGCCCGCCCCGCCCGTCGCCCCCCACGCCCCGTACGGCACGGCGCCGCGGCAGGACGACGACACCCGCCCCCAGGTGTGAGTCAGGAGGTCGCCTCCGCGCGAACCCTCTCGATGATCTCCCTGCGGGAACCCCTCCAGAGCACGGCCAGCGCGGCCGCCAGAGCGAGCCCGGTCGCGCCGGCCAGTGCGACCACCGTCTCTGGGCCGAGACGGTCGGCCGCGGCACCGCCGATCAGGATGCCGACGCCCTGGGAGGCGAGCAGGCCCGACTGGACCAGGCCGAAGGCCTGTCCCCGCTGCTCGGCGGGGACGCACTGCACGAAGGCGGCGTTGGCCGCGAGCTGGTAGGCCCCGCCCAGGCCGGACACGAACCACAGCAGCAGCACCACAGGAAGCGGTGGCTGCGCGGCGCACAGGATCAGCGGCGCGCAGGTCAGCATCGCCATCCAGCCCATCGACCGCAGCCGGTTCGATGGGCTGACGTAGCGGCTGTACAGGAACGCGCCGACGACCGTACCGGTGGGCATCGCGCCCATCAGCAGGCCGGTGACGAGCGAGAGCTCCTGGGGATTCCCGGTCAGCTCGTCGGCGTACGGGGTCGCGATCCCCTCGGGCAGCACGTAGAAGCCACAGAGCCAGGCGAAGAGCACCAGCGTACGCAGCCGGGGGTCGCCGAAGACCAGCCTGGCGCCGGCGCGGGTCATCGTCCACATGGAGGGACGGTTCTCGTCGGCGGGGATGGGGGCGGGACGCCGCCGTACCCCCGAGACGATGATGAGCGCGGAGGCGAGGAAGGTCGCCGCGTCCAGCGCGAGCGCGCGGTACGGGCCCATTCCCATGATCAGGACGCCGCCGACGGCGAAGCCGAGCATCTGCGCGCCCTGGTTGGTCATGTTCTGCAGGGCCGAGCCCGCCACGTAGCGGTCGCCCTCCAGCAGCTCCGGCAGCAGGGCCGCCCGCGCGGCGGAGAACGGCGCGCTGAGCAGTACGACGCAGAAGACCAGCACGCACAGCGCGGTGAACGAGACGCCGGGAACCGCCATGATCGCGACCAGCAGGGCCCGGAGCAGGTCGCAGGCGATCATGATGCGCCGGCGGGCGTGGCGGTCGGCGAGCCCGGCGAGGAGCGGTCCGCCGATGATCGGCGGCAGGTAGGTCAGGGCGTAGACCGACGCCGTCGCCAGGGGCGAGTCCGTCCGCTCGAAGACCAGGACGGACAGCGCCACCCGGGAGAGCTGGTCGCCCAGGAGGGAAAGCCCCTGGCCGAGCCAGAGCGCGCGGAACTCCCTGATGGCGATGACCTCGCCGTAGGTCGCTTGGCGTTCCGCCGGACGGCGATGCCGCCCGGGTAGTCGGCCGGACTTGGTCGCCGCCATAGGACTCCGCTGAGCTCGCAGGCACACTGACTGTGGGTGTTCACTGTGTAACCTACGGTGCCTGCTGCAGGGCCGCCGCGCAACCGAAAGCAATCAAGCGCATGCAAACTGTAATGATAAGCGGCGACATTCCGGAAAGGAGGGCTTTGACGTGCCGTGCGGGCTTACTTGGGTTACTTACCAGCCCAGCTCGTGCAACCGGTCATCGTCGATGCCGAAATGGTGGGCGATCTCATGAACAACGGTTATCTGCACCTCTTCGATGACCTGGTCCTCGGTCTCGCAGATGGAACAGATGGGGTTGCGGTAGATCTCGATCCGGTCGGGTAACACTCCTGCGTACCACTCGCCCCGCTCGGTGAGCGGAATACCCGTGTAGAGGCCCAGGAGATCCGGTTCGGGGGGATCGTCGACGACGACGAGCACCACGTTGTCCATGACTTTCGTCAGCTCGGGGGGAATGGTGTCCAGAGCCTCGGCCACGAGTTCCTCGAACTTCTCCCGCGAGATCTCGATCACACCCGTCATTCTGCCCCGTGATCCCGGGTAGAGGTGGAGGCGCATGAAATTCGCTGATTGGACCCAGGGAGCCCGTCGTGCCGCCCGTCGTGTCGTCACCGGGCGAATCGCCCGCGGCCTGGTCGTCGCCGCCGTCGCCCTGGCCGGTGCCTGGCTCGGCATCATGCTGGGCGGGGCCGTACGGTCCAACGTCGGCCCGGTGGAGCTCGGCATGTCGGCCGAGCCCTCGTGGGCCGGGGAGACCGTCGTCGACGCTCACCCTTTCGGCACACTCCTGTTCGACACCCATGACGCCCCGGTCAGCCTCCGGGTGACCCTGGAGAACATCAACCCCGACCGGGCCCGCGGATTCCTGGACGACCCGAGGTTCTCCGCCGACCGGCTCCCCGCGCTCCTGGAGGAGGAGCTGGGCGCCGGGGTCAGGACGCTGATCCTGCGCGCCGCGCTCTGCGGCCTGACGGGCGCCCTGGTCACCTCCCTGATCGTCTTCCGCCGGCCGGGACCGGCCCTGGCGGGCCTGCTGGGCGTCACCGTCGCGATCGCCGGTACGGGTGCCGCGATCGCCCTGACCTTCCGGCCGGACTCCGTGGTGGAACCCAAGTACACCGGCCTGCTGGCCGGCGCGCCGTCCCTCGTCGGCGACGCCGAGTCGATCGTGACCAGGTTCGAGTCCTACCGGGTCCAGCTCGCCAAGCTCGTCAACAACGTCTCCCAGCTCTACGACGTCGTCTCCGCCCTGCCGGTCTACGACGCCGACCCCACCTCCATCCGGGTGCTGCACGTCTCCGACATCCACCTCAGCCCCATCGCCTGGAACCTCATCCGCTCGGTCACCGCCCAGTTCAAGATCGACGCGATCATCGACACCGGCGACCTGACCGACCACGGCACCGGGCCCGAGGACAGGTTCACCGAGGAGATCGGCACCTTCGGCGTCCCGTACGTCTTCGTCAGGGGCAACCACGACTCCGTGACCACCCAGCGGGCCGTGGCCAGGCAGAAGGGCGCGGTCGTCCTCGACGGCGAGACCAAGACCGTGGCGGGGCTGCGGATCTACGGCATGGGCGACCCCCGGTTCACCCCGGACAAATCCGTCTCCGTCGACTCCAACCTCGAATCGCTCGCGGCCCTGGGCCGTTCGCGCGCCGCCGAGCTGGCGAAGCTGCCCAAGCAGGTCGACCTGGTCGCCGTCCACGACCCGACGATCGCCGGGGGCTTCTCCGGCGCGGTCCCGATGGTCCTCACCGGCCACTCCCACCAGCGATCCACCGAACTGCTGCCCTCCGGCACCCGCGTCCTGGTCCAGGGATCCACCGGCGGGGCCGGTCTCCGCGCCCTGGAACACGACGAGCCCACCCCCGTCGAGGCCTCCGTTCTGTACTTCGACGCCGACACGCACCGCCTGCGGGCCTGGGACGACATCACCCTGGGAGGGCTCGGCGAGCAGTCGGTTCAGATCCAGCGTCACGTTGAGACCGACCCTGGCCGTACAATTTCTCCTGTGCCGACGATCGCCCCGTCTCCGACGGGGTCGGTCACCGTCACACCGACGCCGTAGGCCGCAAACCGCTTTGGCATCGGGGGCAAAAGTCCCCTATGCTTCAGAGGTCTCCAGCGGAAGACGGCGACGGAACGAGACGAGAGTCTCGAGCCCCCATCGTCTAGTGGCCTAGGACACCGCCCTTTCAAGGCGGCGACACGGGTTCGAATCCCGTTGGGGGCACGGCCGAGCCAAGGCTCGCCAGGGAAACGGCAGGTCGAAGACCTCCGGAAAACTGGTAGGCTAAGCGAGGCAAGAACGACCGGGACAAAAGCCCCGGAAGCAAGGTCCTGTAGAGCAGTTTGGAGTGCTCGCCACCCTGTCAAGGTGGAGGTCGCGGGTTCAAGTCCCGTCAGGACCGCTCTGGTAGGTGTTCGATCCACCACCGAGGTCAGGTAGCTCAGTCGGTACGAGCGTCCGCCTGAAAAGCGGAAGGTCGGCGGTTCGACCCCGCCCCTGACCACCAACTAAGTACCTGTACAAACGCCCCGAGCCACTTATGGCCGGGGCGCTTTTTGTTGTGCTTGACGACAACGCGCTTTTCATTGAGGGAGCAAATAATGGGCTGGCGGCTCCTGCGACGTCGGCAGGCGCATCCGTCGGCTCAGACCGCGGTGCGCTATCTGATGGGCCGAGGGTTCATGGAGATACGCGCCACGACGCACATCGTGCGCCGGGAGTTGCAGGATGGTGAGAAGCTCAGTAGCCCGCTCAGCCGCATCGACCGCATAAGGATGATCGCTAACATCTGCCACAACCTTCCGGGCGACTTCAGGCCGGGAAGTGATCGGGAGCGAGAGCGGCGAGCGGTTGAGAGTCTGAGATTCCACTTGCGGAAGCTTGAGCCTGATGATCATGGGGCTCAATGGGTGCGCACAAAGTTAGATGATCTTCGATATGACTATCTTCCCCTCCTCCCAGAGGACGTAAGGGCACGGCTCATGCAACAGTGAACGCCCGGAACGGATAGTTCCAGGCGTTTCTGTAACCCTTCCCAAAGAGTGCGCGTGCTTTTTCTACACTCCCACTCGGTCGGCGAGTTCCCGCAGCTCAGGCGAGGGCGGGTCTTGCATGGTCAGCAAATCGGACACCAGCCGGTAGGTGATTCGGTGGTTCCTTATCTGCTCCGGTGTGATGGCCTCGGCCTCCAGCAGTGCGGATACGGCCTCTTCGACCTGTCGACGCTGGGCGTGCGCGCGGGCAAGGTCTATTTGGAGCCGAGCGCGCCGCTCACTCGAAAGCGGCGAGGTGTCGACCGCCGTCCCGACTCGGAGCGCGTGACCGGCGTCTCCCAGCTCGACCGCCACCGCCACCTCGTGAAGCGCGACGTTGGCCGGACCGAACTCGGTGTTGTAGTCGTTGCGCCCCTCTTCCATCCGCTCCGCGACCTCGCGAGCCCGCGCCAGGTGCTGGTACGCGGTGTCCGCTTCGTTCAGCCGGGAAGCGGCCACGGCCCGCTGCAGGGTAAGTCCGCCCCACAGCGACATGGCCTCGGGCTTGCCCTCGTCGACCATGAACCACAGCGCCTCGGCGGCAGTACGAGCCGTCTCCTCCGCCTGGTCGAAGTGGCGCGCGCCCAGGAAGACGAAGCCGAGCCGGAAGGCGCCGGCCGCCATCATCAGCGGGTTGCCCGCCCGTTCCGCGGCGACGATCGCCCGATCAGCGGCGATCCACGCGGCCTCGGGCTCACCGAGCTTGGCGAGCGCCGCCGAGCACGCCTGGTAGGTCACCGCGAGCAGTTCGAACAGCTCTGCCCGCCGCTCCTCGGGAGCCGATCGAGCGGCGGTCTCCAGTGCGGGTATCAGACCCCGCAGCAGGTCGGCCAGCTCCACATACCGGCTCTCATGTGTCAGCTCCCAGGCTCGGTCGACCCGCGGCTGGATCTCCGACGTGGCTGGGACCGGTGCCGAGTGCAGCATGGCGCGCAAGGAGTGAGCCCCCGACAGCACCAGGCGCAGACCGGCCGTTCCCGGGATCTCTTCAGCGGAGGCGGCGACCACCGGTGCCTCTGCGGCCAGCTCTGACAGCGGGATGTCGAGAGCCTCGGCGACCTTCTCCAGGACCGACATGCGATCGACCTTGCGAACCCCGCGCTCCACCTGCGAGATCCACGCCACCGACCGATCGACCAGCCGCGCCAGCTCCGGCTGTGACAGGCCGCGCCGCTTGCGTTCCTGGGCGATGCGCCGCCCCAGGGCTCTCTGATATTCGGTGCTCACCCCGCCGTTCCCTTACCGGTCTGGAGGGTCAGCCAGTCGACCTCGGTCGAGGCCAGCAGTACTTCCCGGGCGGCCAGGAACCGCCGGGTGTGCTCCTGCTCCTCGTGGGTGTCGAAGGCCGCACGGTCCCGGTAGAGCTCGTAGAAGATCCGCTGGAGCGGCTGGCCGTCGACCCGGTGCGATGCGTACACCAGCGTCCCCGACTCACCGTCGCGGATCTTCTCGATGGTCTCGCCGACCAGCTGATCGAACGCCTCGGCGGTTGCCTCGTCCTTGCAGGTGAATCGGACCATCAGACCGAACATGGGTGTCCTCCTTCGTCGGAGCCTCTACGAGATCAGTACTTATTGTGCGGTGCAAGTACCCCAAGTGGCTTGCACTATAAGTACTGTACTCGTACTTTAAGTATCAGTCACATGGTGAGTTGCCCCTGACCTGCTTGATCGCGAGGTGAGCCGACGATGACCCCACCCTCAGACAGCTGTGAAGGCGCTGGAAGATGGCACCGGACCTTTCCCGGAGAGAAGGAACAGGTGCGCGCGGCCCGCCGCTTCGTGAAGGCTCACCTCCCCGACCACCCGGACGCCGAACTCATCGCCAGCGAACTGGCGACCAACGCCGTCGAGCACACGCGTACGGGACAACCGAGCGGACTCTTCACCGCGATCGTCAAGCGCCATCCCGACGGCACTGCCTACATAGAGATCGCCGACCAGGGCGGCCCCGCCGCGTTCGGCCTCCCCACCCCCAACCGCGAAGGCGGACGAGGGCTCTACCTCGTGACCGCTCTCACCAGCGCATGGGGAGTCAAGGGCGACGCCGCCGGCCGAACGGTATGGGTCGAGCTACCCCCGCCCTCTCCATGAGCACCGCGCCCCCAGCGCTACGCGCTCTCCGCGAGCGGTTCCCCGCCTGGGCGTTCCTCTGCAACCCGTTCGCGTACCGGTGGTTCGCCCTCCAGGGCCGTAAGACCACGCTCACCGCCGACACCGCCGAGGAACTCGCCGCCCGCGTCGAGCGCTTCCAGTCACGCCGCCCCATGACCAGACCTCAACCGCGGCGATGACCCGTATCCCTCACGCGATCACACCGGCCTGCCCGATCGAGTGCCTCAAGCCCGTGCTGTCCGCCAGGGCCTACAACCCGCTCACCCAAGCATGCGGTGCTCCGTTCGACCGGCCCGACACGGTCGCAGACGTGATCACGCTGTTGCGCACACGCCAGCTCGACCAGATCTGGGGCCTGGGGCCACGGCGTATCGGCGAGATTGAAGTAGCCCTGGTGTTCGTCGGCTTGACCCGCGACCACGGCGGCCCGCTCAGCGGCAACCTGTGAAGCAGCAGGTGAGACCGTCGCGAGCCACTATGCGTTCAAGGCCATCGAAGTTCGCCTGCTTCGGATGAGAACTTTCTCTACGTCTTTAAAGGCGATCCGCCTTCGGCGTATCGCCGCGCGTAGGCGGTCGCTGGCCGCGCTGCGGCTCTTCGGCCGGTCGCGACCAGCGCCGCCCACGCACTTTCGATCGCTAGGCGACAACCTTGTGAGATAAGGAAGCTTCTCGTCGGTGTCGTCATGGTGGCGGCCGTGACGATCGCTCACTTCGGCGCTAGCCGTAGCCGGTCGGGGCGATCGGCTGCCGCGGCCCTCCTTCGTCGAGCCTTGCCACTGGATGACGCAGAGTAGATCGAAGTTGACGCTTTGCCGGTGTTGGCTGGGTTTGGTAATTAGAGTCGTTCATGGTGATGGATGGCCATGAGGAATGCCATCAAGGGGCGTCATGGCGTGTAGGGAGGGATGAAGAGCATGAGCGGGGATCTGGTGAGCCTGGTCCAGGAGGTGTCGCCGTATGCCACAGCGGCGGTCGCTGCCTATGGTGGCGCGGTGCTGGCCAGGGCCAATGAGGAGGCTGCTGATGCCACGGTCGGATGGGGACGTGCGCTGCTACAACGCATCTTTGGCGTAACTCCCGAGGGGAAAGAGGTACCCGAGGCAGTGGCGGAGCTGGCCGCTGATCCGGCCAATGAGGATCTTCAGGCGGTATTGCGGGTACAGATCAAAAAACTTCTGACGGCTGATCCGGAGCTAGCAGCTCAGGTGCGGGCCCTGCTGGAGCAGGCTGAGGCCGCCACCGTCCGCACTTTCACCACCACGGTCACCGCATCAGGAAAGGGAGCGGTAGCAGCCGGGCGCGATATCACCGGCTCGGTTACCACAGGCGATCAGTCTCCCATCACTCCTGCTTGATATGCCGAAGACCCCACCGGAACTTGCGATCACCGCATCAGGAACGAAGGCAGTGGCCGCAGGAGGTGACATCGGTCCGACCACTACCGGGGATCATTCGCCGATCTATGCGCCCCGTCTGGAGCCGGGCAGTCTGCTTCCCGCTCGGCAGGTCCATGTCCGGCCACACGAGCCGGTACGCCGCATGGAGGCGCCGCGGGCCTGGCAATTTGTCGGCCGTGGACAGGCACTGGAACGACTGCAGGGGATGCTGACCGGTGAGGGGGCGCCGGTGGTGGTACGCCAGGTGCTGTACGGCATGGGTGGGGTGGGCAAATCCGAGCTGGTCCGCCAGTACGCCCACATCTACCAGGATCGCTACCCGGTGGCGTGGTGGATTACCGCCGACTCTCCACGCAATCTGCACCAGGGCCTGGCCGCCCTGGCCACGGCGCTCCATCCACCGGTCGGCCTGATTGGCGACGTCGAGCAAGCTGCCACCTGGGCGATGGACTGGCTACAGGCCCACCCCGGCTGGCTGGTGGTGCTGGACAACGTCGAAGATCCCGACGACATCCGGCCGCACTTGAACCGGCTATCAGCTGGCCACCTGGTGATCACCACCCGGCGAGATGTCTATTGGCAGGGCTTGACCTCCGTGGCGCTGCCTGTGCTGGACAGCGTGTCGGCGCTGGATCTGATGCGCGTGATCATCGAGCAGTCCCAGCTGCTCAGTCATGATCAAATGGTCGACCTGGAGACCATCGCGGCCGAGCTGGGGTATCTGCCGCTGGCGCTGGAGCAGGCGGCGGCCTACATGCACCAGCAACGCTGTAGCCCTACCCGCTACCTGCGGCAGTTGCGCGAGGAGCCCGCGCAGACGCACGCGCGATTCCCGCACGGCGGCGAGGCTGAGCGAATCATGGCTCGACTGTGGCACCATCACCTGACAGCACTACAAGGCCATGACCAACGCGCCGGCCTGGCCACCGAACATCTTCTGCGGGTGCTGGCCTGTTATGCCCCCGATGACATTCCTCGCCTCCTGCTTGACGTCCTCCCACCCGGCGATCACCGGGATGAGGTCACGGAAAACGGCGAGGAAGGGTGGGATGAGGCGTTGGGAGTACTGGCCTCCTACAGCATGATCACCCGGTTTGGAGTGGACGAGGCTGAGACGATCAGCATGCACCGACTGTTCCAATCCGTGATCCTCCATGGCCTGGACTACGACGATCTCCGCCAGCACGTCGCCCGCCGCGCTGCCCTGACATGGATGTATCGGGCGCTACCTTCCGATCCGGACTCTAACGTCAGTGGTTGGCCGATCTGGCGCGATCTGATGCCCCACATCGATGCTCTGACCTCCTGCCACCGGCACAGAGCCGAACCTATCGAACTCGGCCTCATCCTCAACCAGGCCACCATCTTCACTCGGGTGCAAGGTCAGCATCAACGAGCCCACGATCTCGCCCAGCGGGCGCTAGCGATCGCCGAGACCGTCTACGGCCTCAACCATCCCGCCGTGGCCGCTTTGCTGGGGAATCTCGCGGGTAGCTTCCGTGATTTGGGGCGGCCGGGGGAGGCGGTGCCGTTGGAGCAGCGGGCGTTGGCCATCACCGAGGCCGCCTACGGTTCCGACCATCCCGATGTTGCCACCTTGCTGGGGAATCTCGCGGGCAGCTTCCGTGCTCTGGGGCGGCCGGGGGAGGCGGTGCTGTTGGAGCAGCGGGCGTTGGCCATCTCCGAGGCCGCCTACGGTTCCGACCATCCCGACGTCGCCACCCGGTTGAGCAACCTCGCGGCCAGCTCCCGTGTTCTAGGGCGGCCGGATGAGGCAGTGCGGCTGTTCGAACGGGCGTTGGCCATCACCGAGGCCGCCTACGGCCCCGACCATCCCACCGTCGCCACCCGGCTGGGGAACCTCGCGGACAGCTTCCGTACTTTAGGGCGGCCGGGGGAGGCGGTGCCCTTGGAGCAGCGGGCGTTGGCCATCTCCGAGGCCGCCTACGGTCCCGATCATCCCGACGTCGCTATCCGGCTGGGGAACCTCGCGGACAGCTTTCTTGCTCTGGGGCGGCCGGGTGAGGGGGTGCCGCTGTTTGAGCGGGCGTTGGCCATCTCCGAGGCCGCCTACGGTCCCGATCATCCCGACGTCGCTATCCGGCTGGGGAACCTCGCGGGTAGCCTCCGTGATCTGGGGCGGCCGGGGGAGGCGGTGCCGTTGGAGCAGCGGGCGTTGGCCATCGCCGAGATCGCTCATGGTTCCAATCATCCCGATGTTGCCACCTTGCTGGGGAATCTCGCGGGTAGCTTCCGTGATTTGGGGCGGCTGGGGGAGGCGGTGCCGTTGGAGCAGCGGGCGTTGGCCATCGCCGAGACTGCTTACGGTCCTGATCATCCCGATGTTGCTATCCGGTTGAGTAACCTCGCGGGCAGCTTCCATGTTCTGGGGCGGCCAGGTGAGGGGGTGCCGCTGTTGGAGCGGGCGTTGGCCATCTCCGAGGCCGCCTACGGTCCCGACCATCCCACCGTCGCCACCCGGTTGGGGAATCTCGCGGCCAGCTTTCTTGCTCTGGGGCGGCCGGGTGAGGGGGTGCCGCTGTTGGAGCGGGCGTTGGCCATCTCCGAGGCCGCCTACGT